>DATHHM010000353.1:0-26024 GCA_035317145.1 Xanthobacteraceae bacterium | reverse complement strand
CCGAACGCCTTGCATTTCGGCGCCAGTTCCTCGGCGATAGCGCCGATGCCGAAAACGCCGACCGTTTTGTTGTGCAGCAAGCGCGCCGGGAAGCGTGCCCATTCGCGCGCGCCTTGGGCGCGTAGCGCGCGCGGAATATCGCGGGCCAGCGCCAGCATCGAACCGATGGCGGCTTCCGACACCGGCGCGCCGTGAATGCCGTGGATGTTGGTGACGATGACGTCTTTGCGCAGCACCGGCCGGTCGATCAGATTGTCGACGCCGGTGCCGAGGGCCTGCACCCATTTCAAACTGGTACCGGCGCGCAGCACGTCGTCGCTCAGCCGCGGCGCAAATGTCAGCAATATGTCGGCGGACGCGATATAGGGCCCGACCTTGGAATGGTGATCCACAAGATCGACATTAAGCTGCGGAAATTTCGCCTTGAGGTGATCGCGGTATTGGTTGTTGAGCTCCGGCGTCAGCGTCAGGAGGATCAAGAGATTGGTCATGCGGATTTCGAGGCTTGCGCCAATGCCGTTGGTCGGGACACGCCTTATATCGCCTCGGGCAAAGCGACGCCACGGTGTCGGCGCGAAGTCGCCTTACCGACCTGCGCCGGATGCGGCGGGCAACGGCGTTTGCGCCAGCTTGAGGATGTTGTGGAAACCGCCGAAACGGAACGGCTGGCGGTCGCGCAACTTGAAGCCGCTTTTGGCGATCTTATAGGCCTGCGCCGGATCGGTGCAGACAAGGTCCAGGCACCGTCGCAGGCTGTCGTCGTCGTAGCGGAAGAACAGCGCGTTCTTGCGATCGGTAAATAGCCGGCGATGGACGAGGTTGTCCTCGACGATATTGACGCAACCGGCATTGAGGCCGTTGATCGTGCGGTTGTGAAGCTCGTCATTAACATGGCTGGTATTAAGGACCGCCCGCGCCTGCCTCATGCGATTGAACGTGGTTTTCATGTCGACATTGACTTCGAAAGCCGCCGTGTCGCAACCGGCGATCGGCCGGGCTGTCTCATCCGACTGGATCAATACCGGGTAGCGGCTGGCGATCCTGAAAATCCACTGACGGCGCTTGATCTGAACGGCCTCCTCGATGATCTGCAGACAAAAATTGAGACGATCATTGCCCGGGTTCAGGCCGGCGTCGGTCAGCGCCTCGACCAGATGCCTCTCGATCGGCCGATCGAGATCGGCATAGGCGGTCCTTATCGCGCGGTCTACCGCGCGACCGAGCGTTGGTTCGAGACTGTCTCGGCGACGCATGGCATCTTCGAGCGTTCCGCCAATGCGGCGCAGGTTCAGCGGAACAATGCAATTGTAGGCCCGCGCTATGAAATCCCGCCGGCGCAGCTGCGCTATGCGTGAATGGCGGCTGACGCCGGTATTGCCCGTCGTGTGGCTGGTGACGCTGCCTGGCAACGCGCAATTCTGGAAATATCTTTCCGAGAATGGCGACAGGAAAAGAAATCTGGAATTGGCCGCGGTCGCATGGGTGAATTCCGGCCAACGCGTGCTGGAATGGTCCAATACCCAGTGAATCACCGGCACATTTGTGCGCGCGGCGACCTCCAAAAAATTTTCTGCATGTATCCAGGAATGATCGAGCAGAGTGTTGAGGCCGAGCACGCCGATTGCGTCGCCGTTCAAGCAGCGCGCTAGCTCCAATCGTTGCCCGTCGGCGCTAAGTGCTATCGTGTCGACTGCGATGCCCTGTTGCCGAAAGAAATCGGTCAGGTTCTCCATGTAGACCAAATCGTTCGGATGCGGGCCGTGGCAAATGTAGAAGGTGCCGGACTGCGATCGGGTTTGCCGCGCCGCCAACGTCTTGAGGCTTGCCAGAACTTTCAGAAAACTCACGTGCCGTCCCCCTCTGGCAGGCATATTCGGATCGGCGGGGCAGGTCGAGGCAGCGGTCGAAACGCCGCGGCAAGGCAGAGCGGCGGCGTTGGCCGGCTCAATAGGCGCGCACGGTCGGCGGTGTTATTATTCGTGCCATGAAAGTTCCCGAGCCCTTGGGACGGTTGTTTCGCCGGCAACGCGGCCGGTTGCGTTCGATCGAACGCCTTGAGCTGCATGTCACCCATGCATGTAATTTGACGTGCGACAGCTGTTCGCACTACTCAAACCACAATCACCACGGACAACTGACCCTCGCCGAAGCCGACCGCTGGATGCAATCCTGGAGCCGGCGGCTTGCCGTCGCCGAGTTTCACTTGCTCGGCGGCGAGCCGACGATTCACCCGGACTTGCCGGGCTTCGTCCAGTTGGCGCGGCGGCATTGGCCGGACGCTTTCATCCGCATCCGCACCAACGGCTTTTTCCTCCATCGTCATCCCAGCCTTCCGGCGCTGCTGGCGGCCGACGGCCGCGCTTGCATCAGCATCGCGGTGCATCACGACTCGCCGGAATATCGCGAGCATCTCAAGCCGATCTTTGACCTCGTCACCCGCTGGCAGAGCGAATTCGGCGTAAAGGTCGACGTCGATCAATCCTTTGCCAATTGGACGCTGCGTTACCGCGGCTTCGGGACGACCATGGAGCCGTTCGAGGATAATGCGCCGCGCGCCAGCTGGGAGATATGCCCGGCGCGGATCTGCAAGCAGCTATACGACGGTAAAATCTACAAATGCGCGCCGCTCGCCTATCTCAAGATGCAGAAGGCGAAGTACGATCTGTCGCCGAAATGGGATTTCTATCTCGGCTATGAGGGTCTCGATCCGGCCTGCAGCGACCGCGAGTTCGATGCGTTTATCGCGAAGGAGGACGAGCCATATTGCGCCATGTGCTCGGCCCGCCGTCGGTCCCTGGCGCTGACGATACCAATTCGGAGCCGGCAGAATTCCACTGCACCCGTGCGTCAAAACTGAACGTCAAAGCATTTTAACCCACATACTACCGTCTGACCGGCTACCTGGGCTAAGGTGGTACGGCCGTCTCGGCCGACCTTTTGAGGAGTTCCCATGCCGATCGACCTCACCGCCGTAAATTGGCTCTATGTCTCGATATTGGCGGGTTTTGTGTTCGTCGCCACGTTGCTCGGCGGCATTATCTCGTTTCGCAACAAGTTAGCCGCCGCGATCATTGCCGCGGTGCTGTTCGCCGGTGCCTTCGTGTTCTGGACTTATTATCCGCGCGACACCCTGCCGGATGCGATCCGCTCGCTGCCGACCAGCCCGAAATAGGCTGCGGCTCGAATAGGCGGAGATTTGGCGTCCGATCTCCAGCCAGTTGACCTTTCCGCCGGTCCCGCTATTCGTAATTCTTTGCCGGGGGAAATGGAGCGGTCATGAACAAGGTCTATGCGGATGCCACATCCGCGTTGGCCGGGTTGCTCAAGGATGGCATGACCATCATGGCCGGCGGCTTCGGCCTGTGCGGCATTCCGGAAATCTTGATCCTTGCGATCCGCGAGACGGGGGTGAAAAACCTGACCGTCGTCTCCAACAATGCCGGAGTCGACGGCAAGGGCCTCGGCGTCCTGCTCGAAACCAGGCAGGTCAAGAAGATGGTCTCCTCCTATGTCGGGGAGAACAAAACCTTCGTGCAGCAATACTTGGCGAAAGAGCTCGAGATCGAGTTCAACCCGCAAGGGACGCTGGCCGAGCGCATCCGCGCCGGCGGCGCCGGAATCCCGGCGTTCTTCACCAAGACCGGCGTCGGCACCCAGATCGCCGAAGGCAAGGACGTGCGCGAATTCGACGGCCAGCGCTACATCATGGAGCGCGGCATCGTCGCCGACCTTGCGATCGTCCACGCCTATCTGGGCGATACCGAGGGCAACCTGGTCTACCGCAAGACCGCGCGCAATTTTAATCCGGTGATGGCCACCGCGGGCAAGGTGACGGTGGCCGAGGTCGAGAATCTGGTCGAGCCGGGCAAGATCAATCCCGATCACATCATCACGCCGGGCATTTTCGTCCAGCGCCTGATCCACGTGCCCAATGCGGTGAAATACATCGAGCAGCGCACCGTGCGCAAAAAAGCTTGAGAGGAACGATCATGCCCTGGACCCGCGACCAGATGGCGGAACGCGCCGCCAAGGAATTGCAGGACGGTTTTTACGTCAATCTCGGCATCGGCATTCCGACGCTGGTTTCGAACTACATCCCGAACGGCATGGGCGTGCAGTTGCAATCGGAGAACGGCATGCTCGGCACCGGCCCGTTCCCGTTCGAGGGTGAGGAGGACGCCGACCTCATCAACGCCGGCAAGCAGACCGTCACCGAGCTGCCGACCACGAGCTATTTCAACTCGGCGGACTCGTTCGGCATGATCCGCGGCGGCCATATCGATCTCGCCATCTTGGGCGCCATGCAGGTGGCCGAGAACGGCGACATCGCCAACTGGATGATCCCCGGCAAATTGGTCAAGGGCATGGGCGGCGCCATGGATTTGGTCGGCGGCGTCAAGAAGGTCGTCGTCGTCATGGAGCATTCTGCAAAAGGCGAATCAAAACTGCTGCACCGCTGCAACCTGCCGCTCACCGGCGCCGCCGTCGTCGACATGGTGATCACCGACCTCGGCGTCTTCACCGTCGACCGCACCGGCGGCGGCCTGACCTTGATCGAGCTCGCGGCCGAGGTGACGCTCGACGATATCAAGGCCAATACGCAGGCGAGTTTTAAGGTGGCGAATACGCTCAAGCAGTAGCGTTCAGTCTTTCGAAATCACGATCTTGATCGAATCTGTCTTGATGCTGCTCAGTTCGACAGTGAACGGGGCCGCGGCCAAATCGAACTTCACGCTCTTGCGGATGCCTTCGCAGCCCAGCGCGCCGCTAAACGCGGTGGACTTGACCGCTTGACCTGCCTGCGCGACGTCGATCCAGCCTTCGGCCGACAAGGTGATCTTGTAGCCGCCGGCTTGCGGCGGCGCCTTCGCCTCAAAAAATCCGGCGAAGCTGTCGGGCGATTTCGGCGTGCGCTCCGGCGGCGCCGGCAGTTTTGCGTCGGCGAACGGTACCAGCGCGACGATCGTGCCGAAGGGAATCGGAAACGTCACGCTGGCGCCGGAGGCGATCTTCGGCAGGTCGGTGCCGTTGAGGGTGGCGCGCTCTTTGTCGAGCGGCCATTTGAATTTGTCGCAGCCGACCGGCTCCTGCGCAAACGCGGGCGCGGCCACCGCGCAGGCGGCGATGACGAGGATCAATGTTTTCACGATCAATTCCTAATCGACTGCGATCATTACGCTTGAAGCCTTGATGATGGCGGTGGCCGTTCCGCCGACCTTCAAGCCCAACTCGTCGACGGCTTCGTTGGTGATCGACGAGGTGATGATCTGGCCGGGCGCGATTTCGAGCCGGACATGGGACGTCGTCGCGCCCTTCTTCACATCCACGATCTTGCCTTTGAGCTGATTGCGCGCGGAAAGTTTCATGGCGTTCCCTCAATGAATGTGCCGCAGCGCGGCGGAGCCGCGCGGGCGGGCGGACGGACAATGGTTTGGCGGTGCGACCGTTTCCGGAAGCGCATTCCGGAGGCGACGACGCGCGCACAGCGCGCCGGCAGTCGTCAGCATCATAGCAGACCGCCGCCTGCGATCTACCCGCTTGCTGGCGACCGGCAAACGATGCAACAACCCCTCCGCACAAGGAGAGAAGCGCCCATGCGTACCGTCATACTTGAAGAACACTTTTCGCTGCCCGCGGCATCCGCCCGCGTTGACAAAGCGGTCATTGCGCGCCGCGGCTATAAGCCGAGAGCGCTGCGCAAGGATGTGCCCAATCCGCTGTCGCTGTTGCCCGATCTCGGCGAGCAGCGGCTGCAGTCGATGGATGAGGCCGGCATCACGGTCGAAGTGCTGTCGAACAGCGGCCCAGGGCCGGATCTGGTGCCCGGCCCGGATGGCGTGGCGATGGCGCGCGAGATCAACGATCATCTCGGCGCGGCTTGCGCCAAACATCCCACGCGCTTTGCCGGTTTCGCCTCGCTGCCGATGCAAAGCCCCGATGCCGCGGCCAAGGAATTGGCGCGCACCGTGAAGGAGCTCGGCTTCGTCGGCGCCATGGTCAACGGCACGACGGAAGGCAAATTCCTCGACGATCCGAGTTACGACGGCATCCTTGCGGCGGCGGCAGAGCTCGATGTCCCGATCTACATCCATCCGCACATTCCGCCCGCGGCGGTGCGCGAGGCTTATTTCTCCGGCCTGCCGGAGGGCGCCGGGCGCGTGCTGGAAACCGCCGGCTGGGGCTGGCACTCCGAAGTGGCGGTGCACGTGCTGCGCATGGTGGTCGCAGGCTCGCTGGACAAGCATCCAAAGCTCAAGCTGATCATCGGCCATATGGGCGAAATGCTGCCGATGATGCTCGACCGCGCCAGCCAGGTGTTTTCCGCCGACATCGAGCATCTCAAGCGTTCGGTGCCGCAGACCATCCTCGACCAGGTCTGGATCACCACCAGCGGCATCTTCAACGAGCCGCCGCTTTATGCGGCGCTGATGACCTTCGGCATCGACCGCGTCATGTTCTCGATCGATTATCCGTATTCGACCCACATGATGGGCCGTCAGTTCCTCGACAAGATCTGGATGGCGCCGTCCGACATGGCAAAGTTTTGCCACGGCACGGCGGATACGCTGTTGAAGCTAAAAGTCCGCTAAGCACGTAGGCTCCGTGCAACCGGCTTGGCGCGTGGCAGGTCTGCCATGCGCCAGGCCGTAAATGACAGCGGCGGATTTTGCCGGTATTCACGTCGACAAAGCCGTTCCGCCGGGGAGCGCTGCGCAGCCTTGGTCGCAGCGGAGTGAACGTTCATGGACGCCAAAGTCAGCGAGCCTGGCGTTAGTCCGGCGACCGTCGAGTCGCTGACCCACAAGGACAGGCGGCTCATCGTCGTCAGCATGATGCTGCCGGTGTTTCTCGGCTCGATCGACCAGTCGATCCTGGCGACCTCGTTGCCGACCATCGGCCGGGCGCTCGGCGACGTGCACAATCTGCCGTGGCTGATCACGTCGTTCCTGATCGCCTCGACGGCGCTGACCCCGCTCTATGGCAAATTCGCCGATATCCATGGCCGGCGCTCGGCGCTGTTGATCGCGCTCGGCGTCTATATGGCGGGCTCGCTATTGGCGGCATCGTCGACCAGCATGCTGATGCTGATCGGCGGGCGCATCGTACAAGGCTGCGGCGGCGGCGGCCTGACCGCGATCTCGCAGATGATTTTGGGCGACGTTGCCGCGCCAAAGGATCGCGCCAAATATTACGCCTATTTCTCCATCGCCTTTACCACCGCGGGCGGCACCGGGCCGGTGCTGGGCGGCTGGATCTGCGATCACCTTTATTGGTGGGTGATCTTTCTGTGGAGTTTCCCGCTCTGCGTCGGCGCCGTGATCCTGACCTTGACCATGCTGCGCAAGCTGCCGCGCCATGACCGGCCGCATAAGCTCGACTTCGCCGGCGCGGTGCTGGTGATGGCGGCAAGCTCGTCGTTCATGCTGGCGCTCAATCTCGGCGGCGTGCGCTATCCGTGGTTCTCCTCGCCGGTGCTGGCCCTGGTCGGATGTACATTGGTGCTCGGCGGCGGTTTCGTCGTGCGCCAGCTCACCACGGCGGAACCGCTTATTCCGCTCGCCATCCTCGCCGATCCGACCGCGCGGCTTGCCATGCTGGCGCATTCGTTCGGCTGGGGCTCGATCCTGGCGCTGAACATTTTCCTGCCGATGTATCTGCAAAGCGTGCTCGGCTGGTCGGCGACGTCGTCGGGAGTGAGCCTGATGATCCTGATGGTCACGCTCAATGCCAGCGCCGGCCTGTCCAGCCAGCTCGTCGGCCGCGTCAAGCACTACAAGCTCCTGCCGATGATGTTCCTGTTCGTCGGCATCGGTGCGGTGCTGGCGCTGGCGTGGTCGGCGGCGACCATGACCACGGTGCAATTCGAGATTATTTTGTTCCTGATCGGCGTCGGTTTTGGCCCGACCGCGCCGCTGACCCAGGTGGTGCTGCAGAACACCGTGTCGATCAATCATCTGGGCGCGGCGATCGGCACCATGAATTTCGTGCGCACCCTGATGAGCACGATCCTGGTCGCGGTGTTCGGCGCCATCGTGCTCGCGGCAGTTCCCATAGGCGCCTCGGGCGACACATTGGGCCAGCTCGCCTTGGCGGGAACCTCGGTGGCAGCCTTCGCCAAGGTGTTCTTCGCCGCCGCGATTACGCTCGCCATCGCCCAACTGGCCATGATCCTGGTGCAGGAGAAGCCGCTGGAATCGACCCTGCCGCGCGGCCGGACCTAGCGACAATCGGGAGCCTTGCGCCCGGCCGGCATTCGGGCCATTAGGGACCGGCCGTGGCTGCGGCAGGGGCCGACCGCCCGCGACACTCGGCTAAGGGGCTGAAAATAAAAGATTTTCCCACCTTTCCGCGCAGCCATTTAATGCTCCGGTAATTTCTTCACGGGCATTTGAACCCTGCGGCATCACCGCGCGACCAATCCATGAGCTGATCATCAGGCGATGCAGGCACCGGCAGATGAATTGCTGATAGGCCGTATCGCCCGCGGCGACCGGCTCGCGATGCAGGTGCTGTTCGCCCGGCATCACGTGCGGATATATCGGTTCGTCCTTCGCCTGTTGCGTGACGAGATGGCGGCGGAGGATGTGATCAGCGAAGTGTTCCTGGACGTCTGGCGCCAGGCTAGTCGATTTGAAGGCAGAAGTGCCGTTTCGACTTGGCTGATCGCCATCGCCCGCTTCAAGGCGCTCTCGTCGTTACGCAAGCGGCGCGAAGAAGGACTCGACGAAGAAACGATGGAAGCGATCGAGGAACCTTCAGACAATCCAGCGATTTCTATCGAGAAGCTCGACAAGGGCGAAAAGTTGCGACAGTGCCTCGCCGCGCTGACGCGGGAACACCGGGAAGTAATTGATTTGGTCTACTACCACGAGAAATCAGTCGAAGAGGTGGCGCAGATCGTCGGCATTCCGGAGAACACGGTAAAGACGCGCATGTTCTACGCGCGCAAGAAGCTGGGAGAGTTGTGCAGGATGGCGGGAATTGATCGAGGTTGGCCATGATAAGCGAAGGAAACATGGAACCCACAGAGATCGAGACCCTGCTGCCGTGGTATGCCGCGGGCACGCTGCGCCGGCGCGACCGCCAGCGCGTCGAGGATGCGCTGCGCTACGATCCGGCTCTCGCCCACCATGCCGATCTGGTGCGTGAAGAGCTCGCCGAGACGATTTCTTTCAACGAATCCCTTGGCGTGCCGTCGGCGCGTTGCATGGACCGGCTGATGGCCGCCATCGACGCCGAGACAACAGCGGCGCGCAAGCGCAACTCGGCGCGCGCCGTTGCCGGCCAGTTCGCCGCCATCATTGCCGGTTTCTCGCCGCGCACGCTCGCCTTTGCCGCATCCTTCGCCGTGGCGGCGATCGCCCTGCAGGCGTTCCTGCTGGTGAGCATGGCCACCAAGCCGCAAGCTCCGTTCGAGACCGCGAGCCTCAACCCCACCGTGACCGGTCATGGCACCTTCGCCATGGTGCGTTTTGCCCGCGAGGCCAGCGCCGGCGAGATCACCCATTTTCTCGAGGACTACCAGGCCACCCTGGTCGATGGGCCGAAACCCGGCGGGTTCTATCGGGTACGGCTTACGATGAAGACTTTGGCGAAGGAGGAACTCGCCCGCATCGTCTCGCGCATGCGCCAGGAGCGGGTCGTCGAAACCGCAAACGCAGGCGACAGCGACTAGGCCTCGGCGCTGCGCCGCCTAACTGACTGATTTCAAATCGTTATTACTAAAGTTGGCGGTGGCGCGCTGTTGTGTTGCCGTTTCAGGTATTTTAATACCGTCAAAATAATCAACGCCAAAATGTGAAATACGCGTTCGCCCAGTGAACCTTCCCGGAGGTGGTGACGACCAATGTATGGTGACAGATTTTGAAGTCGCCATCGGCGCGCTTCTCCCCCGACGCTGGCGCCGATCTCTTAGACCCGCCCGGTCGTCCCCCCGGGCGGGTCCTTATTTTTGCGGTTACCCACCGGGAACCGCCCAACCCGCCAAATGCACGCCGCCGGGAAAAGAGTCGCGGGGCTGGGGTTTCTCTTTACGGCCTGCCGGAACACGTCGACAATGGCCGGCGTGGGGGAATGTGGTGCGTAGCGAGATCGTCCTCGAAACCGAGGACCTGACCAAGGAATTTGCCGGGTTCGTCGCGGTGCGCGCGGTCAATCTGCGCGTCGTGCGCGGCACCATTCACGCGCTGATCGGCCCGAACGGCGCCGGCAAGACCACCTGCTTCAATCTGCTCAGCAAATTCTTGATCCCGACCCGCGGCCGCATCACCTTCGACGGCCGCGACATCACGGCGCTGAAGCCCGCCGAGGTGGCCCGCCTCGGGCTGGTGCGCTCGTTTCAGATCTCGGCGGTGTTTCCCCATCTCACCGTGCTCGAAAACGTGCGCATCGCCCTGCAACGCCGCCGCGGCGGCTCGTTCGATTTCTGGCGGTCGAAACGCGTCCTGCATGCGCTGGACGATGAGGCCACGGCGCTGATCAGCGATGTCGGGCTGGCGCCTTATGTGGATTCGCTGGCGGTCGAATTGCCCTATGGCAGGAAGCGCCTCCTGGAAATCGCCACCACGCTCGCGCTCGAGCCGCAAATGCTGCTGCTTGACGAGCCGATGGCCGGCATGGGTCACGACGACATCGCCCGCATCAGCGCGCTGATCAGATCGCTCACCGACAAGCGCACCGTGCTGATGGTCGAGCACAATCTCAGCGTCGTCGCCAATCTGTGCGACTGCATCACCGTGCTCACCCGCGGCAACGTGCTGGCCGAGGGCGACTACAAGACGGTGTCGGAGGATCCGGCGGTGCGCGAAGCCTATCTCGGGACCGGTCATGGTTGAGCCGCGCCCGCTCCTTGCCGTCGATAATCTCGAAGCCTGGTACGGCGAGTCCCACGTGCTCCACGGCGTGACCTTCGATGTGCAGGCCGGCGAGGTGGTGACGCTGCTCGGCCGCAACGGCGTCGGCAAAACCACGACGCTCAAGGCGATCATGGGCATCGTCGAGAACCGCACCGGCTCGGTGCGCTTCGAGGACCGCGAGCTGACCAAGCTTGACTCCAACGTGATCGCCCGCGCCGGCATCGCCTTCTGCCCGGAGGAGCGGGGGATTTTTTCCAGCCTCGACGTCAAGGAGAATCTGTTGCTGCCGCCCCAGGTGCGGCCCGGCGGCCTCGATCTCGATCGCATTTTCGCGCTGTTTCCCAACGTGCGCGAACGGCTCAAAAGCCAGGGCACCAAACTGTCCGGCGGCGAGCAGCAGATGCTGGCGATCGGCCGCATTCTTCGCACCGGCGCGCGGCTCTTGCTGCTCGACGAGCCGACCGAAGGGCTCGCCCCGGTCATTATTCAACAAATCGGCCACACCATCGGCACGCTCAAGGCCCAAGGCTTCACTATTCTCCTGGTCGAGCAGAATTTCCGCTTCGCCGCCACCGTTGCCGACCGCTTCTATGTCATGGAACACGGCCGTATCGTCGATCACTTCTCCAATGCTCAACTAAAGAACAACATGGAGAAGCTGCACGACTATCTCGGCGTCTGATAGGTTTGGGGCGAAAAGCCCCACCAAGGGAGACAGAGGGAGGTTGTCATGAGATTTGCAAGTACGTTTACAGGTACGTTTGCAAGTACGTTTGCAAGCACGCTGGCCTTTGCCGCCGCCGCATTGCTGGGCACCGCGGCGCAGGCCGAGGACATCACCGTCAAGCTCGGCGTGCTCACCGATATGTCGAGCCTGTATGCCGACAATACCGGCCCGGGCTCAGTGCTCGCCGCCAAGATGGCGGTGCAGGACTTCAATCCCGCGGCCCACGGCATGAAGGTCGAGATCGTCAGCGCCGACCATCTCAACAAGCCGGACGTCGGCTCCAACATCGCGCGGCAATGGTTCGACGTCGATCACGTCGACGCCATCGTCGACGTGCCCAATTCCGGCGTGGCGCTCGCGGTCAACGAAGTGGTGCGCGAGAAAAATAAGGTGTTCCTGGTCTCCGGCGCGGCCATCTCCGATCTCACCGGCCCGAAATGCTCGCCCAACACCGTGCATTGGACCTACGACACCTGGATGCTCGCCAACTCGACCGGAAAATCGGTGGTGAAGGGCGGCGGCGACACTTGGTTCTTCTTGACGTCCGACTATGCCTTCGGCCATGCGCTCGAGCGCGACACCACGGCGGTGGTTAAGGCCAACGGCGGTCGCATCCTCGGCAGCGTCAGCCATCCGCTCAACAACCAGGATTTCTCGTCGTTCTTGCTGCAGGCCCAGCAATCCAAGGCAAAAATCATCGGGCTGGCCAATGCCGGCGGCGACACCATCAACGCCATCAAGCAGGGCGCCGAATTCGGCATCACCGCCGGCGGGCAGCGTTTTGCCGGCTTGCTGGTCTTCATCGTCGACGTCGAGGCGCTCGGCTTGAAGACGGCGCAGGGACTGTCGCTGACCGAAACCTTCTATTGGGACATGAACGACGGCACCCGCGCCTGGGCCAAGCGCTGGCAGGCCGACCGGCCGGGCAAGTTCCCGAGCATGAACCAGGCCGGCGTCTATGCCGCGACCATGCACTACCTCAAGGCGGTCGCCGCTCTGAAAAGCGCCGCCGACGGCAAAGCCGTGGTCGCCAAGATGAAGGACATGCCGACCGACGATCCGCTGTTCGGCAAAGGCTATATTCGCATCGACGGCCGCAAGATCCACCCGGCCTATCTGTTCGAGGTCAAGAAGCCCGAGGACTCCAAATATCCCGGTGACGACTTCATCCTGCGCAACACCGTCCCGGCCGAGGAAGCCTTCCGTCCGCTCAAGGACGGCAACTGCCCGCTGGTGACCAATTGACGCAACTCACCTCTCCCCATGGGCGGGAAGGGTGAATTTGGCGGTTTCCGGGTGGGCGAGCGGAGCCGCCGCTAAACTAAAGACCAAGGTACAGCCGCTGCACGGCGATCTTGGAGTTTGCTATAGAAGCTACAGGAAATGTGGGCCTCGAGCCCGCAGTCAGGGAGATTTGTCATGAGACTGGTTGCCACATTGGCCTTGGCGGCTGCCGCTGCGCTCACCAGCGCGGCGCAAGCCGAGGACCTCACCGTCAAGATCGGCGTGATGAGCGATATGTCGGGCCTCTACGCCGACCTCGGCGGTCCCGGTTCGGTCGTCGCCGCTAAAATGGCGGTGGCCGATTTCAATCCGGCGGCCCATGGCCTGAAGGTCGAGCTTGTCAACGCCGACATGCAGAACAAGCCCGACGTCGGCGCCAGCATCGCGCGCCAGTGGTTTGACGTCGACCACGTCGACATGATCGTGGATGTACCGAATTCCGGTGTGGCGCTCGCGGTGAACGAGGTCGCGCGGGAAAAGAATAAGGCGTTCCTGGTGTCGGGCGCGGCCAGCTCCGATCTGACCGGACCGAAATGCTCGCCCGACACCGTGCACTGGACCTACGATACGTGGATGCTCGCCAACGGCACCGGCAAGGCACTGGTGAAATCCGGTGGCGACACCTGGTTCTTCCTCACCTCGGACTATGCCTTCGGCCATGCGCTCGAACGCGACACAAAGGCGGTGGTCCTGGCCAATGGCGGCCAGGTTCTCGGCGGCGTGTTGCATCCGCTGAACACCCAGGACTTCTCGTCGTTCCTGCTCCAGGCCCAGGCCTCGAAGGCAAAAATCATCGGGCTCGCCAATGCCGGCGGCGACACCATCAACGCCATCAAGCAAGGCGCCGAGTTCGGCATCACGGCGGGCGGCCAGCAATTTGCCGGGCTGTTGGTCTTTATCAGCGACGTCCAGTCGCTCGGCCTGAAGGTCGCCCAGGGGCTGGTGATGACCGAAACCTTCTATTGGGACATGAACGACGGCACCCGCGCCTGGACCAAGCGCTGGCAGGCCGAGCGGCCGGGCAAGTTTCCGACCATGGTGCAAGCCGGCGTCTATTCGGCGGTCACGCATTATCTGAAGGCGGTTGCAGCGCTCAAAAGCGCGGCCGACGGCAAGGCCGTCGTCGCCCAGATGAAGGCAATGCCGACCGACGATCCGTTGTTCGGCAAAGGCTATATCCGCCCTGACGGCCGCAACATCCACCCCGCCTATCTGTTCGAGGTGAAGAAGCCCGAAGAATCCAAATATCCGGGCGACGTTTACAAGCTGCGCGCCACCATCCCGGCCGACGAAGCGTTCCGGCCGATGAAGGACGACAACTGCCCGATGGTGACGAACTGAACTTTTCCCTCCCCCCTTGTGGGGGAGGGTAGGGTGGGGGGTCGGGAGGTAACGCGCGAGTGTGGACGTTTGCGTGAGACCTGACGACCCCCACCCCTACCCCTCCCCACAAGGGGGAGGGGAATTTGTAACGACGGAGTGCGGTTACCGATGTTCGAAATCTTCGGCATTCCGTCCCAGGCACTGTTCGGGCAATTGCTGCTCGGCCTGATCAACGGCTCGTTCTACGCGCTGTTGAGCCTCGGACTCGCCGTGATCTTCGGCATGCTCAACATCATCAATTTCACCCACGGCGCGCAGTACATGATGGGCGCGTTCTGCGCCTATCTCTTGCTGCAATATCTCGGCATCAATTACTGGGCGGCGCTGGTCATCGTGCCGATCGCCGTCGGCGTGTTCGGCATTTTGATCGAGCGGCTGTTCCTGCAGCATGTGCGCAAGCTCGATCATCTCTACGGCCTGATCCTGACCTTCGGCCTAGCGCTGATCATCGAGGGCCTGTTCCGCAATTATTATGGTTCGTCCGGCCAGCCCTATCAGGTGCCCGAGGCGTTGCGCGGCGGTCGCAATCTCGGCTTCATGTTCTTGCCGAACTATCGCGCCTGGGTGATCGCCTTCTCGCTGACGATCTGTCTGGCGACATGGTTCGCCATCGAGCGCACGCGGCTCGGCTCGTATCTGCGGGCGGCTACGGAAAATCCGACCTTGGTGCGCGCCTTCGGCATCAACGTGCCGCGCATGGTGACGCTGACCTACGGTTTTGGCGTCGGGCTCGCGGCATTGGCCGGCGTGATGGCGGCGCCGATCTATAACGTCTCGCCGCAGATGGGCTCCGACCTCATCATCGTCGTGTTCGCGGTGGTGGTGATCGGCGGCATGGGCTCGATCATGGGCGCGATCGTAACGGGCTTCGTGCTCGGCATCGTCGAGGGGCTGACCAAGGTGTTCTTTCCCGAGGCGTCGAACACCGTGATCTTCGTCATCATGGTCATCGTGCTGTTGGTGCGGCCGGCCGGAATGTTTGGACGGACCGCATGATGGAACGCGTCGTCGATCCGCTCGTTTTGCAGCGTCGCCGCGAGACGAATGTGAGTTTCGTCGTCGGTTTCGCCATCATGGTGGCGCTGTTTGCGGTGTTGCCGTTCATCGCCTATCCGGTGTTTCTCATGCAGGCGCTGTGCTTCGCGCTGTTCGCCTGCGCCTTCAATTTGTTGATCGGCTATGTCGGCTTGGTGTCGTTCGGCCACGCGCTCTATTTCGGCTGGGCGAGCTATCTCACCGCCTTTGCCGTCAAGAGCTGGCATTTTCATCCTGAACTGGCGATCCTGATCGGCACCGCGACCGCGGCCGTCCTCGGTGTCGTCGCCGGCGGCGTCGCCATCCGCCGCCAGGGCATCTATTTCGCCATGATCACGCTGGCCCTGGCGCAGATGATGTATTTCTTCGCGCTGCGCACGCCTTTCACCGGCGGCGAGGACGGCATCCAGGCGGTGCCGCGCGGCCGCTTGTTCGGATATTTCGATCTGTCCAACGAAATGACGATGTACGTCTTCGTCCTCGTCGTCGTGCTGGCCGCGTTCCTCCTGATCTACCGCATCATCAATTCGCCGTTCGGCGAAGTTTTGAAGGCAATCCGCGAGAACGAGCAGCGCACCATCTCGCTCGGCTACAACACCGACCGCTACAAGCTCGTCGTCTTCGTGTTGTCGGCGACCTTGGCCGGGCTCGCCGGCTCGCTCAAAGCGCTGGTGTTCCAGCTCGCTTCGCTGACCGACGTGCACTGGACCATGTCCGGCGACGTGCTGCTGATGACGCTCTTGGGCGGGCTCGGCACGGTGTTCGGGCCGGTGGCCGGCGCCTTCGCGGTCATCGCCATGCAGAACTACCTGGCGCCGTTCGGCCAATGGGTGCTGGTCATCCAGGGCGTGATCTTCGTCGTCTGCGTGCTGGTGTTCCGCCGCGGCATCATCGGCGAGCTGGCCGCTTTCCTGCGCGTGCAGCTGTGAACGCATTCGCGGATTTCAACACATCCAGGAGGATCCCATGAGCGCGGAAGCGCGATTGAAAGAGCTCGGCATCGTCCTGCCGTCGCTGGGCACGCCGGTCGCCAATTATCTGCCGTATCGGCTCGCCGGAAATATTCTTTATCTGGCCGGCCAGGGGCCGCGCGACGAGAGCGGCAAACAGCTTACCGGCAAGCTCGGCAAAGACATCAGCATCGAGGAAGGCTATCGGCGCGCCCGGCTGGTGGGCTTAGGCCTCCTTGCCGCCATGCACGATGCGCTCGGCTCGCTGGACCGGGTCGACTACATCGTCAAGCTTTTGGGCATGGTCAACGCCGTGCCGGATTTCAACGACTCGCCGAAGGTCATCAACGGCTGCTCCGACCTGTTCGTCGAAGTGTTCGGGGACGCCGGCCGCCATGCCCGCTCGGCGGTCGGCAACGTCATGCTGCCGAACCAGATCTCGGTGGAGATCGAGGGCATCGTCGCGGTGAAGCCTTAAAGCGCCGGGGAGGCGCTCGCGAATCAACTGTGCACGCAATTATCCACAAAGCGCATTGTCAATAAGTCCGGCCATCAAACAAACAAAGTAATTTGATTGCTCGAATCAAACACGGCCGTGAAGATGCAGAAGCACCGAATCCACGGGTGCTTCTGGCTTCTCCATGTCGGAACGGCAAACAGGTCCGTACGACAGTATAGCGCGCAAGTGGCTCGCCCTGGCGGAGCGTCGGCAGGCCCATTTCGTCGAACTCATCGATAGCGGCCGCTGGCGGCACTATTTCACACCGGAGCGGCTCAACGCCGAAATGCGGAAAGCCGCGCTGTTGCGCGATCAGTGGGCGAGGATCGCGGGCATCCTGGTGGACGAGGAAGTGCTGGCGGAATAGGCCCTCTGTAGCCGGCTTTTTGCTCTCCTACGCGTCGCCCAAGCATCCTTTCGCACCGCTTGACTCCCTGTGCCGCGCTGGGGCATCGCTGCTGACCGCGTGTTCAACCCATCCCCACGGCGTGTTATCCACAGACTGGACCTGCGCGTAAAATGTGCGGCCTGCAGTCCATTCAACCGCGCCAAGCTTTCCGTTTCACCCCGCAATATGTGATCAGCCAATCAGTGGTGCACCATGACGAGTGCTTTGTTCTCGCCCATCCGCCTTGCCGGCCTCGAGCTCTCGAACCGCGTCGTCGTCGCGCCGATGTGCCAGTACAGCGCCGATGATGGCGTCGGCAACGATTGGCACATGACGCACCTCGGCATGCTGGCCAATTCCGGCGCCGGCATGCTGGTGATCGAAGCGACCCATGTCGAGCGCCGCGGCCGCATCACCCACGGCTGCCTCGGGCTTTATTCCGACGCCTGCGAGGCGGCGCTGGAGCGGGTCGTCTATCACTGCCATCACATCGGCACCGCCAAGATCGCCATCCAGCTGGCCCATGCCGGCCGCAAGGCATCCTCGGCGCGGCCTTGGGAAGGCGCCAAGGCGCTGACGGCTGAGGAGGACGCCTGGCCGACCATCGGGCCATCGGCACTGCCGTTCGGGCCGGGCTGGCATACGCCCGCCGCCATGACTGAGGACGACATGGCGCGCGTCAATGCCGCCTTCACCGACGCCGCCAAACGCTCGCTGCGCATCGGCTTCGATGCCATCGAATTGCACTTCGCCCACGGCTATCTGTTGCACAGCTTCGTCTCGCCGCTGTCGAACAAGCGCAACGACGCCTATGGCGGCTCGTTCGAGGGCCGCATGCGCTTTCCCCTGGAAGTGGTGCGCTCGGTGCGCGCCGCGGTGCCCCGTGCGGTGCCGCTCGGCGCCCGCATCACCGGCACCGAATGGCTGGACAACGGCTTGAACGGCGACGATGCGGTAGCCATGGCCAAGGCGCTGAAGGACGCCGGCCTCGACTACATCGATATTTCGTCGGGCAACATCACGCCCGACAGCCGTTGGCCCACCGACCCCGGCTTCAACGTTCCGATCGCCGAGCGGGTGCGCCGCGAGACCGGAATTGCGACCCGCGTCGTCGGCATGATCGCCGGCGCCAAGCAGGCCGAGGATATCGTTGCCTCGGGCAAGGCCGACATGGTGGCGATGGCGCGCGCCTTCCTCGACGATCCGCATTGGGGCTGGCACGCCGCGCAGACGCTGGGCGCCGAGGTGACGCGTCCGCAGCAATATGCACGTACGGCGCCCAAGCTTTGGCCGGGCACGGCTCTACGCGGGTGAACGCGGCGCGCCGTAAAGTCTGGCGAGCAGCGCCGGCTCGACGCCGAGATAGTAGGAAAGGCGCAGCCGCCACATCAGCAGGATGGTGCGGATCACGCCGTTTTGCTCCCAGCGCCGGCCCGAGGTGACGGCCGGCGTGGCGATGCAGAACGGCCGGCACAGGCGCTTGAGCCGCCGCGACATAGCAATGTCCTCCATCAACGGCAGGTCGGGAAAGCCGCCGACCGCTTCGAACGCTTTACGGGAGACGAAGATCGCCTGGTCGCCGGTGGCGACGCCGGTCAACCGCGAGCGCCAATTGATCATGCGGGCGACGACGGCAAGCAGCGGGTGACTTCCGGCAATGCGCAGGTCGAAGCGGCCCCAGGCGCGCCGGGCAAGCGCGGCATCGATCAAGCGATCCGCATTGCCGGGCAGTGCCGTGTCGGCGTGCACGAACAACAGCGCGTCGCCGGTGCCGAGCGCCGCGCCGGCATTCATCGCCGCGCCGCGTCCGCGCTGCACGGTGATGACGCGGTCGGCGAACGGCTTTGCGAGCTGCGCGGTGCCGTCGCGGCTATAGCCGTCGGCGACGATGATCTCGGCGCCGCGGGCGCGCAACGGCGCTAGCGCCTGCAACGCGGCAACGATGATCGCCGCCTCATTGAGCACTGGGAGCACGATGGTCAGCCGACCCATGGCAGCCGGCATGCTACAGGATTGTTGGGCGGCAGCGTGGCCGTGCCGGTTAAGCATCGAACATGACTAACCCGATTCTGGTCGAAGTTTTGCGCGGGGCGCTGGTGGAGAGCCGGCATCGCGGCGCCGTCGCGGTGGCCGATGCCGACGGCGGAGCGGTGTTGGCCTTAGGCGACGTGACGACGCCGATTTTCCCGCGGTCCGCGGTCAAGGCGCTGCAAGCCCTGCCGCTGGTCGAGACCGGCGCCGCCGACGCCTTTGGCTTCGGCGACGAGGAACTGGCGCTGGCCTGTGCCTCGCATAGCGGCGAGGCGGGACATGTCGCGGTCGTCACGCGCATGTTGGCGAAGGCGGGGCTCGATGCCGCGGCGCTACGCTGTGGCGCCCATTGGCCGATGGCGCAGCCGGCGGTCGCCGCGCTGGCGCGCACTGGCGAGCCGTCGGCGCTGCACAACAATTGCTCCGGCAAGCACGCAGGTTTTCTCTGCGTCGCCTGCGCCAAAGGTATCGACCACGCCGACTACTGGCAGCCGCAGCATCCGGTGCAGCGCGAGGTGAGGGCGGTGCTGGAAAACCTGACCGGTGCCGCGTTGGGCGACGACCGCTGCGCTATCGACGGCTGCTCCGTCCCGACCTGGGCGATCCCGCTGGAGAATCTGGCCCATGCTTTCGCCAAGTTCGGCACCGGCCATGGTCTGGCGCCCGAACGCGCCCGCGCCGTCGCCCGACTGCGCGCGGCCTGCGCGCAAAAACCATGGCACGTCGCCGGTACCGGGCGGTTCTGCACCGAGATCATGCAGCTGTTCGGCGCAAAAGTGTTCGTAAAAACCGGCGCCGAAGGCGTCTATTGCGGCGCGTTGCCGGAACTTGGCCTCGGCATCGCGCTTAAATGCGACGACGGCGCGGGCAGGGCGGCACAAGCCGTGATGGCGGCGATCATCGCGCGATTTCTGCCGCTCGGCGATGCCGAGCGCGCGGCGCTTGAGCGCTTCGTGCATCCGACGCTGCGCAACTGGAACGGCATCGAGGTTGGCGTGCTGCGGGTAACAGGGGCAATTTAACGCCGCTGCTTCGTCATTCGCGAGGAGCGGGGCGACGAGCCTAAACCGACATTTCGGCGATGAGTGCTATCGCGCGGCGATACTTGTCCGTCGTTTGCATCTCCCGCTCCGACGGTGGCCGCTTGAGGCGCGACAGGTCGGCGTTGTCGTTGAGGTCGGCAAGTTTCACGACACGCCCGATCGGGTTGGCGGCGGCCCGTCGCACAAATGCTTCGTAATCTTCACCTTGGCGTTTCGTCACCGATTGCAGCGCGGCGATGATACCCTCGGAAAAACCTTCCTCGCGGAGACGGTCGAACGTCCATTGCGGACAATCCTCGCACACGTCATGCAGCACCGCGACGGTGCGCTCGTCGTTCGTGGAGACGCGCAGCATCATGCGTAGCGGATGCAGCACATAGGGCTCGCCGCCCCAGTCCGTCTGTCCGGCATGGGCCTCGGCGGCAATGGCGATAGCGCGTTCTAACGTGCTCATGTTATTCACGAATCTACGGAATTTCTTCTTGCATGGGGAGGCGGGATCGGGCGCATGTGAAGCTGGTGCGTCCGAGTGCGCAAATTACTCTGACGGTCTTCTCCGCTTATAGCTTATTGCGCTCGTCGAGCGAATGAACCGGTCTATTTTGGTTTGCACCCTGGGTCACGATTCCGCGCGGCGGATTGCTGCGTTGCACCCGCGATCGCGTGGCGAATGATCGATTCTCACCGCACCCGATTGCCGGCGACCGACAATTGCGCGTAGCGCTCGGCGCCGTCTTTGCTGAGGTCCCCGGTCACCGGCTTTTTCCATTCCATGCCGACGATGGCGCCAAGCCGCGCGCCGGAGATCATATTGTCGGCGATCACGGCGGCGCCGGCGCCGGGGGCGACGGAGACCGCGATGCCGTAATCGGCGCCGCGCACTACGTTGGCGTTGATGGTGACGTCGCGCAGATATTGGCCCCAGCCGGCGGCGATGCCGATATAGGGCGCGTTCTCGATGACGTTGCCGCTGACCGCGGTGTCGGCTTCGATGCCGATGCCGATGCCGGCGCTGTCGTCCGGATCGGTGCCGGCGGGCCGGTGCGGCAAGAGATTGCGAATGAGGTTGCCTTGCACCACGGCGAGCCGGCCGCCTTCGTTGAAATTGGTCACCGAGACGCCCAGCGCGGCACCGTCGACGATGTTGTTGGCGATCATCGCGCCTTCGAAGCCGAATTCGGCATAGAGCGCGACCTCGCCGATCTGGCTGCAGGTATTGCCGAGGATTTGCAGGTTGGACGCGGCATTGCCGCGCACCGCGGAGAACGCCGCGTTGCGGATGCGGTTGCCGCGCACCATGACGTTGTTGGCGCGGAATACGTTGATGGCGTTGCCGTACTGCCCGGAGCCGCCGGATTTGTTGGCGACATTGTCGATGCGGTTGTCGACCACCAGCGTGCCGTCGTCGCCGGCCGTCGTGCGCCAGACCAGAATGCCGCCATTGCCGGCGCCGCGCACGGTGTTGCCGGCGATGCGCAAGCCGCGTGCGTCGATCGAGAAAATGGCGTTGTCGGCGGCGCTAATCGTGGTGCCGGTCACTTCGCCGTCCATGGTTTCCAGCGCGATGCCGTTTCTGCCGGCGCCGACGATCTCGCAATCGGCGATGCGCAGCGCGTGGCCTTGCGCCAGATGGATAAGTCCGCGCCGCTCGGGCAGCGGGATGCTGGCGCCGTCGAGGATCAGTCCGCTAAGCGCAATGTTGTCGCTGCCGGTGGCTGCCACCATCGAAGGACCGCCGGCCATGACGATGCGCGTCATCCCAGCGACGCCGGCGATGGCCGCATGGGTTGGCAAATTCAGTGCGCCGGCGCGATAAAAACCGGCCGGCAGATGCAGCACCGCGCCTGCGGCCGCGGCCTGGTCGATGGCGCGCTGCAATGCCTTTGATTGATCGTCCGGCGCGTTCGGTCGCAGCCCCAGCGCGGTGGCGTCGATTGCTGATCGTGTGGAGACATCGCGCGCCAGCGCCGGCGCTGCAGCACTGGCCGTGGCGGCGCCGGCGAGGGCGGCAAACAGGCGGCGGCGGTCGAGGCTCATCGCAAAATCCTGTTAAGCGCGGCGCAACGCCTATCACATGGTGTGCCACTAAACCGTTTCAGTGCGGCACACGCGACGTTCTCGCGTTAACGGTTAACGGCGGCTTGCGGCGACGAGCGCGATGAGGATTGCCTCGGCGGTTTTCAGAAATTGGGCGAGCGTCGGTGGCTGTTTCAAGCGTCGCCGCGGCCGCAGCTTGGCGCTGACCGGCGGAATATGAACGAATTGCACCAGCGGCCGAGCGCCGCGCACCTGTTCCAAGGCCCGCCAGTAAACGTAGTTGCACAGATAGCGGCCGGCATCGCGCGATAGCCGGGCCCCCGCGGCGCCGGCAAGGCGCGCGAATGGCGCATTGCCGGCGAGTGCCGCCGGTCCGCGAAGTTTTATGACACCGTGGCGCGGCCGGTGCCCGCTGGCATCGGGAAACAGCAGCGAGACGGCGTTGCGCGCCCGCGTCTCGATGCAAAGCTGACGCCGTCGCCCGGCCACGCCGAACATAAGCACGACGTCAGGTTTTTGTTTTTGCGCGAATAGTTTCGGCAGGTCGCGATCGACCGACGCGTAAGTCGTCGCGAACACGTGCACGACACGTTCGATGCCGGCCAAGGCCGGCCGGCGCCTGCGCGCCAGCGCCTTGGCCAGCGCCGCGCTCGGATTGAACGGCGCGCCGGGGAACGGACCGAAGCCGGTGATCAGGACGCGCATCAAAGCCCGAGTATCTCGGCGATCTTCTCGACCGCCGTGGCTGGCGCCAGCCGCCCGGCCGCGACCTCGGCTTCGAGTTTTGGCAGCGCCGCTTTGAGCGCGCGGTCGGAACGCAGCGGCGCGAACAGCCGCTCTTCGAGCATCGCCCACATCCATTTCACCTGTTGCTCGCCGCGGCGTGCCGCGAGCTCGCCCGATGCGGTGAGCTTTTGCCGATGGTCGAGGATATTCGTCCACAGCGCCTCGACGCCGTCGCCCTTGAGTGCCGAATAGGTGACGACCGGCGGCGACCAGTTCGCCGAGGCCGGCGTCAGGATATGCAGCGCAGCGCCGTATTCGGCGGCCGTCAGCTTGGCGCGCGGCAGGTTGTCGCCGTCGGCCTTGTTGATGGCGATCATGTCGGCAAGCTCGACGACGCCTTTCTTGAGGCCTTGCAGTTCGTCGCCGCCGCCGGGCAGCACCAGCACCAGGAAAAAGTCGGTCATGTCGGCGACCGCGATTTCCGATTGCCCGACGCCCACCGTCTCGACCAGCACCACGTCATAGCCCGCGGCCTCGCACAGCAGCATGGTCTCGCGCGTCTTGGCGGCGACGCCGCCCAGCGTGCCGGAAGCGGGCGAGGGGCGGATGAAGGCGCTTGCGTCGGTCGCCAGCCGCGCCATGCGCGTCTTGTCGGCGAGAATCGAGCCGCCGGTGCGCCGCGACGACGGATCGACCGCCAGCACCGCGACCTTGTGGCCTTGCCGCGTCAGCATCGAGCCGAGCGCGTCGATGGTGGTCGATTTGCCGACGCCGGGCGAGCCGGTGATGCCGACGCGCACCGCCTTGCCGGTCACGCCGAGGAGCATCTGCGTCAGCGCGGCGGCAGTGCCGCGGTGATCGGCGCGCTTGCTCTCGATCAGCGTGATGGCGCGCGACAGCACGGTCCGATCGCCGGCGCGGATGCCTTGTGCCAGGCGCTCGACATCAGAGGCGGGGGAGGGCGGAGCCATGCTGTCTCATCGGCGGGCCGGCGTGGCGCGTCAAGTCAATGCTCCATCAGCAAAGCCAACCCGCTGCCGGCATGCGGTTTTGCGGCGGTCGCGTGCGCGAAGGCCAGAACCGCCTCGCGGCTCGTCACGCGGCAGGCGGTGCCGGGCGGCTTCTCGCAGAATTTATTCTGCGTCGCTTCGTCGGCATCGCTCTCGTCGACCACGGCCACCAGATAAACGCCATCGGCGAGCTTGCGCGCAATGCCATATTCCACCGGCTTGCCGGCGCTCAGCGTTTGCACGATGAGGTCTGAGCCCTCGATGGCATGGAGCGTGAACGGACCGATATCCTTGGCGCTGCGGCCGACGGGGACGTAGCGGCCGTCCTGCCAGCGAAACGTTTTCGCGCTCGGCTCGCGCGCGGTGCCGTCGCGTAAAGCGTAAAAAAGCAAGTGCGGTTCCTTGCCCAGAAGCGGCTGTCCATCGGTCAGGATCGGCCCGTCGGACGAAATGCAGCCGGTGAGGAGAGCGAAGCTTGCGAGCGCAAGCCCGAGAGCAAGCAAATGTGGCGCACCACGGGCGCGCCGGGATGAAATTTTGTTCATGGTGCCCGCCTAATGGCCTGAAAAATTTGCGAACGATTCCAGATAGTCTACACCGGGCCGATGTTTCTGTGCGGTAATTTAGTAGATCGCAACCACGCCTGCGGTAAGAATTTTGCAACGCCGGGAATAGCGTCATTCTGAATTGACAATCGAATTCCATCAGAGCAACGCCAACATTGGTCTTGGAAAGACCGCGTTGTGGTCGAACTCAGGCCGCATCGCGCCACTGATATCACCCGCAGCCACGGGCGCGGCGGCGCGCGGCGCGCTTCCACTGATCGCACGGGAGACAGCAATGACCTGGGATGAGATCGAGGGCAATTGGCTCCACTTCAAAGGCAAGCTGCGGCACAACTGGGCCAAGCTCACCGACGAAGACGTCACCCGCATCAACGGCCGCCGCGACGAACTCGCCGCCCGGCTGCAGGAGCGCTACGGCTTTGCCCGATCGGAGGCCGAGCGCGAGATTGGCGCCTGGATCCGCTGCCAGCGCCACGCTGCCGCATAGCATGTTATCAGTCACCCTGAGGTGGTCGCGCGTAGCGCGGCCCGCCCAAGTCGGCTGTTGCCGACTTGGGGTTTGAAATGCCGAAATCGGGTAAACCCGATTTCGGATGGGGCGACGGCCCGGGCCGTGCATCCTTCGAGGCTCGCTTCGCTCGCACCTCAGGATGACGGAAAACTGCTACGGCAAAATCGCAAACGCGCGCGCCGGGAAGCCCAAGCCCTTTTCCACCTTCGGCCACGTTACAACGATGACCGCGCCGGTCGCCGGCACTTTATCGAGATTGGCCATGACCTCGATCTGATAATGGCCGTGCTGGAGGATGTAGGTTTCCGAATCCATCTTGTCGGTGGTGTCGGTGTCCATGGCTTCGTGGCCGGTCGCGGTCACGCCGCGCTGCTCGTAGAGATATTTGATGGTCTCGAACGTCCAGGCCGGAAACGGGCTGCGCTTGAAGCGCTCGGGGTTTGAGTCCCAGTCCTTGTACATGTCGGTGCGCAAGGCGACGAAGGCGCCCTTAGGCACGCGGCCATGCATGCGCTCCCACGCTTTCAGGTCGGCGACCGAGAACGCATGGTTGGGGTCCTTGGCGAGGTACGGCGTGTCGTCGAGCACGACGAGCGGCAGGATCATCTGCTTGAGCGGAATCTGATCCATAGTGATGCCGTTTTCGGCGAAATGCGCCGGCGGATCGACATGGGTGCCGTATTGCCCGACCATTTCGTAAAACGTGGTGCGGAAGCCGTCCTTGGCGATGGTGTAGGGCTCGTGCGTCTTCGGATCGGCGGCGGGCGAGAATTTGGCCTGGCCAAAACCCGACCAGACCGGCGTTTCCGGGCCGAAACTGTTGGTGAGGTCGACGAAGGTTTTTGCGGCGATGATGCGATAGGCGCGCGCCAGAGCCGATTGGGCCTGCACCGGCGCGGCGACGGTCGCCAGCGCGCAAAGCGCGCCGAACAAAAGCACAGCGCGACGTAGCATCGTTGTCTCCTTCGGGATCGCGGG
>DATHHM010000352.1:0-7980 GCA_035317145.1 Xanthobacteraceae bacterium | reverse complement strand
ATCGTCTGCGGTACCAATTGCCAGGCAATGAACGCGACCACCGGCACCGCGGTGAACATGATGAACTGGTTATAGGCGAAGGCCGGCCCGCGCTGGTTCTTGGGCACCAGCTCCGACACATAGGCGTCGACATTCACCAGTTCGACGCCGAGCCCGATGCTGGCGATCAATCGCCACAGGTCGATGCTCGCCGCGGTGTCCTGAAACGCCATGATGAAGGCGCCGACCGAGTACCACAGCAGCGCGAAGGTGAAGATCGAGCGCCGGCCGAAGCGGTCGGACAGCCAGCTGAACACCAGGGTGCCGATGAACAGGCCGGTGAACAGCGCGGCGACGAAACTGGCGAAGCCGTTGAGATCGAACAGCCCCTGGGTCGTCGGGGTGAAGATCTTGGCCTTGAACAGCCCGATGGCGATATAGGCGGTGAAGAACAGGTCGTAGAATTCGAACCAGCCGCCGAGCGACAATAGCGTTATCAGTTTGCGCGTGTAGCGCGACGGCGGCAGCCGATCGAGCCGCGCCGCCACCGTGACTGTCGTATCCGCCGCCATCTTCGTCCCCCCGGATTTTCGTTTGCCCGTGATTTTTTACGAAAACCGGGGTCTTGTCGAGCGAGCGCATTGTCCAAATAGGCAATCGTCCAAATAGGGATGGCCGCGATGGGGATTGCCGGGAGGCGACCGCCACGTGTATATGTTGCCCGCGCCGCCTGATCGTCGAGCGCCATTGGTGAGCCATGCCCGAGATTTGCACGGCCGAACAAGCCGATTTCACTAAAACCTGGCAGCAGAACGGAACGGCGAAGGTGACTGCGTTTCTCTCGCCGCAGGAGCTCGGCGAGCTGCGCACCGCCGTGGACGCCACCTACGAATTATTGCGCCAACATGCCGACGACGATCCGCCGACGCTGACCGAGTATCTTGCCGACCACTACAAACGGTGGGACGGCATTTGGGTCAAGGAGCTGCGGGGCTATCTCGAGCACGCGAATCCGGATCTTCTTGCGCAGTTCGACAGCGTGATCGCCGCGGCGGAGCGGCGGTTTCGCTCGCTGTTCGACGAGAACTGGCGGCTTGAACCCAATTTCACGTTCGTCCGCCGCCACCGATCGGCCAAATACTACCTGCCGTGGCACATCGATGCGGACGCGGCCGGCATCATCAATAGCACCGATTACTGCATCAATAGCTGGCTGCCGCTCGATCCGGTCGGCGACGATTTGCCCTCACTCGAGCTGATGCCCGGCTCGAACAAGACGATGCGGAATGTTCCGAGCCGGGAGGGAAAAGACAAGGCGCGCGCCGACGATTGGGTCAAGAGCAATGTCGGCGGCGAATCCTGGATACCGCATGCCGTGCCGGGAGACGCGATCCTGTTCGATCATTGGACGTTGCATCGCACGCAGCGGATGGAGCAGGACAACGCGGTGCGCACCAGCTGCGAATTCAGATTTGTCCGCACGTCGTGACCCGCGATACGCCGCGCTGCGCTATGCTCATCCAGCCGCATCGATGACGGACCTCTCGGATCACCGATGAGCGCAATCACGGCGACACCGGGCGAAGGTCACGGCGCGGCAGAAGCGACCCGGCTCATCATCGCCGCCTCGCTCGGCAATGCGCTCGAATTCTACGAGATTTTGGTCTACGGCTATTTCGCCGTCATCATTTCGAAGGTGTTCTTTCCGGCCGCCGACGAGGCCGTCTCGCTGCTCGTCACCTTCGGCACCTTCGGCGCTTCGTTCCTGGCGCGGCCGGTGGGCGCGATTTTTCTCGGCGCCTATGGCGACCGCAAGGGGCGTAAAGCTGCGCTGACGCTTTCGATCTTGTTGATGACCATCGGCACCGGGCTGATGACGCTGATGCCGAGCTACAGCACGCTCGGCATTTTTTCGCCGATCCTGGTGATCGCGGCGCGGCTGTTGCAAGGCTTTTCCGTCGGCGGCGAGTTTGCGAGCTCCACCGCGTTCCTGGTCGAGCACCGGCCGGACCGCGCCGGCTTCTTCGCCAGCTGGCAATGGGCGAGCCAGGGAATGGCCGCGCTGATCGCCACGGGCTTCGGCGTACTCTTGACCGGCACCATGTCGGCCGCCGACCTGCAAAGCTGGGGCTGGCGCATTCCCTTCGCGTTCGGGCTCCTGATCGGCCCGGTCGGCTATTACGTGCGCAGCCGCATGGATGAGACGCCGGAGTTTCTCGATCACGGCGCCGCACGCGCGCCGCTGCGCGAATTGCTGACCGAGCAATGGGACCGGCTCCTGCTCACCACCGGCGCGGTCGTCGCCTCGACCAGCTCGCAATACATGATCGTGTTCATGCCGGCCTACGCCATCAAGGAGCTGCATTTGCCGCAGTCGGTCGGCTTCACGGCGGCGCTGCTGGCTGCGGCATTGCAGAGCCTGGTCGTGCCCTTTGTCGGACTGTTGGTCGATAAAGTAGGGCAAATCCCGATCATGATCGGCGCCGCGATCCTGTTCGCCGTCACCGCTTATCCGGCCTTCGTGCTGCTCGGCGCCAATGCTTCGCTTCTCTTTCTGGTACTGATGGTGTGCTGGCTCGGCCTGCTCAAATCGTTTTTCTCCGGCGCGCTGCCGTCATTGATGGCAAAGGTGTTCCCGACATCGACGCGCGTCACCGGCATGTCGCTCAGCTACAACATCGCGGTGACGATCTTTGGCGGCTTTGCGCCGTTCTTCGCCCAGTCGCTCATCGACATCACCGGCTCAAAACTGGCGCCGAGCTATTACGTGATCGCAACGGCGCTCATCAGCCTCGCGGCCCTGATCGGACTGCGCCGGCGCTTTCGGCTTTAGTAAGCATCCTGCCCCGCTTCGCGGGGGCGGATGAAAAAAATCATTCCACCTTCAAGCCTTCGGCCTTGATGATCGGCCACCATTTTTCGATCTCGGCCTTATACAAAGCGGCGAGCGCTTGCGGCGACTGTTGCTCGCGCGGCCAAATATCCTGGCCCTGCGCGGCAAAGCTCTGCTGCACTTTCGGATCGGCGAGCGCGCTGACGACGGCGGCATTGACCTTGGCGATGATGTCGGCAGGCGTGCCCTTCGGCGCGAACAGCGCGTGCCAATAGGACACGTGCAGGCCTTGCGCGCCCGACTCGTCGATGGTCGGAATGTCGGGCGCCAGGTGCCAGCGCTGCTCGGTCATGACAGCGTAGGCCTTGATGGTGCCGGCGCGCACTTGCGTGATGGCGTTGGCGGCCTGGTCGAACATGATGTCGACGCGGCCGGCCATCAAATCCTGCATCGCCGGCGCGCCGCCGCGATAGGGTACGAAGCCGAAGCGCGTGCCGGTGATTTTTTGAAAATACATGCCGGCGACTTGCGCGCCGCCGGCCGCGCCGACGGTCCCGGCCTGCGCCTTGTCGGGATTGGCTTTGAGCCAGGCGATCAGCTCGCGCACGTCGCTCGCCGGAAAATCTTGCGCGCGATGATCATTTGCGGCGTGTTGGCAATGAGCGCGATCGGCGCAAAATCGTTCACCACGTCGACAGCGAGATTATAGGTGATCGGGTTGACGACCTGGGTGCTCCATTGGCCGATCAGCAAGGTGTAGCCGTCCGGCTCGGCGCGCGCGACCCGGGTGACGCCGATGGTGCCGCCGGCGCCGCCGATATTCTCGATGACGATCGGCTGGCCGAGCACCGCTTCCAAGGGGCCTGACAGAATCCGCGCCAGCGCGTCGGACGGCCCGCCGGGCGGGAACGGCGCGATGATGGTGATCGGCCGCGACGGATAGGTCTGCGCCGCCGCGGCGCCGATGCCGAGCAAGGCGAGCGTCGCGGCGAAGAGGAGCGTGACAGGCCTTGTCATAGCCTCGTCCCTTCGGACGGCAAGCTCAGCGCGCGATCGACCATCGCCAGTAGCGCCGCGTGATCCCACATCTTATAGAGCGACGCGCCCATCTGGACCGGATCGCCGGCGTAGTAGCGCTCATATTGCAATTGTCGCTGGCCGAATTGCGTGCCGGTAGCGTCCCAGGCGAGCTTCGACAAGCGGATTTTGGCTTCGGCGTCGCGATCGGCGCCGCGGTAGTAGCGATGGATGTCGCCGCCGATCTCGGAATGAAGATCGGCCTCGGTCGGGTTCGCCAAAATGCCGCCGGCGCCGAGCACCTGGGTGAGCCGCACCATGCGCTCGTAGAAGCGCGGGATGTGGTAGCGTAGCGCCTGCAACGGTTCGAGCGCCGGCCGCAGCGTGCCGTGGCCGGTGCTTTCAGCCTTTTGCTCCGACATCAAGATCGCGCCTTCGATGAGTTGCAGGTAACCGATGCATTCGCCGATCTGCTCTTGCACGTGCAGAAAGCCGTCAGTCTTGACGCTGCGCGACAGCGCGATCGCCAGCGCCGTCATGAATTCGCATTTGACGAGCCCGCGCACCGCCGTCTGATGCCCGGTGTGGCGCTGCAGGCCGGTGCGCGCGAACATAGTGTTGGCCAATTCGACATTGCCGTGCAGGAAGACGCGGTCCCACGGCACCAGCACGTCGTCGAAAATCGCCATGGCGTCGGGCTCCTCGAAGCGCGCGCCGAGGGGATGGTCCCATTCCGATTGATCGCCGGCATCGAACGGCTCGCGGCAGATGAAACGCAAACCCTTGGTGTCGGCCGGAATGCCGAAGGCGAGCGCGTATTTCTCCTCGCCGGGGCGCACCGAGAACGGCAGCGGATAGACCATGATCTCGTCGGCGGTCGGCCCATGCGTCGCCAGCATTTTCGCGCCGCGCACGATCAGGCCGCCTTTGGTTTCCTCGACGATGCCCAGATAGGCGTATTCGTCGGCCTGCTGCGAAGCGGACTTGCTGCGGTCGACCGGTGGATTGACCAGGGTGTGGGTGAGAAACAGATCGTTGTCGCGGCAATAGCGATAATAGCGTTGCACGTTGGCGAAGGATTTGCCGCCGACATCGGCGAAGAATTCCGGCGCGTCGGCGAGCGACGCCACCACGGTATTGAGGAAATCGGGCGAGCGCCCCATGGTGCCGAACGTGGCCTCGGCCCAGACCCGCATCGCCTTGCGCCGGTGCACCAATTCGGCGTGGCTTCGCGGGATGATGAATGACACGCCGGCCGGCGCGTCGCCGTCGTCGGGCAGATAGGTCATGGTGGAGTGCAGTGCGGGATCGGTCTGGCAATCGTAAAGCCGCGCCATCGCCGCGACCGGGCGGCGGAACGCCGGATCGGTGGTGACGTCGCCGACTTTGCGTCCGGCGATCCAAACATCGCGCGGATGCGCCTTCAGCCTGGAAATATAGCTTTTGCCGTCACGTGCACCCATTTGCAGCACCTTTTGGCCGCATCTTTTGACGCGGATTTGGTCACTGGCTTTCAACAACCGGTTTTGACTGCGCTTTTCAAGCCTGTCGTCGCGCCGAATCGCCTGCCGCAGCGGCAGAGGAACCAGCCTAACCGTAAAGCGTTGATGGATGCGGCGTCGAACAGGCGTTTCCGCGTGGGGCATCCATTCCGGACCAAAAGAGAAATGTGCGGCATTTGTGGTGAAGTGACCTTCGATGGAAGCGCCGCCGGTGACTGCATTGCAGCCATGACGGAGCGAATGCACGCGCGCGGCCCGGACGCGGGCGGTGCCTTCATGCAGGATCGCGTCGCTTTCGGCCATCGGCGGCTGAGCATCATCGATCTCGCTGCGGCTTCGCAACAGCCGATGGTCGATCCGCAACTCGGCTTGGCCATCGTGTTCAACGGCTGCATCTATAATTATCGCGAATTGCGCGGCGCGCTCGCCGCCAAGGGCTATCGTTTCTTCTCGGAGGGCGACACCGAAGTCATCCTCAAGGCTTATGCCGAATGGGGCCCGCGTTGCGTCGAGCGCTTTTACGGCATGTTCGCGTTCGCGATCTGGGAGCGCAATTCCGGACGCGTCGTGCTGGCGCGCGACCGGCTTGGCATCAAGCCGCTTTATTATACCGAGCGCCCCGGCCGTTTCCGGTTTGCCTCGACCTTGCCGGCGTTGCTGGCGGCCGGTGGCGTCGATACCAGCATCGATCCGGCGGCGCTGCATCATTACATGAGCCTGCACGCCGTCGTGCCGGCGCCGCTGACCATCCTCAAGGGCGTGAAAAAGCTGCCGGCGGCGACGATTTGCACCATCGAGCCCAACGGCCGCCGGCGCGAGGAAACCTACTGGCAGCTTGAAGTCGGCACGCGGCCGGAAGATCGCGGCATGACGGAAGCGGATTGGCAGGACGCGATCCGGTTCACCTTCGGCCGGGCGGTCGAGCGGCGGCGCGTCGCCGACGTTCCGGTCGGCGTACTGCTGTCGGGCGGCCTCGACAGCTCGATCATCGTCGCCTTGCTCGCCGCCCAGGGACAGAACGACTTACGAACGTTCTCCGTCGGTTTCGAAACCGTCGGCGAGCTCAAGGGCGACGAGTTTTACTATTCCGATCTGATCGCGCAGCGCTTCGGCACCCGGCACGAACGCATTGCCGTCGACTCTTCGCGGGCCATCGATGCGCTGCCGGGCACCATCGCCGCAATGTCCGAACCGATGATGAGCCACGACGCCGTCGGCTTTTATCTGCTGTCGCAACAAGTCGCCAAGCACGTCAAGGTCGCGCAAAGCGGGCAGGGTGCCGACGAGATTTTCGGCGGCTATCACTGGTACCCGGCGCTGATGCAATCCAACGACCCGGCCGCGGATTACGCGCGGGTCTATTTCGACCGCGATCACGACGAGATGGGTGAAGCCCTGTCGCCCGCGCTGATGAACGGCGATTACAGCCGCGAATTCGTCGAGAATTTTTTCGACTCCTGCCGCAGCACGCGCGCGATCGACAAGACGCTGCAGCTCGATGCCCAAATCATGATGGTCGACGATCCGGTCAAGCGCGTCGACAATATGGCGATGGCCTGGGGCCTGGAAACCCGCGTGCCGTTCCTCGATCACGAGGTGGTGGAGCTGGCGGCGCGGATCCCGGCTGAGCTCAAGGTGCGCGACGGCGGCAAATACATTCTCAAGCAAGCCTGCCGCGGCCTCGTTCCCGACGAAGTGATCGACCGGCCGAAGGGCTATTTCCCGGTGCCGGCGCTGAAATATCTGCGCGGGCCGTTTTACGATTTTGTCCGCGACGTGCTCGACGCGCCTGTGGCGCGCCAGCGCGGCGTGTTCAACCGCGCCTATGTCGATCGGCTGTTGGCCGATCCCGACGGCGAGCTGACGCCCAAGGGCCACTCAAAACTTTGGCAAATCGCAGTTCTCGAGTGCTGGCTGCAAACCCAACAGGTCGGAAACAGGATTTGACCATGGAATTCAGATTCGACCCTCACGAACGCCGCTTCCGCATCCGCACCCTGGTGCCGCCGGAGCAGGCCCGGATCTTCGCCCCGGACGATCTGTTCCAGTTCGGCATCGAGGAGGAATATTTTTTGTCCGACGCGCGGACGCTACAGGTGCCCAAGGAGACGCCGGAAGCGCTGTTCCAGCTCGCCGATTGCGGCGACGCAGGACGGATCGGCCGCGAGTTTCTCCAAGCCCAAATCGAAGCCGCGACCGAGCCGCACAGCGAGATCGGTGACGCCAGGACCGAGCTCAAGCGGCTCCGCCAGAACGTCGCGGCGGCGGCGGCAGAGCACGGCCTGACCATCCTCGCCTGCGGCACCCATCCGTCGGCGCTCTGGCCGGAAGCGGTGCAGTCGCCCAAGGATCGCTACACCCATGTCATGGACGTGCTGCAGATGATCGGCCAGCGCAACATGCTGTGCGGCATGCACGTGCATGTCGAGTTTCCCGACCCAGCGCGCCGGGTCGACGTGATGACGCGGATGCTGCCGTATTTGCCGCTGTTCATCGCGCTGTCGACCTCGTCGCCGTTCTGGCAGGGCCGCGCCACCGGGCTGAAAGGCTACCGCCTCGCCGCGTACGACGAGTTGCCGCGCACCGGGCTGCCCGAGCTGTTCCGCGGCAACGGCGACTACGACGAATATGTCGCGGCGATGATGCGCT
>DATHHM010000351.1:0-2378 GCA_035317145.1 Xanthobacteraceae bacterium | reverse complement strand
TATCTGCTGTCTTCCTTCATCACGCCGCTGACCAACCGGCGAAACGACGAATACGGTGGCTCGCTGGAGAACCGCATGCGCTATCCGCTGGAAATCTTTCACGCGGTGCGCGCGGTGTGGCCAGCGGAGAAACCGATCTCGGTGCGGATTTCGGCCAACGACTGGGTCGGCGCCGACGGCATCGAGCCGCGCGACGCGGTCGAAATCTGTCGGATTTTGCAGGAGGCCGGCGTCGATATCTGCGACGTGTCGGCCGGCCAGACCTCGATCGACGCGCGGCCGGTCTACGGCCGCATGTTCCAGACGCCGTTCTCCGACCGCATCCGCAACGAGACCGGCATGGCGACCATGGCGGTCGGCAACATCTTTGAGCCGGACCACGTCAACTCGATCCTGATGGCCGGCCGCGCCGACCTCGTCTGCCTGGCGCGGCCGCATCTCGCCGATCCGTATTGGACCTTGCGCGCCGCGGCAAAACTCGGCGACCGCGGCGAGACCTGGCCGCCGCCCTATTACGCCGGCCGCGATCAGCTTTATCGAATTTCCGGCAGTGCTGAACCTGTGCCAACGGCGGTATGACCATGAGCGTCAGCGGCAAACACGCACTTGTCACCGGCGGCGGCAGCGGCATCGGCTCAACCATCGCGCTCGCACTAGCTGAGGCCGGTGCGGCAGTGACGATTTGCGGCCGGCGCCGGCGGCAGCTCGACGAAGTGGCGGCGCGGCATAAAAATATTCATGCCGAAACGGCCGATGTGACCGATCAGAAATCTCTCGTACAGCTCTACGACACCGCACAGGCGGCGCGCGGCACCTTCGACGTCGTGGTCGCCAATGCCGGCGGCGCCCAGAGCGCGCCCGCCGAAAAGATTTCCGCGGAGCTTTGGACCAGCACGCTCAACGTCAACCTCACCGGCGCGTTCTTTTCGGTGCAGCCGGCGCTCAGCGGCATGCGCGCGAAACAATGGGGCCGCATCGTCTTCATCGCTTCGACCGCCGGCATCCGCGCCGCGCCCTATATCGCGCCCTATGTCGCCGCCAAGCATGGCGTGATCGGCCTGATGCGAACATTGGCACTGGAAACCGCCAAGGACGGCATCACCGTGAATGCCATATGTCCGAGCTACACCGAGACGCCGATGCTCGAGCAAGCGGTAGCGCGCATCGTGGCGACGACCCAGCGCAGCGAAGCCGAAGCGCGCGCCACGCTCACGGCCAGGAATCCGCAAGGCCGTTTCATCACGCCCCAGGAAGTGGCCGACACGGTGCTGTGGCTGTGCACCGAGAGCAGCGCCAGCATCACCGGCCAGGCCATCTCGCTGTCGGGAGGCGAGACATGGTGAGCGCGCCGCTGCCGGCCATCGCGGAACCAAAAGAGAGCGACAGTAAATCGCGCTTACGGCTGTGGATCAGGCTGTTGCGCGCCAGCCGGCTGATCGAAGGCGTGGCGCGCGAGCGGCTAAAGTCGCAATTCAACGCCACCTTGCCGCGCTTCGACGTCATGGCAGCGCTCTACCGCAAGCCCGATGGCATGCTGATGAGCGAGATTTCGCGCTTCCTCATGGTGTCGAACGGCAACATCACCGGCATCGTCGACCGCCTGGTTTCCGATGGGCTGGTGGCGCGCGCGCAACGCAACGGCGACCGCCGTACCTCGTTCATCAGCCTCACTCGCAAAGGCCGCGTCCTGTTCGCCGACATGGCGGCGGCGCACGAAAGCTGGGTCGACGAGCTGCTGGGCGGGCTGACCGTGCGCGACGCCGAGCAGATGTCGGCCAAGCTGAAATCGTTCCGAAGCGACTGGGAGGGCGAAGCATGACCAAAAAAATGGCGGCGCTGAAGCCCGCACATTTTCTCTGGCGCATGGACGGCACCGTTGCCGTCATCCAGTTGAACCGCCCGGAACGCAAGAACCCGCTGACCTTCGAGTCCTACGCCGAACTGCGCGACACCTTTCGTGACCTCGCTCATGCCGACGACGTCCACGCCGTCGTGTTTTTGCCCAACGGCGGCAACTTCTGCTCCGGCGGCGACGTGCACGAGATCATCGGCCCGCTGGTCGCCATGGACGCCAAGCAATTGCTCGCCTTCACGCGCATGACCGGCGACCTGGTCAAGGCCATGCTCCATTGCGGCAAGCCGATCATCGCCGCGGTCGACGGCGTTGCCGCTGGCGCCGGCGCCATCATCGCGATGGCTGCGGATTTGCGCCTCGCCACGCCGGGCGCGCAGACCGCGTTCCTGTTCAACAGGGTCGGGCTCGCCGGCTGCGACATGGGCGCCTGCGCGATCCTGCCGCGCATCATCGGCCAAGGCCGCGCCGCAGAATTGCTTTACACCGGCCGCGCCATGACGGCGCAGGAAGGCGAAGCGTGGGG
>DATHHM010000350.1:0-2039 GCA_035317145.1 Xanthobacteraceae bacterium | reverse complement strand
CCCGGGCCGGTGGTGAGGTTGATGAGCACGTCGGTGCCGCTTGCCCTGATGCGCTCGACCACCTCGCGGTAAAGCGCATTGTCCATGCTCGGCTTGGTGGTCTGCGGATTGCGCACGTGGATGTGCACGATGGCAGCACCTGCCTTGGCGGCATCGATCGACGAACGGGCGATCTGTTCCGGCGTCACCGGCACCGCCGGATTGCGGCCGGGCGTGTCGGCCGAGCCGGTCACGGCGCAGGAAATGATGACTTTGCGTTGCATGATGGGCGGATTATAGCCCGCCCGGAGGACAGACGACAGAGGGCGGAGGACGGAGGACGGAGGACGGAGGACGGAGGACGGATTAGAAGCAAGCCTCAAGGCTGCGATCCGCCGTCTGTCGTCCGTCCTCCGTCATCCGAAAACGACCACGAACGGCAGGCGCGCGTTCATCCGGCGTCGCCTGATCGTCGTGGCCGTCAGGGCGATGGGGGCTTACTCTCACAGACCATCGCCGGTAACAATTGGAATTTAGCAGCGTTCGGTGACACTCCTATGACTCCAAAATCAGGCCATATCCGCATCGGTATCGGCGGCTGGACATTTGAGCCGTGGCGCGGCGTGTTTTATCCGAAGGGTTTGCCGCACGCGAAGGAGCTTTCCTACGCCGCCGAGCGGCTGACCTCGATCGAGGTCAACGGCACGTTCTATCGCTCGCAAACGCCGGCGACGTTCCGCAAATGGGCGAGCGAGGTGCCGCAAAATTTCGTGTTCGCGCTCAAGGGCCCGCGCTTTGCCGTCAATCGGCGGGTGCTCAAGGAGGCAGGCGACTCGATCAAGCGCTTTCTCGATTCCGGCATCACCGAGCTCGGCGACCATCTCGGCCCCCTGCTCTGGCAATTCGCGCCGACCAAAAAATTCGATGCCGCCGATTTCGGCGGCTTCCTCGAACTGTTGCCGGACAAGTTCGATGGCCGCGCGTTGCGTCACGTCATCGAGGTCCGCCACGACAGCTTTCGCACCGTCGAATTCATGGCGCTGCTGCGCGCACACAAAATGCCGGTCGTCTTCACCGACCACGCCACCTATCCGAATATCGCCGACCTGACCGGCGACTTCATCTATGCCCGCCTGCAACGCGGCAAGGACACGATGCCGACCGCCTATCCGCCGAAGGACATCGCCGCCTGGGCCGGCCGCTTGCGCTCGTGGGCGACGGGCAAGGCGCCGGACGACTTGCCTCATGTTGAACCGTCAAAGAAACCCAAACCCGCGCCACGCGACGTCTACGCCTATGTCATCCACGAAGGTAAAGTGCGCGCGCCGGCGGCGGCGATGGCGCTGATCGAGCGGCTGGGAAAGAGCGCGTAACGGCCGCGCTGAGCGAGCGCCGCTCTATTTAATTTACGATCAGGGTACAATTCCCGGATAGCGCCCCCACTTAAGCATTTGCGCTGACTGGAGCCTTTGATGACCGTGACAGACCGGGATCCGATAGACGGCTTGGATCCGCGGTATTTTCAGATCGGCGAGGTGGTCGAGCGGCCGCTTGCCGAGCGGCCGCGGCACGACACCATCGCGGCGATCGTGGATTGGCTGGGGGCCCCGGCGCAGCATGCTCCGACGCTGGCTCGCGAGTTCGACGAATTCGCGTGGCGGATGCTGGCGGCGGGTTTTCCGCTGTTGCGGGCGACCTTGCAGCTGCGCACGCTGCACCCGCAATATCTCGGCGCCAACTTTGTCTGGTGGCGCACCACCGGCCGGACCGTGCTCAGGCTCGTCACCCATGAAGTGCAGGATCTGTACGGCCACGAAGATAACCCGGTTCGCCGGGTGCAGGTCGGCGGCGAAACGGTGCGGCGCCGGCTCGATGTCGCCGATGCCGCGCTCGATTTCCCGATCCTGCATGACCTCAAGGCCGAGGGCGCGACCGACTATTTCGCCTTGCCGCTCAAGAGCTCGTTCGGCATCAATCACATGGCGACCTATGTCACCGACCGCCCCGGCGGCTTCACCGCGCAGGAAATCGCCGATCTGACGCGGGTGTCGCAACGCCTG
>DATHHM010000349.1:0-9851 GCA_035317145.1 Xanthobacteraceae bacterium | reverse complement strand
CCGCGGCGACACGTCGCAAACCATAACGGACGGCCATGGACCTGCGCCAGCTTCGCTACTTCGTCGGCATCGTCCAGGCCGGCAGCCTGTCGCGCGCCGCGGATCAACTGCATGTGGCGCAGTCCGCGATCAGCCATCATCTCGCCAGCCTGGAATCCGAGGTGGGCCGGCAACTGGTCACGCGCGGGCCCAAGGGCATTCTCCTCACCGAAGCCGGCGGCGTCTTGTATCGGCACGCCGAGGCGATCCTGCGGCATGTCGAATTTGCCAAGCAGGACGCCCTGAACGTGCTGAGTGTGCCGTCAGGACGCGTGTCGATCGGATTTCCGGTCGCGCTGGCATCCATCCTGGCGACCGAACTGTTCGTGCGGATCCGCACGGCCTACCCGCAGATCCTGCTGCATGTCGCCGACGGCAACAGCGCAGTGATGCGCGAGCGGCTGGACAATGGCCGTCTCGACATCGCCTTGCTGCTCACCGGGAAACCCGAGCGGGGCCTTGCGGTCGAGCCGCTGGTGCTCGAGGAGATGTTCTATGTGACGGCAGACCGGGACAACGCGCCGGTCCTCATTGCGGACGCGGCACGGCATCCGCTGCTGGTTCCCGGTCCCGGCAGCGGCGTCCAGCGCGACGCCAGGGAGGCGTTCGAGAAACTCGGGCTGTCGCTCGAGCCGATCGGCGAATGCGATTCGTTGAATACGATGCGCGAGCTGGTCGCATCCGGCGTCGGCAACGCGATCATGACATGGTCCGCGCTGCACAGCGGCGATCCGCGGCTGGCGCTCAATTACCGCCGCTTCGTCGATGCCAGGATGGTCCGTCCGGTGTCGCTTTGCTTTTCCGAGGTCGGGCTGCGCAGTCCCGCCATCGAGGCGGTGGCGTTGACGCTGAAATCGCTGGTCCGCGAACTGGTCGAAAGCGGCACCTGGCAGGGCGTCACGTTGATTGCTCCCAACGCGGAGCCGTCCGGTTCGCCGGCCCGCGATGGTGAGCCGAAATCGGACATTGCCGGGCGGTCGCGCAGTTTTGCGCCAGCGATCAATCGAAAAATGAAAAACGGCAACGGCCATCGCAAGGGCCGCGATTGATCGATTGATTGATCGAGCGAGCCCCGCCGGCTATCAGCCCGGCGGCGGCTTGGTCGCAGCGTAGGCCGGCACGCGGGCGGAAAAATTATCGAGCCAGGCGACGAGCCGCGGGTGATCGCCGCGCCAACTGCCGTTGAAACGGAAATCGCGATAGCCGAGCACGCAGGCCAGCGTGATCTGCCCGACGTTAGGTATCGCATCGAGCGGCGGCGGCGCGGCTTCCAGCGCCGCGAGCGCGCGCGACACTTTGCCGGCCTGATGCTCGAGCCATTTCGGCTCGTGGGTCTCCGCCTTGCGCCAACGCGTCTCATAGATGGTGAGGATCGAGGCATCGAGGATGCCGTCGCCCAGCGCCTGCAGGCGCAGCGCCGCGAGCCGCGCCTTGGCATCGCGCGGCACGATCTTGCCGCCGCCGGCGCGGTCGTCGAGATAGTCGAGGATGACGCGGGAATCGTAGTACGCGGTGCCGTCCTCGTCGATCACGACCGGAATCTTGCCGAGCGGGTTTTGCTTGCGGACGCTGTCGTTGACGTCGCTGGTGTCGGCGGCTTCGATTTTGACGTCGTTGTCGAGGCCGAGCAGCGAAATCGCGATCCGGACCTTGCGGCCGAACGGCGAAGCCGGCGAAGAGCGCAGAATCATCATTGCAGCACCTTTGACGTTACCGATTTTGTTTGCGGGAGCGCATTTTTGCGGCAATGCATTGCAAAGCGCAATGCAACAGTTCAGCGTTCGGCCGGGCGGCCGCACGGTATTTCGCGACGCGTCGCGCTCCCACACGACGCGGCAACGTCACCTTATCCGGTGACGACGAGATTGACCGCTTTCGGACCCTTGCCCTTCTTGTCGGGCTCGACATCGAAGCTGATGCGCTGGCCCTCGACCAGCGATTTCAGCCCCGCACGTTCAACAGCGGTGATGTGCACGAACACGTCGCGGCCGCCATCGTCGGGCTTGATGAAGCCGTAGCCGCGTTCACCGTTGAAGAACTTGACCGTACCACCCATTGCCATCGAGCAACTCCTCCCCGTGGATGCTTCGCCGTCGGCCCCCACGGCACGACGGCTAGGCTGGACATCCACACGAGCAAAGAGAGCGAGGACGGCCTCAATCACTCCGCCGGCCCCCCACAGGAGGCGGAACGTCTAAGCCCAGCGCCACAAAACTAGACCAATTTTTGATTGTGTAAAAGTGGGCGGCTACCTGGGGCGGCTACCTGGGGCGGCTATTTGGGGCGGCTATTTGGGGCGGCTACTTGGCGGCGGCCAACCAGTCGATCCGGCAGGCGGCCTCCGCGGTGAATGCCTCTGCCAGCGCCGGCAGCAGGACTTTCAGGTCAGCATCGAGCTTGAATGGCGGGTTGATCACGATCAGGCCGGAGCCGATCAGGCCGGCATCGGCACGCGACGGTCCCAGTATTATCTCGCAGCGCAACACAGCCGGCATTTCGAGCTTGCGCAGCCGCCGCGCCAAGGCGTTGGGCGCGTCGCGCTCCTTGATCGGATACCACAGCATGTAGATGCCGGTCGGCCATTTGCGGTGCGCCGCTGCCAAATCGCCGCTCAGCCGCGTGAAATCGGCCGCGTCCTCGAATGGCGGATCGACCAGGACGACACCGCGGCGCTCCTTCGGCGGCACATAGGCGCCGAGCGCGGTCCAGCCGTCGAGCGCCAGCACCGTGGCGCGCCGGTCGCGCAGCACGCCTTTGAGCGCCGCCGCCGCGCGCGGTTCGAGCTCGCAGGCGATCAGCCGGTCCTGCGGCCGGATGAGGGCAAGCGCGAGGAGCGGCGAGCCCGGATAGACCCGAAGCCGGCCGCCGGGATTGAGGTTTTGGACGACGTCGAGATAGGGCGCGAGCAGCGTTCGCAACGCGTCCGGCAGCGGCCGACCCAAGAGTCTACCGATACCGTCTTGCCACTCGCCGCCGCGGGTCGCTTCCGCACTGCGCAGATCGTAACGGCCGGCGCCGGCATGGGTGTCGATCACGCGGAACGCCGCCGGCTTGGCTTTCAGGTAAGACAGGATGCGCGCTAGCACCGCGTGCTTGTGCACGTCGGCGAAATTGCCGGCATGGAAGGCGTGCTGATAGTTCACGGGATTTTTAGTTGGGGCATGATCTTTTCCGAAAACCGGCGATCACCCTCGGATCAAGTCCGAGGGCAGGCTTTTCGGGATGAACTCAGCCGCCGCGCACCGGCGGCATCATGATTTGATCGCGCCGGCAGGCTCGCTTGACCACTCCCGGGCAGTCGCGGAATTGCAGATCTTTGGACAAGCAGATGCGGATGTCGGTCAATCGTCGATTGTCGCAATCCACCGCGATGCCGGCCGGCGTGAGGCCGGAATTCGCCTTGATGAAAGCGTCGCGCACCGCATCCGGCGCGACATTGAGCGGGTCTTTGAGATCGACGTAATCGGGCGGGATTTTCACCGCGGCACGCGCCTTGCGGATGGTCTCGAAATAAACGCGCGGCCCAAGCCCCGAGCAGGTGCCGTGCTTGTCCCACTCGTTGTAGATCAGATGCGGCGCCGGCATCAGATCGAGCATCTCCGAGACGATGCCGTGATAAAGCCGCGGCGACGGCTGCTCGCAATATTCCGGGAACCCCTTTTCGTATTGCGGCCACAGCCCGTGCACGACGAACGAATAGGGCCGCGTCCCGCATTGCGCGCCGCCCGAGCGGCCGCTGTCGTGCGCTGAGGCGCAGAACGACGGCGACCACGATAAAGACAGCACATAGAAGTCGAACTTTCCCGGCTCATTCTGCCGCCCGTCTTGCGCCGCAGCCGGCAACGAAGCCGCGGCAAGCAAGCTTGAGGCGACGGCTAAGCCGGCAATGAACCTGATCATGAAAAACCTCTTCCGCGTGGCGAAAGAACCATAGCAAGCGACCTGAACGGAGCAAGAACAAAGTATGGAGGAACCGCGTATCGACGGTAACAGGTTCTGCACCTACTTAAGAGTTTGCGCTTGAGTTGCGGTACACGGCTACCAAGATCGCTGCCGTGGTCGCAATTGCGGCCGGACCGCCGGCGACCGTTGCACCGGCTCTTTCCGGTCCCAAAGCGTGATGAGGGCACTCCGCCATGGCCATCTATTGCCTGTTTCGCAACAAGCCGTTCGAGCCGGAAGCGATCAGCGTGCTGACCGGCGCTTATGCCGACGTCTGCCGCGCGCTCGGCTTGGGCGACGGCGATCGCCCCGAGACCGACGCCGTCGCCAGGAAGGTGATCGAATTCGCCCAGCGCGGCGTCAGCGACCGCATGGATTTGCGCGAGCGGGTGCTGCAGGAACTGAGCTAGCTTTCAGGGTTTAGCGGCGCGGCAGTGCGGACTGTAGGCGTCGTTGCGGTCGAGGCCATCGACGCAGAAATTCACGCCCCAACCCTGGCCGATCAAATCGGTGTCTTCGGCAATCGAGTAATAGAGCGCGTGCCGCGCGCCGTCGTTGATCACCGCGGTGCCGCTGCAAAAGCGCCGCGGGATCGACTGCGCCGCCCACGGCAGCCAGGCGGTCTCATGGATGTTCTCGACGCCGACGATGCGCAGCTGCGAGTTCCAGAAGCGGTATTCCTTGGTGTGGAAATTGGCGATGATGCGGTCGAGCGCGCCGGGATAATCGCAGGCCGGCACGTCGCGGTCGTAGCGCGGGCCGCTGAGCCAGAAATTCTCTTCCAGCCAACTCGCCGCCCGCGGCTGCGCGACGTTCGTGACGCAGAACGCAAAGCCAAGCGCGACAGCCGCAATCCGACCGAAACTGACCATCTTCCTTAACTCCCGCAAAGCCCTTTTACCGTGCCGCGACGGCGCCACCCGGTCAAGACCGCAAAGCCTTCACCCCGGCGTTTGACCGGCCGGCGTGGCAAGACGGACACGGCGAAGCTTGCGGCACTGTGCTACCAACGGGCGTCAGTTGATTCGTGCGGGGTGTGAGGCGTATTCGGCCGCGTCCCGGCTCTCACTGCATTCCCCTTTGTGGTCGGTCTGCCCTCCCCCGCCGAAAAGCCGGCGGTGGCGAGGCGGTGCGTAAAGGCGTTCACCGGTGAGCGGGGGCTTGCCGGCGATGGTCGGCAATGGGCTCGCGATGAAGCATCGCAGCTTTGGGGGAGACCAGACATGGGCGAGGTACATAGGCTTTTAGCCCCGGAACCGGCGTTCGGTTTGCAGGCGGCGGGGCGCCTGATGATCAAGATCTTTCCGCCGTGGGTGCAGGACTTGGCGCTGCTCGTCGAAAGCGTCGAACCGGTGCGCCCGCCTGGTGCGGCGGACGATTGGCAGCCCGGCGCCATCGTGCGGCTGCCGTTCTCCAAGAAGATTTGCAGCGATGGCGCGGCGATTTGCAGCCAGGCACTGATGGCGCTTGCCGATACGGCAATGGTCATCGCCTGCTCGGCGGCCTGGAACGGCTACCGGCCCATGAGCACGATCGATCAGACCACGCATTTTCTCCGTCCGGTGAACTACGACATCGTCGCCGATGCCCGCGTGGTGCGCATCGGCCGCAACACCAGTTTCGGCCGGGTCATGCTGCTCGCCGCCCACGACAAGCGGCCGGTCGGCATGGTGGCCAGCGCCTATTCGATGCAGTGAGCGCGGCAGGGCCGCGGCTTCCAATTATTCGCACCAGCCTCTAAGCTTCCCACGCTTGCAAGGGCGGGAGGCTTGGTGTGATGGATCGCAAATCCTTGATCGTTGGCGCGCTGGCCGCGGTGCTGAGCATCGGTGCGAGCGGCGCCGTGCTGGCGAGCTTCACCGGCCCCGGCCCCTGGATCACCGGCAATGACACCGGCGGCATCATCCCCTACTCGCCGGACCTCGAAGGCGTCTATCAGCAGATGGCGCAAGATTATTGCGCGCGCTGGCATAGGCTGTCGCACGTCACCAGCGTGCATCGCGTCTACGGCGACTACATCAGCTTCGTTTGCATCGATAAGCCGTGGATGATTCACTAGCGCCGTAGTCAGCGCCAATCGCCGATCACCGCCTGAACGATCGCCAGCGCCGCCACCGCCGCCGTATCGGCGCGCAGGATGCGCGGGCCAAGCGCAATGCGGACCACGTTTGGCAATTTGAGCAACATCGCGCGCTCGTCTGCGGCGAAGCCGCCTTCGGGCCCGACCAGCACCGCGAGCGGCGAATGCGGCGGCACGGCCGACAGCGCGGCGAGAGGATTGGCGACTTCGGCGTCCTCGTCGCAGAACACGATGGTCCGCGCCGGATCGCGGGCGGCAAGCAGGCGAAAAAAATCGGCCGGCTCGGCGATGTCCGGAACAGAAAGAATGCCGCATTGCTCGGCGGCTTCGATGGCGTTCGCCCGCATGCGATCGAGATTGACCCTGGCGACCTGACCGTGGCGGATGAGCACCGGCTGCAGCCGTGAGGCGCCCATCTCGACCGCCTTCTGCACCATGTAGTCCAGCCGCGCCGATTTGAGCGGCGCGAACAGATAATGCAGGTCGGCCGGCGCGGTCTGGTCGCGGGTTTTGGCGTCGACGACCAGCGCGGCCGCGCGCTTTTGCGCGGCGAGCGCTGCGCTCCACTCACCGTCGCGGCCGTTGAAGACGAGCACGCCGTCGCCGGGTTTGCGGCGCAGCACCGTGGTCAGATAATGGGCCTGGGCACGGTCGAGCGGAAGCTCCGCGCCGGCCGTGAGCGGCGCCTCGACGAAAAGCCGGGGACTGCGAAAATCGTAGGCCGGCATGGCGCAAACTAAGCTATACTGTTGTGAGGGAACGCGGGGGCTTTAGCTAAAACTTGGATTTAGCTTAAACTCGCCGATGAGCACCAGCGTCGCACCGGGCAGCCTGCCCCCTTGTCGCCGAATTCATCAGGCTTGTAATGGCGCGGGCATGGCCGGAATCGGGAACAGGCGCGGGAAACCGCAAAGGATTGCTATGAATCGGAGCCTGGTGGTGGCGATGGGGCTGGCCTTGGCCGCCGGCGTGACGCTCTCGCATCCGGCGCTGGCGCAGTCGCCGTTCCCGCCGGCCCCGCAGCAGTCGCAATTGCCGGCGGACTCGACGTCGCCGTTCCCGGCTCCCCCGCAGCAGTCCACGTTCCCAGGCGCGCCGCAGCAGTCGGTGTTTCCGCAGGGGGGGCAGCAGCCGATGGGAGGGCCACAGATGGGAGGACCGCCGCCGTCGGGGATATGCGCGACCTTCCCGAAACTACGCGACGAAGCCAAGGCGAAAGCGGAGGCGGTCTCGGCGATCGGCAAACGCAAGGGCGATCGCAAGGACATGTGCGCGGCGGTGCAAAGCTTCACCGCCGCCGAGGAAAAAGTGGTAAAATTCCTCAATGACAACAAGGCAAGTTGCGGGGTGCCGCCGCAGGCGGTCACCCAGGCCAATGCCATGCACGTCAATACTGTAAAATTCCGCGACACGGTCTGTGCCGAAGGGCCGAAGGCGAAGGTGCCGACATTGAGCGATGCCATCGGCACGACGCCGGTCGATACCGGCACCAATACCAGGACCGGCCGTGGCACGCTGGACACGCTGACCGGTAATCCGCTGGCCAAATGAGCGGCGGCTCCGTCGCCGACGCGACCGGCAATTGGGTCGATACGCTGGCGCCGACGTGGCTGCGGCCCTATCTGCGGCTCGCCCGCCTCGACCGGCCGATCGGCTCCTGGCTGTTGCTGTTGCCGTGCTGGTGGTCGGCGGCGCTCGCCGCCGTCGCGGCCCACGCGCGGGCGCCGAACATCCTGCATCTCATTCTGTTTTTCATCGGCGCCTTTGCCATGCGCGGCGCCGGCTGCACCTGGAACGATATTGTCGATCGCGATCTCGACGGTGCCGTCGAGCGCACCCGCTCGCGGCCGATCCCGTCCGGCCAAGTGAGCGTCGCCCAGGCGGCGCTGTTCCTCGTGCTGCAAGCGCTGGTCGGCTTCGCCGTCTTGATCACCTTCAACGGCTTCACCGTCGCGCTCGGCATCGCCTCGCTCGCCATCGTCGTGGTCTATCCGTTCATGAAGCGCATCACCTATTGGCCGCAGATCGTGCTCGGCCTGGCGTTTTCCTGGGGCGCGTTGATGGGCTGGGCCGGCGCCTTCGGCCGGCTCGATCTGGCGCCGCTATTGCTCTATGCCGGCTCGATCTCCTGGGTGATCGGCTACGACACCATCTACGCCCATCAGGACCGCGAGGACGACGCGCTGATCGGCATCAAATCCACCGCGCTGTTGTTCGGCGCGCGGACCAAACCGATGCTGGCGCTGTTTTACGGCCTCGCCGTCATCCTCATCGGGTTTGCGGGTTTTTTCGCCGGCGCCGGCGTGGTCTTCGCGCTGGGGCTAACCGCCTTCGCCGCCCACCTCGCCTGGCAGATCGCCCGCCTCGATATTGCCGACCCCGACAACTGCCTTGCGGTGTTCAAGTCCGACCGCGACGCCGGTTTGATCTTGTTCGCGGGCCTGGTGCTGGACGCCGCGCTGCGCCGGCTTAGCTGACCCGCGCATATCTGGACCGACCGGATCGGGCTTGCCGGGGCACGGGGACAAGCGGATACTGCGCGGAATCGGCCAAGAACCCGAAACGCGCGGCCAACAACGGCCGCACATCCGATAAAGCCAAATTCATCGTTAGGGAGCGACTGATGAAATCACCATATCTTCTCGGCATGACCGCGCTGGCCCTGGTGCTGGCGATCCCGGCAGGCGCACGCGCCGACCAGGCCGCCGCTTTGACCGGCCAAGTCTCCTCGGCGGCCGAAGGCGCCATGGAAGGCGTCGTCGTCACCGCCCACAAGGACGGTTCGATCGTCTCGACCAGCGTCACCACCGACGCAAAGGGCCGCTACACCTTCCCGGAAAACCGCCTCGAGCCCGGCCACTACACTCTCGCCATCAGGGCGGTCGGCTACGACATCAGCGCGCCGGCCGCGGCCGACGTCGTCGCCGAGAAGACGACCAATACCGACATCTTGCTCGACAAGACCAAAAACCTCGCCAGCCAGCTCACCAATGCCGAATGGATGATGAGCATCCCCGGCACCGAAGACCAGAAGGCGGCGTTGCTCAACTGCACCAGCTGCCACACGCTGGAAAGGGTGGTGCGCTCGACCCACGATGCCGACGAGTGGACGCAAGTGGTCAGCCGCATGATGGGCTATGGCGCCGTGAGCCAGCCGATCAAGCCGCAGCCGATGCTGGATCGTTCGCGCGCGGGCACGCCCGAGCAATACCGCAAGGTGGCCGAGTATCTCGCCACCATAAACTTAAGCGCGGTCGACAAGTGGCAATATGATCTCAAGACGCTGCCGCGCCCGAGCGGCCGCGACACCCGCGCCATCGTCACCGCATACGACATGGGGCGCAAAACCACCGAGCCGCACGACATCCTGGTCGATAAGGACGGTGCCGTTTGGTATTCCGATTTCGGCGAGATGTTCATCGGCAAGTTCGATCCGAAGACGCTCAAACTCACCGAATATCCGATCCAAAAATTCAAGGACAAGGCGCCGACGGGCCTCTTGAGCATCGAGTTCGACACCACCGGCAAGATCTGGTTCGACACCATGTACCAGGGCTCGCTCGGCTGCCTCGACCCGAAAACCGGCGAGATCAAATATTATCCGCTCGACGCCAAGTGGAACGACGACAAGGTGCAACTCAACTTCACCGGCCTGCACTACGAAGTCGACAACAAGGTGTGGACCAAGAGCGTCGGCACCCAGGAAATCTTCCGCGTCGACATCAAGACCGGCGACTGGGAGAAATTCCACCCGACCGACCAACTGCCGGCCGTGAAGAATGCCGGCATT
>DATHHM010000348.1:0-3852 GCA_035317145.1 Xanthobacteraceae bacterium | reverse complement strand
CCGAGGCCCCCACCTTGAACGAGGCGCCGCTCGGAAAGCCGGCGATGCCTGCGGTATTGCTCAAGCCAAAACCCTGATCGATTTCCGGATCAACCCAGAGCTCGGCGCCCCGCCACAATTTTGCGCCGACGAAATACATGGCGTCCCAGCTCTCGCGGCCCTGGTTGGGATCGAGGCTGTGCGGGCCGAGATAGGGCGAGCGGAACGGCGGCGTGTATTGCTCGATGAAGGTGGTCTGGCCCTTGAAGGAAAACCGATCGAGATCGAGCGCCGACGGCCCCTTGGTGAAAATACCGGGATCGATGCCGGTGTGGCCGAGTTGATAATCGAGGCCGACACGCACCGACTGCACGGCGAGGCTGGATGTGAACTGCTGGGCGCCGCCGGGAAACGTCACGCTGCGCGAGCCATAGTCGGTATAAAGATATTCGAGCCGCGCTGCCCAGCTCGGCGTCAGCCCAAGCTCGACGCCGACGCCGGCAGCACCGCCGAGGCGCAGCACCAGGAACAGATTTTCCGTTGTGCCCGGCACCACCGTGCCGCCGACCGGCATGCCCGCGATCTGCGTGCGGGTGAAATGGTCGTAAGTCCAGGCCAAGCCGCCGGTGACGTAGAACAGCCAGTTGCCTGTCCCGAGATTTGGCGCGTAGCCGATGCGGCCGCGCAACGTTCCGGACATTTCCACCTGCTCGGCGTAGCTCGCCGTGCCGGTCGCCGGCGACGAGAACGTCGCCATGCCGCCGAGCGTGTTGGGAAACGATATGTCGGCCTCAACGCCGAGCAAAAGCCGGGACGGCAACAGATAATTGTAGCCGCCCTGGAAACCGGCGAAGTAACTGCCGGTGCCCTTGAACATGTCGTAGCCGTTGAACAGGTCGAGCGAGCCGGTCAGCGCCGGCGCAGCGGCGCCGGTCGCGGCGGCCGACCAACGCGACGAGCCCGCGGCGTAGCCGAAATTCGCGCCGGCGTAGAATCCCGACCAGTCATAAGGCTTAGCTTGGGACTGTTGCGGCGGCGCCTTCACCGGCAGCGCAGCGTCGGCGGCATACGCGCCCTGCCCCGACGCGGCCAGCACCATTCCGGCAATGAACAGCCCCCGCATGACCGCCCCAACACCGCGGCGACGTCCCCCGACGCCGGCGCATTAAGTTCGCATTCTGCTGCGGCGGTGTCGATCAAAACGATAGGCCGGATAGCGGCCGGTTCCAAAGGTTCCGCGGTCAGAATTGCGCATGCATACGCGCCGCGACCACCGAGGCCGGGCCGCGATCGCTGTTGTAGGCCGGGTTGACGATGAACTGGTAATCCAAGGTCAGCTTGAAGAACGAAACCGGCAGCTGGTAATAGGCCTCGACGATCTGTTCCGGCGCCGGATGCGGCAGCATGCCGTCGCCGACCAGGATGCCCAGGCCCCCGCCATTGAGATACGCTTGGTGCACACCGGAAATGCCGTTGATCACCCCGGCCAAGCCCACCGTATCGTCGGGCCGGCCCCAGGATTTTCCGGCGAGCACAAGCCCCGCCGCCGCGGTGCGATCGATATCGCTGAATTCGTACGGCTCGATATTGCCGTTGGTGAAGCCGGCGCGGGCGAACATGCCGAGGTCCGCGGTGATCTGCTGCTCGAGATTGAAGCTCAAGCCGGCGCGGCTCCGGTACTCGCGCACCGCCGCGGTTTGCGGCACGCCGCCGGTCGCCGCCGCGAGCGCAATGGCGTCGCTAAAGCTGCCCATGCGGCCGCGGCTCAAAAATCCGGTGAGCGCGACCTTGCCCGGCTGGCCCCATAAATCATAGCGGCGCTCGATCTCGCCGACCCATTGGAACTGCGCGAAATGCGGGTCGAGCTCGACGTCGTTGGGCACCACCGACAGATCGAACAGGCCGCCGCGCACGGTCCAGTCGCCCTGGTACCACTCGGCGGCGGCGCCATAGGTGAAGCCCCAGGCGTCGGAGGCGTAGTCGAAGGTGCCGGTGTCGATCAGCGCCCAATTCATAAAGTCGCTGCGCGGATCGTGGGCGTATTTGTTGGTGTCGAAAATGTCGGTGACGGCGAACTTGCCGACGGTGAGCACCAGCCGGTTCGCCGTTTGCGAGCCGCTGAATTGGTTGGCCGCGCCGTCCACCTTTTGCGTGTCGCCGCCCAGATCGATGGTCTGGCGGACGAAATAGCGGGGGACCCGCGCGTAAGGCACCGAGGCGCCGACTTTGTAAGCCTCGCCGCTCGGGAATCCGGCGACGCCGAGGGTCGAGCTCAGACCAAAACCCTGATCGATTTCCGGATTGACCCAAAGCTCGGCGCCCTGCCACAGCCGCATGCCGAGATACGCCGTGGTGTCCCAAGTTTCGCGGCCCTGGTTCGGATCGAGGCTGTTCTGGCCGGAATAGGGATTACGGAATGGGAAGACATATTGACTGAGAAAAGTGGTCTGGCCGTGGATGGCGAAATTGTCGAACTCCGGCGTCGGCGGCGCAATGGCGGTATTGCCCGCGTTCGGACCGCCGTTGAGCTTGTAGTTGAGGCCGAAGCGCAATTCGCTGACGTTAAGATCCGAACTGAAACGCTGCGCGCCGGCCGGGAAGGTGACGCTGCGGTTGCCGTAATCGGTGAACAGATATTCGAGCCGCGCCGACCAGTTCGACGGCAGCGCAAGCTCGACCCCGGCGCCGGCGACGCCGCCCATGCGCGGCACCAGGAACAGATTCTCCGTTTGCCCTGGCACCGCGGTGCCGCCGGCCGGCAGGCCTGCGATCTGGGTGCGGGTGAATTGGTCGTAGGTCCAAGCCAAACCGCCGGTGGCGTAGAACAGCCAATGAGCAGTACCGAGATTTGGCGCGTAGCCGATGCGGCCGCGCAACGTACCGGAAAACTCGACTGTCTCGGAATAAGTCGCAGTGCCGATAGAAGCCGAGGACAGGTTCGACGTGCCGGCGATGGTGTTGGGAAAGGATACGTCGGCCTCGACGCCGAACAGCCAACGCGACGGCAGCATATAATTGTAGCCGGCCTGAAACCCCTCGAAATAGCTGCCCATGCCGTTGAAGGCATTGAAGTTGTTGAACAGATCGAGCGAGCCGCTCTGCGCCGGACCCGCCGCTCCCGTCGGCATGGCCGACCAACGGGACGAACCGGCGGCGTAACCGATATGGCCGCCGACATAGAGGCCAGTCCAATCATAGGCCGTCGCGGCCGGAGGCGGCGCCTTGACCGGCATATCGGCGGCCACGGCGCTGCCCGCAAGCGCCACCAGCCCCAAGAGACCTATGACAACGCGTAACCCCCTCATCGCTGCCCCACGCCTTCAACGCCTCATGCTCTCGTCGGCCACCATTGCTGCCATTCCGATCACGACACCACCGTGACAACGGCCTGATCGCTGTCGTCCCGACCATGCCATCGCGACTGTCATCCCTGAATATTATTCAGTCCATCCCGAACATTGTTGCGCGGCGGGCCGCGGACCGGCTCGACATCCCAGCTGCTGACCTATACCATACCCCCTACCCTATATACGGAGCATGCCGCCGTGTCCCACACCAAGATCGAGAAGGTCAAGCTGCTCAACCGGGTGCGCAGGGTGCGCGGCCAGATCGAAGCGGTCGAGCGCGCGCTCGAAGGCGAGAAGGGCTGCGCCACGGTGCTGCATCTGATCGTCGCAGCGCGCGGCGCCATGAACGGCCTGATGACGGAAGTGATCGAGGATCATATCCGCCTACACGTCGTCGATCCGGCCAAGGACAGCGATCGCTCGCGGGGCGCCGAGGAATTGATCGAGGCCGTGCAGGCCTATCTGAAGTGAAGGCGACGAGGACGAGCGCCATGTCTGCAGCCAGCCACAACCACGTTTTCCTGGG
>DATHHM010000347.1:0-2774 GCA_035317145.1 Xanthobacteraceae bacterium | reverse complement strand
GTAGACGCCGGCATCGGCGTCGAGCAGCTGGCGCCGGCGGTTGCCCATCAGTGGGAGCGTGTAATGCGGCGTGAACTGCAGGCCGCGCGCTTGCAGCGCCTTGCCCAAGAAATTGCCGAATAGCAGGCTGCCGGCGCGGTCGGCATTGTCGTTCGAGACGAACAGGGCATAGCCCGGGTAGTCGTCGTTGTACTGCTGGTCCTGGCCGTCGTACTGCCAAGTGTGGATGAGATTGTCGGGCACCGAATCGTGATGAATCGAAATAAACAGGTCGGCCGGCAGGCGATTGGCGATGCTCGCCCGCTCGAACAGCCCGACCGGCGGCCGCTTGGCAATGATGAGCAGCACGGTCTTGTCGAAACCGGCACCGACCAGCGTCTGTTTGATCTGCTGCGCCAGTTGCAGGTTGAAGGCATATTCCGGCACGCCGCGGGCGCTGAGCGCGCCCGGCACATCGACGGTGTGGCCGACATCGACGACGACGCGAAATGCCGCGGGCTGGCAGTTCGAATGCGCCGGCGCGGCGGCGGCCGGCGCCTGCTCCTCGCCCCAAGTCGGACGCGCATGAGCCGCCGCGAACAGGGCCGAAAGCGTAACGAGCAAAACGGTTCCGGCGTGCCATGGGTTCGTCATGTCGCGCGCCTTCCTTGCCGCGTTGATTGCGCGAAAGCCAGCTATTGCCCCATAACGAGCTTCGCCGCGCTTGTCCACGCGTGAGCCATACTTGTGCCCAGCGCGCCGCTGTCGTACCAAACAAGACTTGTCGTACTAAACAAGACTTGCATCGGGTGAAGCGTTCGGCATGGTCAAATTAGTCGGTATCTGCGTCGTTGTGTTCATGCTCGCGGTCGGTGTTTTGATCGTGACCGGGGGGCCGGACCTAGCCGCCTTGTTGGCCGCGTTGCGGGCCGAGTCCCTGCTCGACAAGGTGGCGTGGGCGGTCATCGTCCTGGTGCCGCTGGTTTTGCTGCCCGCGGCAGTGTGGCTCTGCGACACCCTGGTGCGCCAGCGCAAGGCGGCGCAGGCGCTTGAGCTGCGGCTCGACGGCGTGCGCCAGGGCGCCAAGGAACTGGCAAAATCGCAGATCGATGCCGAGGCGGCGGTGCACCATCTCGCCCGCACCGATCCGGAGGATTCAATCGGCGCGGTGCAGCAGCGGCTCGGTGAGGCCGAGCGCACGGCGCTCGTGCAAGCGCAGCGCAACGAGATCGGCGACCTGCAATCGCGCGTCGACGCGATCCGCGGCCAGCAGCAAGGCCTAAAGGAGCGGCTGGCGCCGGTGCTGGAGAACCGACGCGCGATCGAGCGGCGTTTCCTGGAGCTCGACACCAGCCAGAACGACGTCGAGCGCGCGCTTGCCGAAATTGCCAGCGGCGACGATGCGACGGCGCTTGACCTTCGCCTGAAGAAGCTGGCGGAATTCGTCAGGCAGTGTCATGAGCGTTGCGACGGCATCGAGAACGCCTCGAAAACCGTCGCCAGCCTGAAGGAAGCCTATGCCGAGCTGCACACGCGGCTAGCGCCATTCGCCGCGACAAAGGGCGGCGTCACCGACAGGGTCAAGGAATTGAGCGAAGCGCGCGATGTGTTGGCGGCCGACATCGATACGCTGCAGCGCACGCCGCAAGGCCCGCTCGCCGAGCGGGTAAAAGGTTTCACCGACGACAAAGCGCGGCTCGACGACGGCGTGGCGCAACTCAACACGCAATTCTCCAAGCTCGCCACGCTGCACGATGATATCGACGGGCTGATGGAAAAACTCGAGAACGCGCTCGGCATCATCGCGCCCGACGCCGACGGCAAAGCCGACATCGATGCCCGCATCAAGGACGTCTCGACATTCGTGGCGACGACGCAAGAAGAACTCGAGGACATCGAGGGTCGCCTCGCGGTGTTCGGCCAGTTGAAGGGCAAGCTCGGCGAGCTGCAATCGCGGCTCGTTCCGCTCGAAGCAGGCGACAGCGGCGTGCTCAGCCTCGTCGCCCAGGTGCAGGACATTCGCGACAAGCTCGCCCTGCGGATCGCGCGCCTCGAAGCGGGTGAGGGCGGCGACCTCGCCGAGCGCGTAAAAACCTTCACCGACGCAAAACGCGAGCTCGAAGAGCGTGTGTCTGTCGTCACCGACCACTTTTCGAAATTGGCGACGGTGCGCAAGGACCTCGCCGGCCTGTTCGAGAAGCTGAGCAGCGCCGCCAATACGTCGAACTGAAAGCTCTATCATACGACACGGCGCATATGACCTGGCCGCATGGCGGCATCGCGGCGGCGGAATCCCCTTGCGGGTGGGTAGCCCCTGGGGCAAAGTCGCGCAAAATCACAACATGCATCGGGCTGGCCTGGTCGCCGCGCGCCGATTCTTCAGGGAGGTCTGTATGAAGCGAGCACTCTTTTGCGGCGTGGCGGCGATTGCGGTGGCGGCGTTCCTCGTCGCGACACCGGTGCGTTTGAGCGCGCAAAGCGTCCCGATCGACGGCAAATCGATCAGCGGCGTCGTCAAAAGCCCGCACGGCGCCGAAGCCGGCGTCTGGGTGATCGCCGAAACCAGCGACCTCGGCACCCGTTTTGCCAAGATGGTGGTGACCGACGACCAGGGCCGCTATGTGCTGCCGGACCTGCCGAAAGCCAAATATAAAGTGTGGGTGCGCGGCTATGGTCTCGTCGACTCGCCGAAGATGCGCGCCAAGCCCGGTCAGAATCTCGATCTGACGGCGGTGACCGCGCCAAGCGCGGCCGCGGCGGCGCATTACTATCCGGCGATCTACTGGTACACGATG
>DATHHM010000346.1:0-10616 GCA_035317145.1 Xanthobacteraceae bacterium | reverse complement strand
ATGCGCGCGGCGATCGTCTCGAGCACCTCGGCGATGGCGGCGTCCTTCATGGCGGTGCCGCTGGCCTGCGGCCGGCCCTCGCGTAAAATGTTCTTGCGGCGGAATTCGACCGGATCGATGCCGAGTTCGCGCGCGATCAGGTCGGTGTGGCTCTCATAAGCCCACACCAGTTGCGGAATGCCGAAACCGCGCAACGCGCCGGCCGGCGTGCGGTTGGTGTAGAGCGAATAGGAATCGATGCTGATATTGTCGATGTCGTAGGGGCCGGGCGCGGTGAAGCCGGACTTTTGCGTCACCCGTGGGCCGATATCCGCATAGGCGCCGCCGTTCCAAAAAACCTCGCAGGCGCGCGCGATCACCTTGCCATCCTTGTCGACGCCGCTCTTGATGCGGAACGTCGTCGGATGCTTGGTGATCATGTAGAACTGCTCTTCCATGGTCAGCGCGATCTTCACCGGCCGGCGCACCAGCATCGCAAGCGCCGCGACCAGCGCTTCGAGCTTGACATAAACCTTGGCGCCAAAACCGCCGCCGAGATACGGCACTTTCACCCGCACGCGATTTTCCGGCCAGCCGAACAGCCGCGCGATTTCGGTGCGCACAAAGGATGGCGTCTGGCTCGACGTGTAGATCGTCAATGTGCCGTCGCCGGGCTCGGCAACCGAGACGAACGGCTCGAGCGGCAAATGCAGGCATTGCTGCGTCTTGAACGTGTGCTCGAGCACGCGCGCGGCGCGCGACATGGCCGCGTCGACGTCGCCGCGCCGCAAGTGATAGTCGAGCGCGACGTTGGTGCCCTTGCGGCCCTTGAGGTGTTTCAGATCGGCAAACGTGCCGGCGGGTTTCAGCATGTCATGAACGACGATGTCGGGCTGCATCGCCGCGACTTCGTCATAGACCGCCGGCAACTCGTCGTATTCGACATCGATCAGCTGTGCGGCACGCTCGGCGACATGCGGATCGATCGCCAGCACGGCCGCGACCGGCTCGCCAACATGGTGCACCTTGTCGAGCGCCAGGATCGGCTGATCGTGAAACGCCGGACCGTAATAGGGCTCCGCGATCAGCTTGCGGATATCCTCGCCGGTAACGACGCGATGCACGCCCGCGACGGCTTTTGCGGCGCTCGTGTCGATGGTGCGGATGCGGCCGTGCGGCACCGTTGAGCGCGCGACCTTGGCGTAGAGCATGCCGGGCAGGCGCAGGTTGTGCACATATTCGGTGCGGCCAGTGACCTTGGCGCGCACTTCGAGGCGCGGGATATCTCGCCCGACCTGCTTCATCGGCGCACCTTACTGCGCGCCTTCGGCCAGTGCTTGGCGCACCGCACGCCGCACATAGACCCGCAGCAATTCGCGCTTGTAGGCGGCGGAGCCATGGGCGTCGGCGAGGATTTGCGCCTCGGCGGCGGCCGCTTCGCCGGCCCGCGCCAGCGCCGCGTCGTCGGGCGCGGCGCCTTGCAGCGCTTTTTCGGCCGACGCCATGCGCGTGACTTTTTCGGTGGCGGCGCTGACGACGACGATGGGATCGTGTATCGCGCCGTCCTTATGGACGAACGACACCGCAACGCCGAGCGCCGGCCAATCGTCGGCGGTGCGCGACGTCACCTTCATGTAGGCCGCCTTGCGGCCGTCCAGCGCCGGCACGGTCACGGCGGTGATCAGCTCGTTCTTGTCCAGAACGGTCTCGTAATAGCCTGAGTAGAGCGCTTCGACCGGCAGTTCGCGATTGCCGTTCGGGCCGGCGATCGAAACCCGCGCTCCGAGCGCGGCGAGCACCGGCGGCAGATCCATGTGCGGATCGCCATGCGCCAGCGCGCCGCCGACGCGGGCGACATTGCGCACGCGCACGTTCGACAAGGTCCGCATCGCGCGTTTGAGCACGGGCAAACGCGCCGCGACGTTCGGATCGTGCTCGACTTCGCTCAGTGTCGCCATGGCGCCGATGCGTAGCGCGTTGCCGGCGATCGTGATGCGCGAATGCTCGGGCTCGATGCCGTGCAGGCAAATCAGCCGCGTCGGCTGGAACACGCCGGCCTTCATCATCAGCATCAGCGCGGTGCCGCCCGCGACGGCGCGGATCGTCGGCTCCTCCGGATCGAGCAGCGACATCGCCTCTTTGAGCGATTTCGGCTCCACCATTTCGAACGGAATCACGGCGTGCTTCTCCCGGCAGTTTTTATGTCGTCAGGCGTTGGTCACGCTCAGCACGTGATCGGCGATCTCGGCGCGGGTGCCGACCCAAATATCCGGCGACGTCATCGCCTGCTCGATGATGCGCTCATAGAAATGCGCGCCGCGATGATGGCCGAAGATATGGGCATGGCTGGTGACGTCGATGATGCGCAATTCGTCGTCGCGGGCGCGGGCGATGCCGATCACCTCGTTGAACGATTCCAGCATCATGCGCGGCGGATGGCCGTATTTCATCGACGGCATGTCGTTGACGTCGTAGGACAGCGGAATGGCGACGATCTTTTTGTTGCCGTGGTTGGCGACGTAAGGCAGGTCGGTGTCGAACACGTCGCCGTACCAGCGATAGCCGGCGTCGGCGAGGAGTTTGGGCGTGGTCAGCTTCGAGGTGCCGCGCGGCGACAGCCAGCCGACGATTTTTTGGCCCGAGGCTTTTTCCAGGAGCGTCGTGCAGCGCTCGATGTTCTTGCGCTCGTCCTCGTCGGACAATAGCGCCGGGATCACGTCCATGGCGTAGGAATGCGACAGCACTTCGTGGCCGCGCTCGGCGATGGCCTTGACCGTGTCGGGCGCACGTTCGGCGATGACAGCGTTGGTCATCACGCTGGCCTTGGCGCCATGGCGGGCGAAACCGTCCATCAGCCGGTGGATGCCGACCTCGACGCCGTAGGCGGCCCAGGAGATCGCCATGGTGTCGAGCACGCTGGCCGGCAGCGGATTGCCCATCGGGCTGATGCCGGGCGCCTTGCCGTCCGACCAGGCTTCGAGACACACGTTGAAAACGACCGCGATGCGCTTGCCGTTCGGCCAGACCCAATTCGGCTGCTGCTTCATTCACGTCCCCGGCAGGCGCATATCGCCCGCGTTGGGGACGAGTTTAATCACACTCGGGTTTGCCCCGTCGAGCGCCGATCACGCCGCGGCCATGCGCGGGCTCATGATCCAGGCGCCGGCCACGACCAGAAGCGCAATCAGCGCGGGTGCGATGGCGAGCACGAGGCTTACGGATGCGACCGCGGCCGTCGCGGCCCAGCCGATCGACGAAAAGGCTTCGGTGAAGGTTGCCACGCGCGAGGACACCTGACGGCGGCGAAACTGGCTGCGCTTGGCCTGGCTGCGGAACCAGAGCTGGATCGCGGTCGCCGCCGTGGTGGCGATGACGATGCCGCCGCTTGCGACCAGCGCGTGCCAGGGCGACAGGATGGCGAGGACCGCAACCATCGGCGCGAATACGACAGCGATGACGCCGAGCACCGCTTCGACCTTGGCACGCAGGATGAAGCTCGCCGGCACCGGCGCGGTGGCGACAAGATCGGGCGCGTCCTCGCCGGAGATCGCGAGCCAGGCGAGACCGCCGGCGAGCTGGCCGGCCGCCATGACCAGAACCGGCACCAAGAGGTTATAGGCGCCGTTGCCGTCGTCAAAGCTGCGCCACAGCAGCACGGCCGGCGGAATCAGATAGAGCATCTGCATAAAGGTCTGCGACACCAGCCACGGATCGCGCCGCAGCAGCGTCCATTCCTTGCGGCGCAAGGCGCGGCGCGGCGAAGTTTTTTTGAATGCGCTCTGCCGCCCTGTTTGACTGACGCGGGAAGCTGCGGCGCCGGCGGCCGCGACGGCATATTCGCCGAAGCGCGGCGAGACCAAGGCGATGGCAACAACAAGCAACGCAAAACTCACGGCGAGCACGCCGATGAGCGCAAGCCAATCGCCCATCGCGGCGCGCGCCGGCCACCAAACAATGCTGCCGAGATCCGGCGCGTGCGCCAGCGCGGCGCTGGATTGCAACACGCTGATCCGTGAGATCGTCCCGTAAGACAAAATGGCCGCCACTTGCAGCCCGATCACGAAGGCGGCGCCAATCACCGCGGCGACGACTTGCGCCACAAGGCGCGTGCGCTTGGGACCGATGATGCGAAACAGCGCCACCGTGAAGCCGACCGCGAGCGCGGCCGCAGCGGCCCCCATGGCCACGATCAGCCCGTAGGCGCCCATCCAGCGCAAGCCGCCGCGCACGACCAGAATATCGATGAACGGAGCGGCGAGCGGGATCGCCATCATCGCAACCGAAATCGCCACGGTGGCGATGCGCACGGCAAACAGCCGCTGCGCCGCAACCGGCGATGCCAGGATCAAATCGAGATCGGAGCGCGAATAGAACGCGCGCGTCATCGATTCCATGGCCTGCGAGATCATCAAGAACCACGACAGCAAAATACTTGCCGTGATCGTGACCAACATCGGCTTGTCGATCGGCGCGTCGGCGTAACGGCCGACCATCCAATAGGCGACGAAGTGCATGAAGACAGCGAAAACAAGGATCGCGATGACGACGCGACGCAGCCGCTCGCGCCGGCCGGCGGTGATCATGGACAGCCAATCGCGCCAGCCGAGCCGCGATTCGTGTCGCGCGAACCAGACCGCGGTGCCCGGCGCCAACGTCATGCCGCTTGCGCCTGCTCGGCGACAAGCGCGAGGAACGTGTCTTCAAGACTGGCGCCGTCGTTCGCGCCGCCGTTCGTCCTGCCGGCTTGAAGCCGAAGTTCCTCCAGCGTGCCTTCGGCGATCAGCTTGCCGTGGGCGATGACGCCGATGCGATCGGCCATGCGTTCGGCGACTTCGAGAATGTGCGTGGTCATGATGATGGTGCCGCCGGCATTGACCCGCTCGCGCAGCACGCTCTTGACTTGGCGCGCCGAGCCGGCATCGAGCCCGGTCAACGGCTCATCGAGGATGATCAAACGCGGATCGTGCACCAGCGCGCCGGCCAGCGCCACTTTCTGCCGCATGCCCTTGGAAAATCCCTCGCAGCGTTCGTGCGCGTGGGGCGCCAGATCGAGCCACGACAATAATTCTTGCGCGCGCTCCTCGGCGAGCGCCGGCGCGATGCCCCAAAGGCCAGCGACGAATTCGAGATATTCGCGCGGGGTGAGCTTGTCGTAGATCATCGGCTCATCGGAGATCCACGCCATGATCTGCTTCGCCGCGACGGGATCGGCCAGCGCATCGATGCCGGCGACCTTGATCGCGCCGGCGTCGGGCCGCAGCAGGCCGGCGACCATCCGTAACGTCGTGGTCTTACCGGCGCCGTTCGGACCGAGCAGCGCGTAGAACTCGCCGGTCCGCACCGTGAGATCGAGGCCGTCGACCGCGGGACGGTCGAAGCGCTTGACGAGGCCGCTGATCTCAAGCGCGAACGGTGTGGGGGGCATGATGTGCTTCATGGCTGCGGCCTTAACGTTAGCGGACAGAGGTTTCGACCTCGTGAATCCGAGGCAGCGAATTTGCAACACGTAATCAAAGAGTTATTCGATCGATCTCGGCCAGATCGGCTTCCGAAAGCGCCCGGCCGACGGCGGCGATGTTCTGTTCCACCTGCTCCGGCCGCGTTGCGCCGGCGATGATGCTTGGGATGTACGGCCGGCTCGCCAGCCAGCTCATGGCCAGTTCCAGCAGCGTGTGGCCGCGCCGGGCCACGAATGCATCGAGCGCATCGACGATGCGCCAGTTGCGCTCGTTGAGGAACTCATCGGCATGGCGGGGTGGGTTCCTGGCGAGCCGGGTGCCCGCAGGCAGCGGCGCGTCATGTTTGTACTTGCCGGTCAGCAATCCGCTCGCCAGCGGGAAATACGGCAGCAGGCTCATGTCGTGCTTGCGCATGATTGGCAGGCGGTCTTTTTCCAGTTCGCGCTCCAACAGACTGTACTCGTCCTGCGCGGTGACAAAAGATGTAAGCCCGAGCCGCTGCGCGACTGTCATCGCCTCCTCAAGCTGCGCGGCGGAAAGATTGGAGCAACCGATGGCGCGGACCTTTCCGGCTTTCACCAATTCGTCGAGCGCGCGCAGCGTTTCCTCGATCGGTGTCTGCGTATCGGGCCGGTGCAGCTGATAAAGATCGATCCAATCGGTTTTTAGCCGCCGCAAGCTCGCTTCGAGCGCCCGCGCGATATAGCGCCGCGACGCGCCGCGCAGTTTTCCGGCATCGTCCATGACTAAGCCAAACTTGGTCGCTAGCACGATATCCTTTCGGCGCGCGCCGAGAACTTTTCCCAGAATCTCTTCCGAGCCGCCCTTGTTGCCGTAGATATCGGCGGTGTCGATCAGCGTGATGCCGAGATCGAGCGCGCGATGAATAACAAGGCGCGAAGCTTCGAGATTGGTGCGGCCGCCGAAATTATTGGCGCCGAGGCCGACGAGGGAAACCTCGATACCCGAATTCCCAAGCTTGCGTTTTTGCATTCCTGGCGTCAGCCGCTGACATTGAACGCAGCAATCGCCGCCATGTTGACGAGCTGCGCATCGTTCGCCGACAGCGACACGATCTGCACCGAACGGTCGAGCCCGACCAGCATCGGGCCGATCACGGTGGCGCCGCCGAGCTCCATCAGCATCTTGGTCGAGATCGAAGCCGAGTGGAACGCCGGCATGATCAGCACGTTGGCGGGCCCCGACAGGCGGCAAAAAGGATAGGCCTCGCGCAGCTCCATGTTCAGCGCCACGTCGGCCGCCATCTCGCCGTCATATTCGAAATCCACGCGCCGTTCGTCGAGCAGCCGCACCGCTTCCTGCACCCGCTGCGAGCGTTCGCCCGGCGGGTGGCCGAAGGTCGAGAACGCCAGCAAAGCGAGCCGCGGCTCGTAGCCGAGCGAGCGCGCCACCCGCGCCGCCTCGATGGCGATTTCGGCGATCTCGTTGGCGTCGGGCATTTCGGTGACCGCGGTATCGGCGACCAGCACGGTGCGGCCGCGCGCCAGGACCAGCGATACGCCCATGACGCGATGGCCCGGTTTTGGATCGATGCAGCGGCGCACGTCTTCGAGCGCCACCGAGAAATTCCGCGTCACTCCCGTGACCATGGCATCGGCATCGCCGAGCGCGACCATGCAGGCGGCGAAATGATTGCGGTCCTGGTTGACCATGCGCTGGCAATCGCGCTGCAGATAACCGTGGCGCTGCAGCCGCTCGTAGAGATAGGACGCGTAGGCCGAGTTGCGCGACGACATCGCCGCATTGACGATTTCGATGCCGCCGCCGAGTTCGACGCCGAGCGTTTCCGCCGTCTCGCGCACGCGGCGTTCGCGGCCGCACAAGAGCGCGGTGCCAAGCCCCTGATGCACGAACGACGCCGCGGCGCGGATCACCTGCTCTTCCTCGCCTTCCGCAAAGACCACGCGGCGCGGCTGCCGGCGCAAGCGCTCATAGACACGCTGCAATACGCCGGCGATCGGATCGCGCCGGCTGCGCAGCTGCGCGCGGTAGGCTTCCATGTCCGTGATCGGCTTGCGCGCGACATCGGAATCCATCGCCGCTTGCGCCACCGCGACCGGTATCTCGGAAATCAGCCGCGGATCGAATGGCACCGGGATGATGTAATCGGGGCCGTATTTCGGCCGCGCCCCATAGGCCACGGCGACTTCATCGGGAACGTCCTCGCGCGCCAGATTGGCCAGCGCGTGCGCCGCCGCGATCTTCATCTCCATGTTGATCGCGCGCGCCCGCACGTCGAGCGCGCCGCGGAAGATGTAGGGAAAGCCCAGCACGTTGTTGACCTGATTCGGATAGTCGGAGCGGCCGGTCGCCATGATGGCGTCGGTACGCACGGCGGCGACTTCCTCGGGGGTGATTTCCGGATCGGGATTGGCCATGGCGAAGATGATCGGCTGCGGCGCCATCATCTTGACCATGTCCTGGGTCACCGCGCCCTTGGCTGAGAGCCCGAAGAACACGTCGGCGTCGATCAGCGCCTGCTCCAGCGTGCGCGCGGAGGTCTTCACCGCATAGGCCGACTTCCACTGGTTCATGCCCTCCTTGCGGCCTTCGTAGATGACTCCTTTGGTGTCGCACAGGATGAGATTTTCCGGCCGGAACCCGATGGAGCGCAAAAGTTCGAGACAGGCGATGCCGGCGGCGCCGGCGCCGTTGCAGACCAGCCGCGTAGAGGCGATGTCGCGCCCGGTGAGATGCAGCGCATTCATCAGGCCTGCGGCGGCGATGATCGCGGTGCCGTGCTGGTCGTCGTGGAACACCGGAATGTCGAGCAATTCGCGCAGCCGCTGCTCGATGATGAAGCATTCCGGCGCCTTGATGTCTTCGAGATTGATGCCGCCCCAGCTCTTGCCGAGCACCTTTACGCAATTGATGAACTCGTCGGGATCTTCGGTGGAAACTTCGAGATCGATGGAATCGACGTCGGCGAAGCGCTTGAACAGCACCGCTTTGCCTTCCATCACCGGCTTGGCCGCCAGCGCGCCGAGATTGCCGAGCCCGAGAATGGCGGTGCCGTTGGTGATCACGGCGACGAAATTGCCCTTGGTGGTGTAATCGTAAGCCTTGGACTCGTCCTCGGCGATGGCCAGCACCGGCACCGCGACGCCCGGCGAATAGGCGAGCGACAGGTCGCGCTGCGTCGCCATCGGCTTGGTGGCGACCACTTCGAGCTTGCCGGGGCGGCCTTGGCTGTGAAACAGCAGAGCTTCCTGGTCGGTGAAAGTCGGCCGGTTGGCGCTGCCGCCGCCGCCATTTTTGGAAGCCATTTCAACTCCATACTGCTGGCGCCCGGCCAGGAGATTGCGGGCCGAAGAAGCCTAGCATGGAACTGTAGCGAAACCTGCGGCTCATGCTCAAGGGAGCCGTGACCGCGCCGTCGCGTCGCAAAAAAAGCCGTACATCCGGCGCATTGAAGAACCGATCGCAGAAGAGTAATGCCTGCCTCAGACCTGTCTCTTCCGCGCCACCGGCACAATCATGATCAGATTCCTGCTTCGCTTCATCGGCCTGTGCCTGCTGGCGCTTGCCTTCATCTTCTTTGTCTATGACGGCACCAAGTCCATCGCCAACCAGCAATTGATCACCATGAAGGTCAGCGATGCCTGGGCCATCGTCGACCAGAACAGCCTCAACCTCGTGCAAAATTGGCTGAAGCAGAAACTCGCCTTTGCCTGGGACCCCTACCTGCAGAAAATTTTCGATTTGCCAACCTGGGTGGTGCTCGGGATAGTGGCGACGATCCTGATCCTGCTCGGCCGCAAGAAGAAACCGCTGATCGGCTACGGGCGGGATTGAAACCGCCGGTACACAGGCGGACTGCGTAAGGGGAGTGAAATGCCTGGCTACGATTACATCATCGTCGGCGCCGGTTCCGCCGGTTGCGTGCTCGCCAACCGTTTGAGCGAGGATTCGTCCGCCCGCGTGCTGCTGCTCGAAGCCGGCGGCCGCGACTGGCATCCCTACATCCACATTCCGCTCGGCATGGGCCGCATGCACGATTACGGCATGTTCGACTGGGGCTACGAGACCGACCCTGAGCCGAACCTCGACAACCGCCGTATCGAGGCCATGCGCGGCAAGGTGTTGGGCGGTTCATCGTCGATCAATGTGATGGCCTATACGCGCGGTAACCGCGGCGACTACGACCGCTGGGCGCAGAAAGGCGCGCGCGGCTGGTCCTATGCCGACGTGCTGCCCTATTTCCAGCGCTGCGAGACCTTCGAGGAAGGCGGAGATACCTGGCGCGGCGGCTCGGGCCCGCTCGGCACCGAATTCGCGCGGACGCAGGACCCACTTTACGAAGCCTGGCTCGAAGCCGCCAAAGCTTGCGGCTATCCGCTCACCTCGGACTACAACGGCAAGCAGCAGGAAGGCTTTGGCCGCGGCCAGTTCACCATCCGCAACGGCTGGCGCTCGTCGTCGGCCAACGCGTTTCTTAAACCCGCGCGCAACCGAAAAAATCTCACCGTCGCCGTCAACGCGCACACCACCCGTGTCATGCTTAACGGCACGCGCGCCACCGGCGTCGAATACGTGCAGAACGGCGCGACCGTGCGCGCCGAAGCCACGCGCGAAGTGATCCTCGCCGCCGGCACCTTCAACTCGCCGCAGCTTCTCATGCTCTCTGGCATCGGCCCGGCCGAGCATCTGCGTTCGTTCGGCATCAATGTCGCTGCCGATCTGCCGGTGGGAAAGAATTTGCAAGACCATCTCGGCGCCTACATGACCTACACGCGGCCGCAGCCAGGAACGTTCCACCGTGAGATGCGGTTCGACCGCATGGCGGTGAGCATGATCCGCGCGTATCTGTTCGGCACCGGGCCGGGCACTGTGGTGCCGGGCGGCCTGCACGCCTTCATCAAGACGGGGCCCGAATTGTCGGTGCCCGATGTCGAGTTCATGTTCCGCGGCACGTCGGCGTCGCCTCATCTTTGGTTTCCGCTGGTGCGGCAGCCGTTCCTCGACGGTTTTGGCATCCGCCCGACGATTCTGCATCCCGACAGCCGTGGCGAACTGCTGCTCGGCTCGGCGGACCCGCTCGCGCACCCGCGCATCGTCTACCGCTTCTTCACCGCGCCGAACGATCTGCCGACCTTGCGCCAGGGTTTCAAGCTGGCGCGCGAAGTGGCGTTCAACAAAGCAATGGATCCCTATCGT
>DATHHM010000345.1:0-19387 GCA_035317145.1 Xanthobacteraceae bacterium | reverse complement strand
TTGGTGGCGGAGACTTCCACGTCCACCACTTCGCCGCCCAGCGACTCGACCTGAATCTCGTGCTGCAGCAGTTCGGTGCGCACGCGGTCGGGCTTGGCATCCGGCTTGTCGATCTTGTTGATGGCGACGATGATCGGCACCTTCGCGGCCTTGGCGTGGTGGATCGCTTCCACCGTTTGCGGCATGACGCCATCGTCAGCCGCGACCACGAGCACGACGATATCGGTGATCTTGGCGCCGCGCGCGCGCATCGCCGTGAACGCGGCGTGGCCGGGCGTATCGATGAACGTGATGCGGCCGCCCGACGGCGACGTCACCTGATAGGCGCCGATATGTTGCGTGATGCCGCCGGCTTCGCCAGCCGCGACTTCGGTCGAGCGGATGGCATCGAGCAGCGACGTCTTGCCGTGATCGACATGGCCCATGATGGTGACGACCGGCGCGCGCGGCTGCAGATTCGCGGCGTCGTCCGGCGTGTCGAACATGCCCTCTTCGACGTCGGATTCGGAGACGCGGCGCACCGTGTGGCCGAGTTCCTCGGCGATGAGCTGGGCGGTGTCGGCGTCGATCGTATCGGTGATCTTGGCCATGTGGCCCTGCTGCATCAGGATGCGCACCACATCGACGGAGCGCTCGGCCATGCGGTTGGCCAGTTCCTGGATGGTGATCGTCTCGGGAAGCGTCACTTCGCGGGCGATCTTTTCCTTGGGCTCGTTGTCGCGGTGGCCGCTGATGCGCTGCACGCGGCGGCGGAACGAAGCGACCGAACGCTCGCGCACCTCGTCGGCGGTCAGGGCGGTCACGACGGTGAGGCGGCCGCGGCGCTTTTCGCCGACGCTGCGCGTCGGCTTCGGCGCCGGTGCCGGACGCACCGCCACGCCGCCACGGCGCGGGCGGGGCGCTTCCTCCTCGTCGGCCTCGAGCGCGGGACGCGCGCCGGGCTTTGTTGCGGTGGTCGCATCGGTGCCGAAACGCTTCTTGGCGACCTCGTCGGCCTTGCGCTTGGTTTCCTCGTCGTGCTTGCGGCGGCTTTCTTCGTTGAGCTTGCGGGCTTCCGATGCCGCGCGCTCGGCGCGCTCGTTTTCTTCGCGGCCGCGGCGGGCGCGGGCGTCTTCCTCGGCGCGCTCGCGCTCTTCATGCTCGCGCAGCTGCGCCCCGGCGAGCGCCTGGGCGCGCGCGCTACGCTCCTCCTCGGTCAGCGTACGCAGCACGACGCCAGACTTTGCCGCAGCAGGACCGGCGGGGGCCGCCGGCGCAGCGGCCGGAGCCCTTGCGGTCACCGGTGGGGCGGCGCGCTTCGGTGCCGCCGCGCTCCGATCCGGAGCTGCGGGCGGCTCTGCCCTGGCCTCGCCCGGGCCGCCGATGCGGCGTTTGACCTTTTCGACGACCACCGCCTTGCTGCGGCCATGGCTGAAGCTCTGGCGCACGACGCCTTGCTCGACGCCGCCGCGCTTGAGCGTCAGCGTCTTCGTCGAGCTTACGCTCAGCTTGTCACCGGTATTTTTGGTCGTCTCAGACATTCGTATCCATTTCTAAACGCGTCGATTTTGCGGGCCGGCTTAGCTCGCCGCTCCGAAACCGCTCTAGGCGCCGCAAACGCGCCAAAAACGTGTCGCTCGGGGGGCCGGCAAGCAGGGCTGCATGTATCACATTTGGGCGCCCCAATGCCAAATCCAATTGCGCCGAGGTCAGGATGCCGATCGTAACTATCGGACCGAGCTCCGGCCGTCGCCGCCGCGCCGCATCGAGCTTGCGGACGCCGTCGGCAGCGGCCTCGGCCGCATGGAAGAGAGCGATAACCTCCTCCTGTGCCAAAGCCGCCTCGACCCTGGTGAATCCGGTTGCGACCAGCCCGGCTTTGCCCGCCATGGCGAGGGCATCGAGGGCGGAACGTTCGAGGAGGCGCTCGGTACGGGCGACGAGGTCCGCCGGGAGGCGAACCTCCCGCTTGAAGCCCCGGGCGAGTGCCTTGCGCTTGACCGCGTCGGACAGCGCATCCTGCGTCGCGGTCACCCAGACGCCGCGCCCGGGCAGCTTGCGCTTGAGATCCGGGACTGCTTCGCCATCGGGGCCGATGACGAAGCGGATCATATCGTCGACCGGCCTTACCGTGCGCGTTGCCACGCACATCCGTTCGAGCTCTTGCGCTCGCGGTCCGCTGTCGAGCTCGATATCGCGGGATGGTGCGATCATGCGCGTCCTTACGGCTGCGCCTCGGCCGCGGGCGCTTCCGCAACGGGCGGCGGCGCCAGATCGGCCTCGGTGACCCAACCGGCCTTCAGCCGCGCCTGCATGATGAGCGCTTCGGCGTCCTCGCGGGACATCTCGAAGCCGTCGAGGATGCCGGGCTCGCGCTTTGATTCGCCGTCCTTGCGTTCAGTCCAGCCGGCAAGGTCGTCGGTGGCGCAGCCGGCCAAATCTTCGACCGTCTTGACGCCGTTCTCGCCGAACCGCACCAGCATTTCGGTGGTGACGCCCGGTATGTCCTTGAGTGCGTCCTCGACCCCAAGCTCCAAGCGCTTGGCATCGAGCTCGGCTTCGATCTTGGCGAGGTATTCGCTGGCGCGATTTTGCAGCTCCGCCGCGGTGTCTTCATCGAAACCTTCGATGCCGGCGATTTCCTTGACGTCGACCATGGCGAGCTCTTCGACCGAATTGAAACCTTCCGACGCCAAGAGTTGGCCGATGACCTCGTCGACGTTGAGCGAATCGACGAACATGCGCGTGCGGTTCTCGAATTCGGCCTGGCGACGCTCGGACTCTTCCTGCTCGGTCAGGATGTCGATGTCCCAGCCGGTGAGCTGCGACGCCAGCCGCACGTTCTGGCCGCGCCGGCCGATGGCCAGCGACAACTGTTGATCCGGCACCACCACCTCGATGCGCTCGCGCTCCTCGTCGAGCACCACCTTGGCGACTTCGGCGGGCGCCAAGGCGTTGACGACGAAAGTCGCGATGTCTTGCGACCAGGGAATAATGTCGATCTTCTCGCCTTGCAGCTCGTTGACCACCGCCTGCACGCGCGAACCGCGCATGCCGACGCAAGCGCCGACCGGATCGACCGATGAATCGCGCGAAACCACTGCGATCTTGGCGCGCGAGCCCGGATCGCGGGCGACCGACTTGACCTCGACGATGCCGTCGTAGATTTCCGGCACCTCTTGGGCGAAAAGCTTCGACATGAACTGCGGATGGGTGCGGGAGAGGAAAATCTGCGGCCCGCGCTGCTCGCGCCGCACGTCGTAGATGTAGGCGCGGATACGGTCGCCGTTGCGGAAAACCTCGCGCGGCAGCATTTCGTCGCGCCGTACGATCGCTTCGCCGCGGCCGAGATCGACCACCACGTTGCCGTATTCGACGCGCTTGACGATGCCGTTGACGATGTCGCCGATGCGATCCTTGTATTCGTCGTATTGCCGGTCGCGCTCGGCCTCGCGCACTTTCTGCACGATCACCTGCTTGGCCGATTGCGCGGCGATGCGGCCATATTCGAGCGGCGGCAATGGATCGGCGATGGTATCGCCGATCTGGGCTGCGGGATGGCGCCGGCGCGCGTCTTCGAGGCTGATCTGCATCGCCGGATTTTCGACAGTCTCGACCACCAGCATGTGGCGCGACAGATGCAGCTCGCCGCTTTTCGGATCGATCTCGGCGCGCACTTCGGTCTCGCTGCCGTAGCGCGAACGGGCGGCTTTGGCGATCGCGTCCTCCATGGCGCCCAGCACGATCCCTCGATCGATGGCTTTTTCCCGGGCGACCGCATCGGCGATCTGCAAGAGTTCGAGTTTGTTGGCGCTTACGGTCGCCATAAGTCAGTCTCCCTTGAGTTGGCTTGTGGGCTGGTCTTGTTCCAGCGCCGCATTGCCATGTCTTGTTTGGCGTTCATGTCTTGTTTGATGTTGGTGTCTTGCTCGGTGTGGCGCGCGTTTGCCGTTGCGGGGGGCGCGCGCTTCGCGGTCGCTATCCTTGCTGCGTCGCAGCGCTTCGGAAAACAGCTTGTCGGTCAGCACCAGCTTGGCTTCCATCATGTCGTCGATCCGCAGCAAGTCGTCGGCGCCGTCCGGTGCCGCGTCGCCGCGGCGGATGCGGACGGCCTCGCCCTCGGTGCCGAGAAGCTGGCCGCGGAAGCGCCGCCGGCCGTCGACCGGGATGGTCATCTCCACCTGGGCGACATGGCCGGCATAACGGTCGAAATCCGAATGCCGCACCAGCGGCCGGTCGATGCCGGGCGAAGAAATCTCCAGCTGGTACGACCCCTCGATCGGGTCGGCGACATCGAGCACCGGCGACAGCGCACGCGATGCGGCCTCGCAATCCTCGATCGACAGGGTGCCGTCGGGCCGCTCGGCCATGATCTGCACGGTGCAGCCGGCGGAGCCGGAAATGCGTACCCGCACCAGCCGATAGCCCAGCCCGGCAAGCACCGGCTCGGCGAGCGCGGCGACACGCGCGGCGCGCCCCGGCTCGATGATGCGCCGCGGCTCGTCGGCAAAGGTCACGTTAGCAAAAGCCCTGGGCGCGTCGTTCATGCTCGTTACGGCCTTGAATTCCTGCAACATGCGTCCTGCAAGTGAACCGCCTGGCCTCAGGTAACAAACCGGCTTCAGGTAACAAAAAAGAGCGGGTCCCGGGGGAACCCACTCTCAAAACCGTTCGGTTATGAGGTATCCATAACGGACGGAGCAAATATAGCGCTTTGTCAGGCTAAGGCAAGGGCCTTTAGGGAGCAGCCTTTCAGGGATCAGTAATCAGAAATCAGTAATCAAGAACGTGCCGACGACGCTGAATCCTGATCCCTGATGTCTGATTGCTGATCCCTGAAATGGCCTTCTCGCTGATCCCCGAGCTTGAGGATGTCATCCGACACGGCACCCGCGCGAAGCGCGTCGACGCACTGCAGCGCATTACGGCTCTCTTCCTTGACGGCGCCAAGAGCTACAGCGACGCGCAGCGGCTGCGTTCAAACTCTGCGAAAAACCAGAAAGCACGACGCGCGCTCTTCGCGTGCGGCCTTGGCGTGGTAGCGCGTGTTGATGAAGCCGGGCCAAGGTTTGCGCCAATCGTCGGCGCACTGCGCGGTCCATTCGAAATTCGCCGAGCGCAACAGGCGCTGCAAGGTCCAGGCGGCATAATCGGCAATGTCCGAGACGAAACGCAATTCGCCTTGCGGACGCAAGATGCGGGCAAGCCGCGACACCATCGCGTCCTGCACAAAACGCCGCTTCCAATGCCGCCGTTTCGGCCACGGATCGGGATGAATCAGATCGATGCGCGCCAACGAGCTTTGCGGCAGCCAGGCCATCAGGTTCACGGCATCATCGAAATGCAGCCGGATGTTTTGCAGCTTGCCGCTTTCGATTGCCGCGAGCGCCTTCGCCATGCCGTTGACGAAAGGCTCGACGCCGATGAAGCCGGTGTGCGGCCGTTCTTGCGCCTGCGCGATCAAATATTCGCCGCCGCCGAAGCCGATTTCGAGCTGAATGTCGTCGACTGGAACAGGAAACAGCGCCCTAAGCTCGGCTGGAGCGGGGTTGCTGAGATCGATGGCGAGCCGCGGCAATAGGGTGTCGATGAGCCGCGCGTGGTGCGGGCGCAGCTTGTGTCCCTTGCGCCGGCCGAAGAAGGCGCGATCCTGATGCGGTGCGGAATTCATGGGCCATCAAGGCCGCGGCGGTCGCAGCCTTCCAGGTTTTCCTTGGCAGGTATAGCAAAGACGCAAATGGCCGGCACATAGGCCGGCCATCGCCAACGAAGCAGCGTGAGCGAAATCAGCGCAGCGCGCGTTTGAGCGCGTCGGTCAGATCGGTGCGCTCCCACGAGAAGCCGCCGTCTTTTTCCGGGGCGCGGCCGAAATGGCCGTAGGCGGCGGTGCGCTTATAGATCGGTCGATTGAGCTTGAGAGCACGCCGGATATTGGTCGGCCGCAGCGGGAAAATCTCTTGCAGCGTCTTGGCAAGCTTCTTTTCGTCCGCTTTGCCGGTGCCGTGGGTGTCGACATAGAGCGACATCGGATCGGCAACGCCGATCGCGTAGGCAACCTGGATGGTGCACTGCTCGGCGAGACCGGCCGCCACCACGTTCTTGGCGAGATAACGCGCCGCGTAGGCTGCCGAACGATCGACCTTGGTCGGATCCTTGCCGGAGAACGCGCCGCCGCCATGGGGCGCATAGCCGCCATAGGTGTCGACGATGATCTTGCGCCCGGTCAGGCCGCAATCGCCGTCGGGTCCGCCGACCACGAAGTTACCGGTGGGATTCACCAGGAAGTCGGCATCCTTCTTCGGCATCCAGCCTTTCGGCAGCGCCGAAGCGACCGCCTCACCGATCAAATCCTTGACCATGCCGGGGGTGTATTTCTTGCCGTTGCGGTTCTGCGCATTGTGCTGCGTCGAGACCACGACCTTGGTGCAGCCGACCGGCTTGCCGTCGACATATTGCACCGTCACCTGACTCTTGGCGTCCGGTTGCAGGTCGAACAATTGCTTGGCGCGGCGCTTGTCCGACAGCACTTTGAGAATTTTGTGCGCGAAATAGATCGGCGCCGGCATGAACGAGCCCTTCTCGTAGACCTCGCTCTCGGTGCAGGCGTAGCCGAACATCATGCCCTGGTCGCCCGCCCCTTCGTTTTCCTCGCCCTTCTTTTTCTTGGCGTCGACACCCATGGCGATGTCGGGCGACTGGCCGTGCAGCAGCACTTCGACGTCGGCGCCGTGGTAGGAGAAGCCGTTCTGGTCGTAGCCGATATCCTTCACCACGCCGCGTGCGATTTCCGTGATGAGCTCGCGATCGACGACCGCCATCCCGTCGATCTTGCGGAACAACTGGCCGCGGCCTTCGCCGGCGACGATGATCTTATTGGTCGTGCACAGCGTCTCGCAGCCGAGCCGGGTATTGATCAGGCTGTCATCGGCGATGCCGAGCTTGACGTCGCGCTCGATGAAGGCGTCGAGAATGGCGTCCGAGATCTGGTCGCAGACCTTGTCCGGATGGCCTTCCGACACGGACTCGCTGGTGAACAGGTAATTTGCACGTGACACTGCGAAACACTCCCCTCGTGAGGCTGCCCCGATCGCCTTGAACTTTATCTGTTTTGACGGCCCGAGCTGCCGGCGCCGGTGAACTCCCGCGCCAATCCATAGGGGGTTTTTGCAGCGTACCCCTGCGCGGTCAAGATGTGGGCTGCGAGTGGGCGGCCGTGGGCACCGCGCCGCGACCGGCTTTACTACTTGTCGTCGGCGATTTGCTCGACCAGGTCGACGATGCGCCGTCGCAGCTTGGAATCGCTGATGCGCGTAAACGCCTTGGTGAGCGCCAGCCCGTCCGAGGTCGCGAGAAAATCGGAGACATAGGCGGGCGAGGGCGCCTCCCCGACGTGGTCGTGGCGCGTTCCCGCCAACTGAACATGCGGCGCGCCCTCGAAGAAGAACGCGACCGGCACTTGAAGGATAATCGAAATCTGCTGCAACCGGCTGGCACCGATGCGGTTGGTGCCTTTCTCGTATTTCTGGACTTGTTGAAACGTCAGACCGAGCGCGTCGCCGAGCTTCTCCTGGCTCATCGACAGCATCATCCGCCGCATGCGCACGCGGCTGCCGACATGTTTGTCGATTGGATTCGGCGCCTTTTTGGCGATCATTATCATGCGCTCCTCTATCACCCTTGCTTATGGGTAATGGCCATCAATAGTAATTCCATTGCAATCGATAGCAACTATTACGCGATGTATATTCCGATGGTTCGGCATCAGGTCATGCGGAAATGTGATAATCTTCTATCCTTGCGTGCTGCGCCGCCGCAGGTTGCGCGCAACAGTTGCGGAGAAGGCTCGGGGGATACTGCCCATAACTTTTATTTATAGGACTCAATAGGCCCCCGCCCATCTTTCATTCTGCCGTGCCCGATTGGAAGCGGCGGCGCACGACGAGAAAGAGCGCGATCGCGACCATGACAAAGGCCGGAGCATCGCCGACACGGGCGTAGAGCGGCGACCAGCTTGTTGGTCGCGGTAGCGGCGAGTCGATCACGCCTTCGCGGCCCAGCGGCAATGAATTGACGATCCGGCCAAGCGGATCGATGACCGCGGAAATGCCGGTATTGGCGGCGCGCACGAGCGGCAGGCCTTCTTCGATGGCGCGGATGCGCGCCTGCTGCAAATGTTGATAGGGCCCGGTGCTGTTTCCGAACCAGCCGTCATTGGTGACATTGACGATCCAGCCGGGCCGCTGGCCGCGCGGCACCACATCGCCTGGAAAAATGATCTCGTAGCAGATCAACGGCAGCGCAACCGGTGCGCCTGGTATAGCGATCGGCCGGCGCCGATCGCCGGCAAGGAAACCGCCGCGCTGCTTGGTGAGTTCCTGAAAGCCAAGGTGCGCGAGGATCTTTTCGAACGGCAAATATTCGCCGAACGGCACCAGATGGACTTTGTCGTAGAGCGCGACGATCGAGCCTGAATGGTCGATGGCGTAAATCGAATTATAGACCGCCGGTGTGGCCGGATTGACCGGCTCGGCGACGCGCACGGCGCCGGTGATCAGCACGGCGTTCGGCGGCAAAAGCTGCATGATCTGGGCGAGCGCATCGGCTTCGCGCGCGAGGAAGAACGGAAACGCGGATTCCGGCCAGATCAAATGCGTCACGTCTTTCATGCCGGGAGAATCCGGGCCTGATGCGCGATTGGAGAGCGCGATGTAGCGGTCCATCACCTCGCGTCTGGCCGCATAATTGAATTTCACGTCTTGCTGCAGGTTCGGCTGCATGATGCGCAAATGCACTTTGTCGACGAGCTGCGTCGGCAGGCGGGAAAGCCGCAGTGCGCCCCAGCCGCCAAGTCCAACGAGCACGGCGATGCCGAGCACGAGCGGCAGCCACGGCTGCGGGTTTTCGGCGTGGTCGTCGGCGAGCGTGGCGGGGCTGGCAAATACGACGATGGCGATGAAAGTGAGGCCCCACAGCCCGATCAACGACGCGCTTTGTGCCAATGGCAGCGGAGCGGCGAGTGCGTAACCGAACGCATTCCACGGAAACCCCGTCAATGCGTGGCCGCGCAGCCATTCCGTCGCGGTCAGCGTCACGCCCAGAGCCAGGATGCGTAAGCCTCCGCGCGTCCAAAGAACGCGGGCAAGGGCGACGCCGATCGCCGTATAGACGGCGAGCAGCGCCGGCAGGCCGATCACCGCAAACGGCAATAGCCAGCCGAACGTCGGGGCGTCGACCAAAAAGGCGTAGCCGATCCAATAGAGGCCGGCGACGAAATAACCGAAGCCAAAGCACCAGCCCGTCGCGGCCGCTACACCCACGCCGCCCCAGCGGCCGACGCCGGCGCCGTCGATCAGCCAGACCAGCGTCGGGAAGGTCAGAAACAGTATTGGCCAGAAATTGAACGGCGCCATCGCCAGTGCCGACAGCGCGCCGGCGACGAATGCGATCAGGCCGCGCCGCCACCCCCAGGCCAGCACGATCGAATTGTGCAGTCCCTTAAGCTTCACGGCGTGCGTTGCGTGTTCGTGCTCGGCCGATTGGCCTCGTCACGCGGCGATGGTGTCGGACGCGCCGGCGGCGTCTGCGGCGTCTTCACCGCTGCGGGTAGTTCGCGAGCCGAAGCCGGCCGCCGGTCCTTGCGGCGGTAAATCCTGGCCCGCTTGACCCGGCGCGGATCGGCATCGAGCACTTCGGCCTCGAACGTCTCCGGTCCAGGCACCAATTCGCCGCGCACCGGAACATGGCCGGCGCGGATGACCAGATAACCGCCGAGCGTGTCGACCTCCTGCGCGGCGTCGCCGACGTCGAATTCGTCGCCGATCACGGCGCGGACGTCGTCGAGGCTGGCGCGGCCGTTGGCGAGAAACGAGCCGTCGCTTTGGCTCGTGACCGCGGGCATTTCGCGCTCGTCATGCTCGTCGGCGATGTCGCCGACGATCATTTCGACCAGGTCTTCCATCGAAACCAGCCCGTCGGTGCCGCCGTATTCGTCGATGATCAGCGCCAGATGAATGCGCGTCGCCTGCATCTTAGCAAGCAGATCGAGCACCGGCATGGACGGTGGCGCGTAGAGGATCTCGCGGACGATCTTCGCCGCCGCCAACGGCATCGCCAAATCCACATTGCCGAAGTTGAGATTTGCCTGGTGCGGTTGATGGGACTCTGGAGCAACCACGGAACCGGTAGAAGCCCGCGCCGCCATGAACGCAATCAGGTCGCGGATATGGATCATGCCGGCCGGATCATCGAGCGTGTCGTTATAGACCACGAGCCGCGAATGGGTGGCGACTTCGAACACGCGAACCAGCTCGCCGATGGCGATGTCCTGCTGCACGGCGACGATGTCGGCGCGCGGCACCATGACGCTCTCGACCCTGCATTCGCGCAGCCCCAAAATATTCTTGAGCATGGCCGCTTCTTCCGGCGAGAAACCGGACTGCGGCTGCTCGGCGGTGAGAACGTGCTCAAGGTCGGCGCGCGTCGCCGCGGCTTTCCAGCCGAACAGGATGCGCATGACGCGCGTCAGCCAGCCTTCCTGCGGCTCGTCCGGTTGCGCCACGACCATCGGCAGGCCGCGATGTTCGCTGTCGGGCGGGTCGCTGCGCGTCGGAGTTTGGGACATGGCTGTAGACTTTGGCTCCGGGCTTTGGCTTCAAACGTGTGTTCGAACTTGCGTCGGATATTAGCGCCTGCTTCCAGCCTTTTTCACGACCTTGCCCGAATACCGATAAGGATCCGGGATATTGAGGCGCCGCAGGATTTTACGCTCGGTCTGTTCCATGGTTTCTGCATCGGCGTCTTTGTCATGATCGTAGCCGATGAGGTGCAAAAAACCATGCACGACAAGGTGGGCGAGATGATGAGCGAACGGCTTACCCTCGGCACTGGCCTCCCGCGCGATGGTCTGGTGCGCCAGGACAATGTCGCCGAGATGCGCCGGCTCGTCCGCGGTTTGCTTGCTCGGAAACGACAACACGTTGGTGGCGGCGTCGATGCCGCGCCAAAGCCGGTTGAGCTGACGGATCGCCGAATCATCGGTCAGAACGATAGCAAGCTCCGTCCCGGTTGTTGACGCCGCGGCGGCGGCCTGGGCGACGGCGCGCCGCACCAGCAATCGCACCTTGGCGGGTTCCTGCCAAAGGTCGGAATCGACCAGCACGTCGATCTTGAGTTTCGCCCGCGGCGCGGGCGTCATTCCGGCCGCTCGCGCTTGCGCGCTGAGGCTGCGTCATAGGCTTCGACGATGCGCGCGACGAGCTCGTGGCGGACCACGTCGGCGGACGTGAAGCTGACGTGGCCGATGCCCTCGATGCCCTCGAGAAGCCGCACCGCGTCGGCGAGCCCCGAGGTCTGGCCCGGCGGCAAATCCACCTGGCTCGGATCGCCGGTCACTATCATGCGGCTGTTTTCGCCAAGCCGCGTCAGCAGCATCTTCATCTGCATCGCGGTGGTGTTCTGCGCCTCGTCGAGGATCACCGCGGCGTTCGCCAGGGTGCGGCCGCGCATGAAAGCCAGCGGCGCGATTTCGATCTCGCCGCTTTGCATCGCGCGCTCGACGATGCGCGCGTCCATCAGGTCATAGAGCGCGTCGTAGATCGGCCGCAGATAAGGATCGACCTTCTCGCGCAGGTCGCCGGGCAAAAAGCCGAGCCGCTCGCCGGCCTCGACCGCCGGCCGCGACAGCACGATGCGATCGACGTCCTTGCGCTCGAACAGTTGCACCGCGTGGGCGACCGCAAGCCAGGTCTTGCCGGTACCGGCCGGTCCGGTGGAGAACACAAGCGGATGGCGTTTGAGCGCCCGCACATAGGCGTCTTGAGCGGGCGTGCGGGCGCGGACGCGGCGTTTGCGCAGATTGATTTCCTCAAAACTGTCGCGCGCGGCCGAGGGATCGAAATCGAACAGCGAGCCTTGCGACAGCGCCAGCCGGACCGCGCCGTCGACGTCGCCCCGCACCAGTTCGTCGCCGCGCTTGAGCCGCTCATAGAGGCTTTCGAGCACGCGCCGCGCCAGCTCGCAGGCCTCATGGGTGCCTTCCAGCGTGACGTGATTGCCGCGCGAATTGGCGACGACGCCGAGCCGGCGCTCGATCAAAGCGAGGTTCTGGCCGTATTGACCGAACAGGGTGGAGGCGAGGCGATTGTCGTCGAAGGTCAGCGCGATCTGCGTCGCGTTGTTCTGGGCGATGACGACCGATTCGTCCGTTCCGGGTGTTCGCAATTCAGGCTCCTGCGCCGAGCAAGGCTGGGTGTTGCTGTTGTTCAGGCTTTTGCACGAGCACGCCGAACAGACTGTTGCTGGACACTTCGGTGACGGCGACCGGGGCAATCGTGCCGATCAGTGATGACGGCGCCGTGACTTGCACCGGCTGCAGATAAGGCGAACGACCGACCAGTTGATCGGCATGGCGGCCGGGACGCTCGAACAGAACATCGAACGTGCGGCCCACACAGCCGCGATTGAACGCCGTCTGATTGCGATCGATGGCGTCCTGCAGACGTTGCAGGCGTTCGGATTTCACGTCTTCCGGCACCTGATCGTCCATGTCGGCGCCGGGCGTGCCGGGCCGTGGCGAGTATTTGAAGGAGAACGCGCTGGCATAGCCGATGTCGTTGACGAGGCTGAGCGTGGCGGCAAAGTCGGTTTCGGTTTCGCCGGGAAAACCGACGATGAAATCGGAGGTGAACGCTAAATCAGCCCGCGCATCGCGCAGGCGATCGATGATTTCAAGGTAATCGGCGCGGGTGTGACGGCGGTTCATAGCCGCGAGCACGCGGTCGGAGCCGGATTGCACGGGTAAATGAAATTGCGGCATCAGCTGCGGCAGATCGCGATGGGCGGCGATGAGATCGTCGGCCATGTCGCGCGGATGACTGGTCGAATAACGCAGCCGGTCGATGCCCGCCGATGCGGCGATCTGTTCGAGTAGCCGCGCCAATGACCACGGCCGCCCGTCTGGCCCTTCGCCGTGATAGGCGTTGACGTTCTGGCCGATGAGCGTGACTTCGCGCACGCCGGCGTCGGCCAACCGCTCGATCTCGGCGAGGATTTTGCTGGCCGGCCGCGACGTCTCCATGCCGCGCGTGTAAGGCACGACGCAGAAGGTGCAGAACTTGTCGCAGCCTTCCTGCACGGTGACGAAAGCGGAAACGCCGCGGCTGCGGATCGCGGCGCGGCCCGGCGCGGCCAGATGATTGAATTTGTCGTCGACCGGAAACTCGGTATCGATCGCCTTGCCGTCGCGGATCGCGCGCGCCAGCAAGTCGGGCAGACGGTGATAGCTCTGCGGTCCGACGACGAGATCGACCGCCGGCGCGCGGCGGATGATTTCCTCACCTTCGGCCTGCGCGACGCAGCCGGCGACCGCGATCATGACGCGCCGGCCGGTGGCGGCCGCCGCGTCCTTCATGCGGCGGACGCGGCCGAGCTCGGAATAGACTTTCTCCGCTGCCTTCTCGCGGATGTGGCAAGTGTTGAGGATGACCAGATCGGCGTCGTCGGCGCTCGCCGTCTCGACATAGCCTTCCGGCGCCAGAGTGTCCGCCATACGCTGCGAGTCGTAGACGTTCATCTGGCAGCCGAACGATTTGACGTAGAGTTTTTTTGCTCCGTTCATGCCCTGGGGTCGGCCTAAGCCACTATATTATCTGACAAATTTCGCTTGATGACGACGCCATCCCATTGGTCTAGCCGGATTCCCAACAAAAAGGAATTGGCAGATTTTTAGTGGAGCATGATCTTCTCCGAAAACCGGTACCCACTTTTCGGGATCATGCTCAGTCGATCGGCTGGATATTGGCGTCCTTGATCACTTTCGACCACTTGGCGATTTCCGACTTGATATAGGCATCGAGTTCTTCGGGGCTACTGCCGCCGTTGGTCATGCCGAGGTCGGCAAAGCGCTTTTTGGTGTCGTCGTCGGCCAGCGCTTTGCGCGCCGCGGCGTTGAGCTTGGCTAGAACGGCGCTCGGCGTTCCGGCTGGCGCAACGATGCCCCACCATGTTTCCGCTTCGAAACCCGGCAGCGCCGATTCCGCCACTGTCGGAATGTCGGGCGTTGACGGCGAGCGGTGGGCGCCGGTGACCGCGAGCGCCCGCAGCGTGCCGGCCTTGAGATTCCCCATCACGGCGGAGAGGTTGGCGAACATCAGCGGAATTTGTCCGGCGAGCAGATCGTTGATCGCCGGCGCCTCGCCGCGATAGGCGACGTGCACCATCTTGATGCCGGCGGTGTATTGGAACAGCTCGGCCGTCATATGCGGCGTGGTGCCGAGCCCGCCGGTACCGAAATTGATCTTGCCCGGATCAGCCTTGGCCATGGCGATGACGTCCTTGACCGAATGGGCGGCGAACGACGGATTGACCACCAGCACCAGCGGCGAGGCGCCGGTCAGCGCCACGCCGGCAAAATCTTTCGCCGGATCGAGCGTCACTTTGCGATAAAGGTTCGGCGCCACCGCATAGGTGGTCTGACTGCCCATCATCAGCGTGTAGCCGTCGGGCGCCGACTTTGCTTCATCTTCGGCCGCGATCATGCCGCTGGCGCCGGCGCGGTTCTCCACCACGATCGACTGGCCGAGAATTTCCGACATTTTCTGCGCCATGATCCGCGCGGCGATGTCGGTGCCGCCGCCGGCGCCGAAGCCGACCAGCATCTTGATCGGCCGGTTGGGATAGGCCGCGTCCTGGGCCTGCGCAGCGATTTGGCAGAAGCTCAATGCCAGCGCGGCAGCAACCCACAGCGATCGCGTGGCCTTCATGACATTCCCCTCCCTTGCGTCCCGGGCACCGGACGCATTTTTAGTCGTCCGGATGCATCAGCCCAGATCACGGCGCAGTACCAGCGCCGAAGCCCCGCTTTGATAATAGCTCCGGCGCCGCCCGACGTCGCGGAAGCCGGCGCGGCGATACAGCGCACGCGCGGGGGCGTTGTTTTCATCGACCTCGAGAAACACGGCCCGGGTGCCGAGCCCGGCGAGGCGCCGCAGGTGCAAATCGAGCAGCGGCCGCGCAAAGCCGCGACCGCGCCGGCGCTGAGCAATGGCGACCGAGAGAATTTCCGCTTCGCCCGCCGCCATGCGCGACAGGATGAAACCGATCATGGTTGCGCCGCTCATGGCGCGGTGGGTGACAACGGCTTTTTCGATCAATAGCCTATAGACCTCGTCTTCGCCCCAACCGCGCTGAAACGAAACCGTGTGCAGAGCCGCAATTGCGGCGGCATCGTTCGGCCGCGCTTCAGATAAAGTGGGCGCGGACCGGCCAAACAGACGGGCGACGAAGCGCATCATCGGCGCGGCAGTTGCGCGGCATTTTGCGGCTGCGCATCTGGGGCGCGCAGATATTGCGGTTTTGGCGGCGCCTGACCTTCCGGCAGCGCGGCGCCCATCCGCGCCACCCAGTCGATGTCGGGCGCGCCGGCGGCGTCGACGTGGAGCGGCGCTGCGTCGGTGACCGCAAGCCCGTCGGCGACAAGTTGCGCGGCCGAGCCGACGATGCGGGCCGGCGCCGCGGCCGCAGCGCGGACTGCTTCGCTCGACGGCGCCAGTCTCGGACCTGTGACGGTGCGGCCGCCGGCGGCAAAAACTTGGAGATAGACGTGGCTGTGCCGCGCATCGATGGCGACGACCACTGGCGCATTGTCGTCGTCGGCAAGATACGGCGCCGCATAAGCGGACAGCGTTGACAAGCCCACTGCTGGCTTATCGATCGCGAGCGCAATGCCTCGCGCCGCCGCAATGCCGACCCGCAATCCGGTGAAACTGCCGGGTCCTGTCGTCACCACCACGCGGTCAAGATCGCGAAAGGCCGTGCGGGCTTCGTCCATGATCCGGCGGATCAGCGGCATCAGCGCTTCGGCGTGGCCGCGCAGCATCGGCAAGCTCTCTCGCGCGACGATGCCGCCATGCTGGGTGTCGAACACGGCCGCCGAGCAGGCCGCCAGCGCCGTATCAATCGCGAGTACGCGCATGGCGCACTTGATCGTCGCGTAAAACGGCGCCGATCACATCGGCCGGACTTCGGTGACGTCGGGCACGAAATGTTTCAGCAGATTCTGGATACCGTGGCGCAGCGTCGCCGTCGACGACGGGCAGCCCGAGCAGGCGCCTTTCATGTTGAGATAGACGACGCCGTCCTTGAATCCTTTGAAGGTGATATCGCCGCCATCGTTCGCCACCGCCGGCCGCACCCGCGTCTCGATCAAATCCTTGATGGTGGCGACGGTGTCGGCATCGGCCGCATCGAAAAACTCGTCGCCATCGCTCGGCGCGGTGCTGCCGGCGTTGAGCAAGGGCGCGCCCGACATGAAATGTTCCATGATGGCGCCGAGGATCATCGGCTTGAGCTGCTGCCACTCGCCTGAGTTCTTGGTCACGGTGATGAAATCGGAGCCGAAGAACACGCCGCTGATGCCGGCAATGCCGAACAGCCGTTCGGCCAGCGGCGACTGCGCCGCCTGTTCGGCGTCGCGCAGGTCGAGCGTCGAGCCTTCCAGCACCGCCCGTCCGGGCAGGAATTTCAAGGTCGCCGGGTTCGGCGTCGCTTCGGTCTGGATGAACATTTTTGTTTGTCCTCAGTCACTTGGCGTCGGCGCAATCCGCCCGCGCCATGACTCGTGTAACGCCACACTAGCATACTATTACGTGGCGAATTGCCTAGGAAGTTCAAGTGCGGATGCGGGCGGCCAAGCCGCTCAAGACCGCACGAAACCGACGATATCCTTGACCGCCTTCATGGTTTCGCCGGCGAGCTTTTGGGCGCGGGCCGAGCCGTCCGCCAGCACGGCGTCGATCGCCGCGGGGTCGTTGAGGAGCCGCTTCATTTCCGAATTGATCGGGCTGAGCTTTGTGACGGCAAGATCGGTCAAAGCCGCCTTGAAGGTCGAGAACTGCGCGTTGCCGAATTGCTTGAGGACGCTAGCGCGGGTCGTGCCTTCGAGCGCGGCGTAAATGCCAACCAGGTTGTCGGCTTCGGGCCGGGTCTCGAGACCCTTCTCCTCGCTGGGCAGCGGCTCCGGATCGGTTTTGGCGCGACGGACCTTTTGCGCGATGGCGTCGGCATCGTCGGTGAGATTAATGCGCGATTGGTCGGAGGCGTCCGACTTCGACATTTTCTTGGTGCCGTCGCGCAGCGACATGACCCGGGTCGCTTCGCCGGTGATCAGCGGCTCGGGCTGCGGGAAGAACGCATCGCCGAAGCCCTTGTCTTTGATCGACTGGCCGAAATCGTTGTTGAATTTCTGCGCGATGTCGCGCGACAGTTCGAGGTGCTGCTTCTGATCCTCGCCGACCGGCACGTGGGTGGCACGATAGACCAGAATGTCGGCCGCCATCAGCGTCGGATAGGCATAAAGGCCGACCGAAGCGTTCTCGCGGTCCTTGCCGGCCTTCTCCTTGAACTGGGTCATGCGGTTGAGCCAGCCGAGGCGGGCGACGCAGTTGAATACCCAGGCCAGCTCGGCGTGCTCCGCGACCTGGCTTTGGTTGAACACGACGTGTTTCTTGGGATCGATCCCACAGGCGATGAAGGCCGCGGTGACCTCGCGAATGGCCTTCGGCAGCTCGATGGGATCCTGCCACACCGTGATCGCATGCAGATCGACGACGCAATAGATGCAGTCGTAGCGGTCCTGCAGCTCGACGAAGCGCTTGATGGCGCCGAGATAGTTGCCGAGGTGCAGATTGCCGGTGGGCTGCACGCCTGAAAAAACCAGTTCTTTAAACGCCATGCGCGATCTCCAGGGCGGACCAGCGTCAATTGCCACGGCGTCGGCTTGCCCTGCAAGGGCCGGCCGTTATAGTGCCGCGTCCCAGCGCGAGATTTCTCATGGTTTCAGCCCGTTACGACGTTCTCGGCATCGGCAATGCGATCGTCGACGTGATCGCCCGCACCGAGGAAGACTTCCTGCTCAAACAGGGCATGAACAAAGGCGCCATGGCGCTGATCGACGAGGCGCGCGCCGAGCAGATTTACGATGCGATGGGTCCGGCGGTCGAAATCTCCGGCGGCTCGGCGGCCAATACCATCGTCGGCTTGGCCAGCCTCGGCGGGCGCGGGGCGTTCGTCGGCAAGGTCAAGGACGATGAACTCGGCCGCGCCTTCAGCCACGATATCCGCGCCGCCGGTGTGACGTTCGCGACGCCGCCGGCGTCCGACGGCGCTTCGACCGGGCGCTGCTACGTGCTGGTGACGCCCGACGGCGAGCGCACCATGAACACGTTTCTCGGCGCCGCCCAGGATTTGCATCCCGCCGACATCGATGCCGACATGATCGCCGCGAGCCGCATCGTCTATCTCGAAGGCTATCTGTGGGATCCGAAGAACGCCAAGGATGCGTTCCTCAAGGCGGCAAAAATCGCGCACGCTGCGGAGCGCACCGTGGCGCTGTCGCTGTCGGACGCGTTTTGCGTCGACCGTTGGCGCGACGAGTTTTTGCAATTGATGCGCTCGCGCACCGTCGATCTCATTTTCGCCAACGAGGCCGAGTTGGGGAGCCTTTATCAAACCGCGGATTTTGACACCGCGATCAAGGCGCTGCGCGCCGACATCGACACCGCGGTGGTCACGCGCAGCGAGAAGGGCTGTCTGGTCGTCGGCCCCGACGGCATCGAGGCGGTGCCGGCTTTTCCGGTCAAGCGTGTCGTCGACACCACCGGCGCCGGCGATCTGTTCGCCGCCGGCTTCCTCTCCGGCCTCGCCCGCGGCGCCGACGATCGCACCTGCGGCCGCCTCGGCGCGCTCGCCGCAGGCGAAGTGATCCAGCACATCGGCGCCCGCCCGGAAACCTCGCTCAAGGACCTCGCCGGCGACAACGGCTTGGCGGATTGAAGGTTTGGTGGATTGAAGGCCGATCATCGCGGCGCGCGGCGGCCCGCGGTAACCAATTGCTAACCATAATTCGTTAACGACGGATCAACCGCAAAGCGGAGGATCCGATATGGGCGAGCGCGCGGACGAACCCGACAAGATCGAAAAGCCCGAGGCGTCGAATTCACCTGCCAGCGAGTCTTCCGCCGGTCCGGGCGACTCGACAGAGCACAAATTGCCCGTCGTGTGGTCGCCAAAGCTCGATGCCGCAGCCGGCATTGAGGATGAGTTTTTTGATGCCGACGCCGCACCGCCGCCGAACGACGAGGCGGTGTATGGCGAAACGGGAAAGGAAGAGCCGAGTGCGGCCGCCGCTCCCGCGGCACAACCGCGCTCGTGGCGGTTTGCGATGCTGGCGGCAACCATTGCGCTGGCAGCGGGCGTTGGTTCGTTCGTCGGATCGCTGTCAGGCGCCGGCTTCGGGCGGCTCATGCCCGAGGCGGCTCCGAGCGCGACTACGGCGGATGCAGGCAGCATTTTGCGCGCGATGAAATCGGAGCTCGCCGAACTCTCGGCCATGAAATCCAATCTCGACGGCTCG
>DATHHM010000344.1:0-4063 GCA_035317145.1 Xanthobacteraceae bacterium | reverse complement strand
GCCGCCACCAAGACCATCACCATCATCGACGGCAAGACCGGCGAGCGTAAGGAAGTCGAGCTTCCAGCCGTGGCCAACGACGCGGCCGCAGCGCCCGAAGCCTCTCCGCTCGACCAGAAATTCCTCGAAATGTCGGCCCAGGGCGCCATTCCCAAAATCGCCGCCGACGGCGTGCGGCCGGCCGATGCCTTCGCCCAGCCGGTGAAGGCGCTGCCCGGCAAGCCCGACGCGCCGCGCATCGCCATTATCGTCAGCGGGCTGGGCGTCAGCTCAAGCGCCACCGCCGACGCCATCGCCAAGCTGCCGGGAGCGGTGACGCTGGGCTTCATGCCCTATGGCAGCGACGTCGCGGCGCTGGCCGGACGCGCCCGCGCCCGGGGCCACGAGGTTTTGCTCCAGGTCCCCATGGAGCCGTTCGACTATCCCGACAACGATCCCGGCCCGCAAACGCTGCTCACCTCGCTGACGCCGCAGCAGAACATCGACCGGCTGTATTGGCTGATGAGCCGGTTGCAAGGCTATGTCGGCATCGCCAGCGCCATGGGCGGACGCTTCACCGCCTCCGATCAGTCGTTCGCGCCGGTGCTGCGCGAAACCGCCAAGCGCGGCCTGATCTTCGTCGACGATGGCGCGAACCCGCGGAGCCTCGCCGGCCGCATCGCCGGCGCCAACAACCTCCCCTTCGCCAAGGCCGATGTGACGATCGACGCGGTGCCGACGGCGAGCGAGATCGACCACGCGCTGGGCCGCCTGGAAATGGCAGCACGCGAGCGCAGCATCGCCGTCGGCATTTCGTCCGGGCTGCCGGTCTCGATCGACCACATCGCCAAATGGGCGAAAACCTTGGCCGATCACGGCGTCCAGTTGGTTCCGATCACGGCGGTGGCGCTGAAGCCTAAGCAAACCTGACGACGGACGACGGATGACAGAGGACGGATAAACTGAAATCATCCGTCGTCTGTCGTCCGACATCTGTCCTCCGCTATGCGCTTCGAAGACCTCCCCTATCGCCCCTGTGTCGGCGTGCTGGTGCTCAATCGCGACGGCCGTGCCTTCATCGGCCGCCGTATCGAAGGGCCGGAGCATATCGACGCGACGCACGCCTGGCAGATGCCGCAAGGCGGCATCGACAAGGGCGAAGAGCCGTGGCCGGCAGCGCTGCGGGAGCTGCACGAGGAAACCAATATCCGTTCCGTCGAGCGCCTCGGTGAAATCGCCGACTGGCTGCAATACGACATCCCGCGCGAGATCGTCGGCCAGGCGTGGAAAGGCAAATACCGCGGCCAGACCCAGAAATGGTTCGCACTGCGCTTCACCGGCGACGAGAGCGAGATCGACCTCGCGCATCCCGCCGGCGCCTCCGAACCGGAATTCTCGGCTTGGCGCTGGGAGCCGATGCAAAACGTTCCGAACCTGGTCGTGCCGTTCAAACGCGCGATCTACCAACGCGTGGTCCGCGAATTCGCGCACCTCGCTCGAACGTGAAGGCGCTCAATTAGCCTCGACGGCAAACGGACCGATGCCGATCACACGGCAGGCGCTGTCGCGCTTGGCGCAATCCGCCATGGCGCCGGCGATGGCGTCCTGCTCGTTGGCGGCGCCGAGCATGACGCCGGCATGGCCGCCCGAACCGGCGGCGACGGCGGTCCAGCCGCTGCCGTTGGCGAGGCGGCGGGCAATGTCGTCGCGCAGTTCGGGTGCGATGGCCGCAGCGCTGATGGGCTGGAAGAAACCGGCCACTTTCATCGTCGTCGGGATCGGCACGACGAAATCCTCGTTGACCGCGACGATGATGCACGGCACGCCGGCGTTGTTGCCGCAAATCTCCAAGGTGCGGCGCACCGCCTCGTCGGCGCTCTCCTGATTTGTGACGACTGAGTAGCCGCCGAACGGACCGAGCGCCAGCGCCTTCGGCACGCGTCCGTTCAGATAATTCTTCTCGATCGACGCCTTGGCCTGCTGGCGTATCAGCGGAATGTCGCCCGCGACCAGAGGCCGCGTCGTCGCCGGATCGTGCCTCACCCAGGGCGGCGGCGGAAGCGGCGGCCGCGGACCGGTAAACACAACCGTATTACCGACCGCGTAGAGCTCGCACTTGCGCTGCTGCGGCAGGGCGTCGGCGCGTTTCTGACAAACGTCGAGTGCGCCGGTCTTCGCAGTCTCGTCGTCAGCTTGGGCCGAGGTAAAACCGATCGGGCCCGGACTGATCGCCAGCGCCTTGTGATCGGCCGCCGGCAGGTATTCGTTGCGAATGTTGTTGCGCTGCCGGTCGGTGAGGAACGGAATCGTTTCCGGCACCAGCGCTTCGGCTTGCCGTGTGGCCGGCGGCGTTGGCGCGCTTGATGGCATCGGCGCACCGGCCGAGGCACCCGATGCCGTCGTAGCGCCTGCCTGAGGCGGCGGGGCCGGCGGCACTGCGCCGGCGGTCGTTGCCAGCGATGGGCTGGGCGGAGAAGGCGACGGTACGTTGTGCCGCTCGCCCATCAGATAGGCGACCGCCGCGATGGCGATCACCACGATCGGCGCCGCGATGGCGACCGGCACCATCCACGGCGCGGCCTTGGCCGGCTTCTTGACCGGCGCGGCCACGAAGCGACCGTCGTCCGGCCGCATCTCGAACTTGTAGGCATGGACCGGCGTCGGAATATTCTTGACCTGCTGCTCGCCGATATCGGCGAACTGCACCGACAGCTTGTTGGCGACCTGTTCGTAGACGGTGCGCGAGATGCAGATGCCGCCGATCGGCGCGATGCCTTCCAGCCGCGCCGCGATGTTGACGCCGTCGCCGAGCAGATCGCCGTTGCGCTCGACCACATCGCCGATGGTGATGCCGATGCGGAAGCTCATCTGCCGGCTGGCCGGATAGGCCATGTTGCGGGTGCGCAGGCTCTCCTGGATGTCGATGGCGCAGCGCACCGCCTCGACGGCACTGGGAAATTCGGCGAGCACGGCGTCGCCCGCGGTATTGAAAATCCGCCCGCCGGCTCGCGCGATGAAGTCGTCCATCACCGCGCGATAGGAGGCGAGCCGCCGCAGCGTCTCCTCCTCGTCTTCGGCGACGAGCTTGCTGTAGCCGGCGACGTCGGCAGCGAAAATGGCCGCGATTTTTCTATTCATCGGACGCCTGCCGCATCACCGCAATGCCCCATAGATTGCCGACAGCGGCGGTGTCATGCAACCGCCCTGCGGCGCAGAGGTATCGGATAACCGGTAGCCGCCGAGCTACTGCGCCAGCGCCGCTTGTAATGATTTCAATTGTTCGAGGTGGCGGGCGAGCTTGTCGCGCTCGGCGGCGTCGGTGCAGTCGGCGACGTCTTCCTCGGCGTCTTTGATCTCGCTGGCGAGCGTCGCCATGTCGAAGTCTTCCCGCGCCACGGCGCTGTCGGCGAGCACCGTCAAACCGGCGGGGCTCACTTCGGCAAAACCGCCGATGACCACGACCGGTTCGCGCTTGCCGCCGATGAAGATGGTGACGATGCCGGGCCGCAGCGCGGTCACCAGCGGCGCGTGGCCGGGCAGGATGCCCATGTCGCCTTCGGCGCCGGGCAAGTCGACCTGATCGACGTCGCCGGAGAACAGTACCCGTTCAGGAGAGACAAACTCGAGATGAAGGTCGGCCATGTCGCAGTTCCGATCTTATGGCTCTGTTACGCCGCCTCGGCGGCGAGCTTCTTGCCCTTCTCCACCGCCTGGTCGATCGTGCCGACCATGTAGAAGGCGGCCTCGGGCAGGTGATCGTATTTGCCCTCGCACAGACCCTGGAAGCCGCGGATGGTGTCGGCGAGATCGACGAAGACGCCGGGCGAGCCGGTGAACACTTCGGCGACATGGAACGGTTGCGACAGGAAGCGCTCGATTTTGCGCGCCCGCGCCACCGTCAGCTTGTCCTCTTCCGACAACTCGTCCATGCCGAGAATGGCGATGATGTCTTGCAGCGCCTTGTAGCGCTGCAGCACCTGCTGCACCTGGCGCGCGACGTTGTAATGCTCCTCGCCGACCACGGCGGCGGTCAGCATGCGCGAGGTTGAATCGAGCGGATCGACAGCGGGATAAATGCCCTTTT
>DATHHM010000343.1:0-3536 GCA_035317145.1 Xanthobacteraceae bacterium | reverse complement strand
CGGGCACTGACGCCGTGATGCCGAACCCGGTCGACGGCTCCGTGTGGTTCACGGTCGGCGTGTTCGCCGGCAAAGGCGGCGTGGCGCGGTTCGATCCGAAGACCAAGCTCACGGAAGTCTATAATGTCCCGATGCCTGGGTTCGGCCCGCGCGGCGGCGACATCGACGGCAAGGGCGTCGCGTGGGTGTCGCTGGCCAGCGGCCATCTCGGTAGCTTCGATCGCAGCAAGTGCAAGGGCCCGCTCAATGGACCGAAAGCGACCGGCGATCATTGCCCGGAAGGCTGGACGTTCTACAAATATCCGGGCCCCGGCTTCCAAGGTATCGGCGATAACAGCGCCGAGGCGAGCTACTACACCTGGGTCGACCAGCACAACGCGGTCGGGCTCGGCGACAATGTGCCGATCTCGACGGCAAATGAGAGCGACGGCTTTGCCGCGCTGGTCAACGGCAAGATGGTGTCGCTGCGCATCCCGTACCCGCTCGGCTTTTATGCCAAGGGACTTGATGCCCGTATCGACGATCCGAACACCGGCTGGAAGGGCAGGGGCTTGTGGTCGTCGGAAGGCGACCGCACGCCTTGGCTCAAGGAAGGCGGCAAGGGCATGACGCCCATGGCGGTCCACATCCAGATCCGGCCCGACCCGCTGGCGCATTAGGGGCTGGCCGAAGTCGTCGACGGAAACGCCGCCCGGTGCAAATGAGCACCGGGCGGCTTGCTTTTAGATGCTCCGCCGCCGCGGTATGATCGGGCGGGACCTTTTCGATGGAGCCGAACATGACCCTTCGCGAGCCCAGGCTGACGCCGGTCGCCATTACCGGCCTGCGTCCGACCCAGATCACCGTCGGCATGCGGGAGGTCAAAGCCAAGCGCAAACACTGGCGCGAGATAGCGGAGAAAAAAAAGGATAAGGACGCTGACTTTCTTGGCAAGCATTTGATTCCGGTGATCCTCGGTCCGAAACAGCGGTATTACGTCATCGACCATCATCATCTGGCGCTGGCGTTGCATGAGGAAGGCGTCAAGGAAGTCGCCGTGACGGTCATCGCCAATCTGAGCATGCTCGAACCCGATTCCTTTTGGTTCGTGATGGACAACCACAACTGGATGCATCCATTCGACGACGCTGGGCGCCGCCGCCACTACAGGGACCTTCCCAAGTCGGTGACCGGGCTGGTCGACGACCCGTACCGCTCGCTGGCCGGCGAATTGCGCCGTATCGGCGGCTACGCCAAGGATACGACGCCGTTCAGCGAATTCATCTGGGCGGATTTTTTGCGCCGGCGCGTGAAGCGGAAATTGGTCGAGCGCGACTTCGCGCGCGGGCTCGAGAAGGCGTTGCAACTGGCCAAGAGCATGGACGCCAATTATCTGCCCGGCTGGTGCGGCCCGTCGCCGGAGGAATAAGCGGTGCCGAATTTCCGTCCTTTAGAAGGTCGACGCGACATCGCCGCGACGATCGCTCGCACCGGGACCGCGCTGCTGCTGGCGTCGCTGGCAATCGCCGGCTGCTCGAACACGCCGAAGCCGGCGGCCGATGCCACCGTCATGCCGACCGACTACAGGAACCAGATCGCGACCTATCTGGGGCTGGTTGTGACCGACCGCGCCGACTTTCGCAATTCAATGATCGGCGCGCCGGTGCTCAAGCCGGTCGGCTCCGGCGAGCATTATATCGTCTGCGTGATGCTCAACGGTCACAATCAGCACAAGGAAAAAGTCGTGATCTATCTCGGCACCATGGTCAATCAGTTCGTCGATGCGACGCCGGGACAATGCGCCGATACGGCCTATCAGCCGTTCAAGGAACTGGCCGCTCTGTTGCCGCCGACTTGAGCGGCGATTTATTGGAATAATGTCAGAGCAGCGCCGCCGATCGCGCAGAACGCGACGACCAGCCACGGCGGCGTCTTCCACATGAACAACAGTAGGAACGCGGCCACGCCGAGCGCGAAGTCGCCGGCGCTCTTAATTCCCGACGTCCACACCGGGTTATAGAGCGCGGCCAGCAGCAGCCCCACCACCGCGGCATTGACGCCACGCAACGCCGCTTGCGCGGCAGGGCGCCGCCGCAGCTCATCCCAAAACGGCAGCGGACCGATCACCAGGAGGAAGGCGGGCAGGAACATGGCGACGAGGCAAAGGATCGCGCCGGCCCAGCCGTTGGGCGAGGGGCCCATCACCGTGCCGAGATAGGCGGAGAACGTGAACAGCGGGCCGGGCACCGCCTGCGCCGCGCCGTAGCCGGCGAGGAACGCGTCGTTGCTGACCCAGCCCGGCGGCACCACGGCGGCTTGCAGCAGCGGCAGCACCACATGGCCGCCGCCGAACACCAGCGAGCCTGAGCGATAGAACGCTTCGAACAGTTGCAACGAATGGTTCGCAGTCGCAGCGGCGACCAGCGGCAAGCCGATCAGGATTGCGAAGAACACAACGATCGCGGCAATCGCAACCGTTCGGCTGACCGGATGCGGCAAGCTGGCATGATCGGCCGGCGGCGCATCGCGAAACAGCAAAAGGCCGATTGCCGCGCCAAGCACGATGGCGCCGATCTGGCCCCACGACGACGGCACCGCCAAAACCAAGGCGGCGGCTGCGACCGCGAGCGTCGCGCGCGCGCGATCCGGCGCCAGCGATCGCATCATGGTCAGCACCGCTTGCGCGACCACGGCAACGGCCGCGACTTTGAGCCCATGCAGCCAGCCGCTGCCGAGCGCATTGCCGAGCGACGTGACGCCATAGCCGAACAGCACCAGCGCGATCGCCGACGGCAGCGTGAAGCCGGTCCAGGCGGCCAGCGCCCCCGCATAGCCGGCGCGCGACAGGCCGAGCGCGATGCCGACTTTGCTGCTCGCCGGCCCGGGCAGGAATTGCGACAGCGCCACCAGGTCGACATAGGTTTTTTCGTCGAGCCATTTTCGGCGCACGACGAATTCCTCGTGAAAATAGCCGAGATGGGCGATCGGGCCGCCGAAGCTCGTCAAGCCGAGGCGGAGGAACGCGGCAAAAACTTCCGCGGTGCTACCACCGCGCGTGGCCGCATTCGCCGCAGAGCCGGGTTCTTCTTGCATGGCTCGTATTGTTGACAAGTTGCGGCGCCCGGGCAACATTTTGCGCGCGAAATCGCGCGACTTCCAGCGGCGTCGGTTCGTTCCGGCGCCGGCCCATAACAAGCAAAACCGCGCGTCGCTTCAGGGGAGGATCGGATGGCCATCACGGTTCCGCAGGGGCTTTCGCGCGACGCGGCCGGCATTGCGGCGGCGACCCGCGTGCGCTGGACCTACATCGCGCCGACGCTGCTGATCTATTGGATCATCTCGATGTTCGACAAGAGCAACATTTCTCTTGTCATGGCCGATCCGAAATTTTTGGGCGAGATGCAGCTTGGCGGCCAGACCAAGCTGCTCGGCTGGCTCGCCTCGAGCATGTTCATCTCGTACAGCCTCGCGGCGCCGGTCTGGGGCTGGGCGGTCACCCGCTACGGGCCGCGAAACTCGATCATGGCGAGCCTCGTCATCTGGGCCGCGACCTGTTT
>DATHHM010000342.1:0-19400 GCA_035317145.1 Xanthobacteraceae bacterium | reverse complement strand
CGTCCTGCACGGCCTTGCGCTTGGCCATCTTGGCGCGATGGCGCTCGGCTTCGGCATTATCGGCGGTTTCGCTCATGACGTTTCCTTACAACGAGCCTTTCAGGGCGAGCGGCAGTCCGGCAACGACCAGAACCACGCGGTCGGCGCGCGCAGCCATGCGCTGATTGAGCACGCCCTGCAAATCCCGGAATTTTCGCCCGAGCGGATGATCCGGCACGATCCCGGAACCGACTTCGTTCGCGATCAGCACGATCGGCGTCTTGGCCGCCTTCAAGGCATTTTCAAGCCGGGCCATTTCCAGGTCGATATCGGCGTCCGCCAGCATGTGGTTCGACAGCCACAATGTCAGGCAATCGACCAGAACCGGCATCGCCTCGCATTCCGCCAGCGCCGCCGCGAGGCCGCGCGGCGCCTCGATGGTGCGCCACTGCGGGCCGCGCCGCGCCCGATGGGCCTCGATGCGCTCGGCCATTTCCGCGTCGAGCGCCTCCGCCGTCGCCACATAGGCCCAAGGCGGCTGCCACGGCGGCGGCAATGTGGCGATCGCGCTTTCGCCATAGCGGCTTTTGCCCGAACGGGCGCCGCCGATGACGAAAGTGAGTTTTGGTACGCTCGACATCGCGCCTACGGGTCGGTTTCATACGCCGGCCGGCCAGATTGACAGGGCCGCCAATCGAAATCTATCACTAGCGGACCGATGGTCCCTCACGAGAGGGCGAAAAGGGAATGCGGTGAGGCAACGCTTAAGCGCTGCCAATTCCGCAGCTGCCCCCGCAACTGTGAGTGGGAAGTCTTGTCCGGATATGCCACTGGCGGCCGTTTGCCGCCGGGAAGGCAGGGCAAGGCGCCGATCCACGAGCCAGGAGACCTGCCATCGGCCGTGTCGACGCGACAAACATCGGTCGGGGTGTATCGGTGGATGATCCAAAAGACGTAAAGTCTTTTGGTCCTCGCTCGCGCCGGCGACAGGCGGCAGGTCAGGCGAGGTCTTTTTTGTGCTCAATTTTCTGAAATCGGCGGTCGATGACGCCTCGGCCAATCAGCGCGCCAAGATTTCCGCGATCTATATCGTGCTGTTGGCGGCGAGCGCACTGGTCTGGATTTGGGCGTTGATTGCCTTGGCCGGGCGGCCGACGCTGCTCGGCACCGCCTTCCTCGCCTATGTGCTCGGGCTGCGCCACGCCGTCGATGCCGATCACATCGCCACCATCGACAACGTGGTGCGCAAGCTGATGCAGGAAGGCAAACGACCGTATTCGGTCGGCCTGTTCTTCTCGCTCGGCCATTCGCTGTCCATCGCGCTTGCGGTCGCGGCGATCGCCGCAGCGGCGTTCGCGCTGCAGGGCCGCTTTGCCGAATTCAAAGAGGTCGGCAGCATCATCGGCACCGGCGCCTCGGCATTCTTTCTGCTCACCATTGCCGCCATCAATCTCGTCATCCTGCGCGGCGTCTGGAAAAGTTTTCTGCGCGCGCGCCGCGGCGAGCCGGTCGAGGAGCAAGAGCTGAACCTGCTGCTGTCCGGCCGCGGCCTGCTCGCCCGCATCTTCCGGCCGTTGTTCCGCATGGTGTCGCACAGCTGGCAGATGTTCCCGATCGGCTTTCTGTTCGGGCTTGGCTTCGACACCGCGACCGAGATCAGCCTGTTCGCCGTCGCTGCCAGCCAGGCCTCCGGCGGCATGACCATCGGCACCATCATGATTTTCCCGGCGCTGTTCACCGCCGGCATGACGCTGGTCGACACCTCCGACAGCGTGCTGATGGTCGGCGCCTATGGCTGGGCGTTCCTCAATCCGATCCGCAAGATTTGGTACAACCTCACCATCACTGCGATCTCCGTCGTGGTCGCGCTGTTGATCGGCGGCATCGAGGCGCTCGGCCTCATCGCCGGCAAACTCGGCCTCGAAGGCCGCTTCTGGAATTTTATCGGCGATCTCAATAGCGGGCTTGCCGGTTTCGGCTATCTGGTCGTCGGTATTTTCATCGCCAGCTGGGCGATCTCTTACCTGCTGTTCCGTTGGCAGCGCCTCGACCAACCCATTGCGGAGCGCGCATAGATGACCTCCGCGCCCACCGTTTACGTCTGCACCACCTGCAAGCGCGCCGGCGAGCCGGACAGCGAACCGCGCCCGGGCGCGCTGCTCGCCGCGGCGACCGAACGCGCCGCCGCCGGCACCGGAGTCGACGTGCGGCGGCTGCGCTGCCTCGCCAATTGCACGCGCGGCCCCAGCGCCGCGATGCGCTGCAACGGCTCCTGGACTTATGTGTTCGGGGGCCTCGATGCGACTTGCGCCGACGCACTGATCGAAGGCGCTCGCCTGCTCGCCGGCGCCGCCGATGGTATTTTGCCGTGGCGCGGCCGGCCCGAAATCCTCAAGCGCGGCCTCATTGCCCGCGTTCCCCCCGTCGACTTTTTTGAAGGAACTGACGAATGACCGGCTCGCTTACGCGCGTCCCCTGCACCATCGTCACCGGCTTTCTCGGCGCCGGTAAAACCGCGCTGATCCGCCATGTACTCGGCAATGCCGACGGCCGCCGCCTCGCCGTCATCGTCAACGAGTTCGGCGATGTCGGCATCGACGGCGACATCCTCAAAGGCTGCGGTAACGCGGCTTGCCCGGAGGACAACATCGTCGAGCTCGCCAACGGCTGCCTGTGCTGCACGGTTGCCGACGAATTCGTGCCGGCGCTCGACGCCATCCTGGCAAAAGGCGATATCGAGCACATCGTGATCGAGACCTCGGGCCTGGCGCTGCCAAAACCATTGGTGCAGGCGTTCCACTGGCCGGCGATCAAAAATCGCGTCACCGTCGACAGCGTTGTCGTCGTGGTCGATGGCGCGGCGCTGGCCGACGGCCGCGTCGCGCACGATCTCGACGCGCTCAAGCAACAACGCACCGCCGACACCGCGCTCGATCACGACGACCCGATCGAGGAAGTTTTTGAGGATCAGATCGCCTGCGCCGATCTCGTCGTGCTCAACAAGCGCGACCTGCTCGATGCGGCCGGCCTCGACAAGGCGCTGGCCGCGATCGCCGGCGCGCTGCCGCGCAAGATCAAGGTTGTCACGGTCAGCGGCGGCAAGGTGGACACGGCGCTGCTGCTCGGGCTGGGCGTCGGCACCGAGGACGACATTGCCAATCGCCGCACCCATCACGATAACGAGCTGGACCACGACCACGACGATTTCGACAGCTTTGTGGTTCCGCTCGGTGAGATCGCCGATCCCTCGAATCTCGCCGCGCGCGTCGCCGCGCTTGCGGAAAAATTCGACGTGCTGCGCGTCAAGGGTTTTGCCGCCGTCGCCGGCAAACCGCTTCGCCTCTTGGTCCAGGCAGTGGGCTCGCGGGTGACACATCAATATGATCGGGCCTGGGCAGCGAGCGAGCCGCGCGAGAGCCGCCTTGTCGTGATCGGACTGAAAGGACTCGACCGAGCCGCGGTGACACGCGCGCTCGCAGGTTGAGGAACCGGACTTAAGCGATGCATCTGCTCACCACGAGCTCGACCAACCTCGACGAAATCGTCGAAGCGGTCGATCTCGGCCAAACGCCGGGCGACATTGCCGTACTGTCGTTCGCCGACAGCGATCTCGCCGCGCTTGCCGCCGCCTGGGAGGCTGAGCGCGCGAGCTTGCCGAGCGTGCGGCTGGCGCATTTGCGCGACCTGCGCCACCCCATGTCGGTCGATCTGTGGATCGACAGGGTCGGGGCGCATGCCAAGGTGATCGTGGTGCGCCTGCTCGGCGGCCTTGACTGGTGGAAATACGGCATCGAGCGGCTGTCGGCGTTGGCGCGCGAACGCGGCATCGCGCTCGCGGTGCTGCCCGGCGAGGATCGCGATGATGTTCGGCTTGCTGCCGCGTCCACGCTGCCGGCGCAGGAACTCGACGCGTTGCTGCGCTTCTTCCGCGAAGGCGGCCGCGACAATCTGCGCGCGCTGCTGCGCCGGCTCGCGCACCATGCCGGACGCGATCTCGCATTGCGCGAGCCGCAGCCGGTGCCGCGCCTTGCCGGCTATCTCCCGGGCGAGGGCGCGGTGGATATCGAGCGATTGGTGGCGTCGCTGCAAGCCGGCCACCCGGTGGTGCCGATCATCTTCTACCGCGCGCTGCTGCTTGCCGACGACACCGCGCCGGTCGATGCGCTATGCGCGGCGCTTGCCGCGCGCGGCTTGGCGCCGGTCGCGCTGTTCGTCACCAGCTTGAAGGAGCGCGAGGCGGGCGCGTTTCTGCGCAAGGCACTTGAGCGGCTCAAGCCGGCACTGATCGTCACCATGACGGCCTTCGCCGCCGCCGCCGGCACCGATGAGCCAACGCCACTCGACGCGCCGGGCGTCCCGGTGTTCCAGGTCGTCAGCGCCATTACCAAGCGCGCGGCGTGGCGCGACAGTGCGCGCGGCCTCGGCGCCGCCGATCTTGCCATGCATGTGGTATTGCCCGAGCTCGACGGCCGCGTGCTGGCCGGCATCATCGCATTCAAGGATGCGCTGCCAACCCAGGCCGGGCTTGCCTTCAGCGCATTCGCCAGCCGGCCCGAGCCGGATCGCGTTGCCATGGTGGCGGATCGAATCGCCGCGCATGTTCTTTTGCAGGCCTTGCCGGCGAGCGAACGCAGGATCGCCATCCTGATGCCGGACTATCCCGGCGCGCCAGGCCGCACCGGTTACGCGGTCGGCCTCGATGTGCCGGCAAGCGTGATCGCGCTGCTCGACGATCTTTCCGCCGCCGGCTACGCCGCGAGCGGCACGCCGAAAACGCCGCGTGAATTGCTCGATATGCTTTCGCCGGGCGCCGATGACGCGACGCTTGCGATCGAGGACTACGAACGCCTGCTCGCTCGCTTACCAAGCGCCGCCATCGCCCGGCTGCGCGAGGCTTGGGGCAAACCCGCGGACGACGCCGATGTGCGCGACGGTGCGTTCCGCTTCCGCGTGAAAAAATTCGGCAAGCTTTTGGTGGCGCTGCCGCCCGATCGTGGGCGCGCGGCGGCACGGCGCGCCGACTATCACGATCCGCTATTGCCGCCGCGCCACGCGCTGGTCGCGTTCGGCCTGTGGCTGCGGCACGTCGCTGAGGTCGATGCGCTCGTCCATATGGGCGCGCATGGCACGCTGGAATGGCTGCCCGGCAAGGCGATCGCGCTCACAGCGGAATGCTTTCCTGAAATCGTCACCGGCGCATTGCCGGTGATCTATCCGTTCATCGTCAGCAATCCGGGCGAGGCGGCGCAGGCCAAGCGCCGCATCGCGGCGCTGACCATCGGCCATCTGCCGCCGCCGCTTGTCGACGGCGGACTTTCCGGCGACGCGCGGGAGCTCGAGCGTCTGGTCGATGAATATGCCCAAGCCGACGGCCTCGACCGGCGGCGGCGCGAGCGGCTGGCGACGCTGATCGTCGAGACCGCGCAACGCACCGGCCTGGCGCGCGAGGCCGGCGTCGGCTCCGCCTTCGCGCCCGACGAAGCGCTACGCCGCATCGACGCCTGGCTGTGCGATCTCAAGGACCTCGCCATCAAGGACGGCTTGCACATCTATGGCCGCACGCCCGCCGGCACCGACGATCCGCTGTGGCGAACAAGCGCCGCAGCGGAGCGCACGGCGTTGCTCGAAGCGCTCGACGGCCGCCGCGTCGCGCCGGGGCCCGCCGGCGCGCCGACGCGCGGGCGGCGCGACGTGCTGCCGACCGGCCGCAACCTCTTCACCGCCGATCCGCGCACCTTGCCGACGCCGACAGCGATGGAGCTCGGCCGGCTCGCCGCCGATGAGATCGTGCGCGCGCATCTGCAGACCCATGGCGAGATGGTGCGCGCGGTCGTCATCGATCTATGGGGCAGCGCCACGCTGCGCACCGGCGGCGAGGAAATCGCGCAAGGGTTTGCACTGATGGGCTGCCGGCCGATCTGGGAACCGGCGAGCGGCCGCATCACCGGCGTGGAAGTGCTGCCGCCGGCGGCGATCGGACGTGCGCGCGTCGATGTCACCTGGCGCATTTCCGGATTGTTCCGCGATCTGTTTCCGGCGCAGATCGCGCTCATCGACGCCGCCGTGCAGGCGGTCGCGGCGCGCGATGAGGACAACGATGAAAATCCGCTCGCCGCCGCACGCCGTGGGAGTCAGGCACGCCTCGATCGCATCTTTGGCACCGCGCCAGGCCTGTATGGTTCCGGCGTCGAAGATTTGCTCGGCCGCAGCGCGGATACCGACTCGATCGGTGCGGCTTATCTCGCCGCAGCATCCCACGCCTATGGCGGCGCCGACGGCGAAGGTGACGTAGCGCCTGGCGCGTTTGCCCAACGCGTCGCCGACGCCGACGCGCTTGTACACGCGAGCGACGATCCCGGCCGCGACCTGCTCGAAGGTGGCGAGGACGCAGCCTTCGTCGGCGGCTTCGCGGCGGCGGCAAAGATGCTTGGCCGCGCGGCCGATCTGATCATGCTCGACGTCACCGATCCGCAGCGGCCGCGGGCGCGGGCGCTGTCGGCGGCGCTTTCGCGCATCGTGCGCGCACGCGCGATCAATCCGCGCTTCATCGCCGGCCAGATGCGCCACGGCCCGCGCGGCGCCGCCGAGCTTGCCGAAACCGTCGACCGCCTAGTTGCGTTTGCCGAAACCACTGACGCGGTGGCCGGCTAATTGTTCGATCTCCTGCACGACGCCTATGTCGCCGATGCCGATGTGCGCGAATTTCTGTTGCGCGAGAACCCGCAAGCCGCCTCGGCGATTGCCGAGCGGCTCGATGCCGCGCGGCGGCATGGGTTCTGGCATCCGCGGCGCAACGACATCGAAGCTGGTCTGTCTCTGCTGCGCGCGGAGGTCACGGCATGACCGCTGCCGCGCTCACTCTTGCGCAGCGTCGCGGCGCCTGTCCGGGATTGTCAGCGCCGATGGCGACGGGCGATGGATTGCTGGTCCGCCTGCTGCCGATCGGCACGATCGCGCTCGACGCCTTCGCCGGCCTGTGCGTGGCTGCGCGGCAGCATGGCAACGGCATCATCGAAGTCACGTCGCGCGGCAGCATCCAAATTCGCGGATTGAGCGCGGCGTCAGCACCGCGTCTTGCGACTGCGGTCGCCACTCTCGGCATCACAGCCGTGGACGGCATTCCAGTTCTGACGAATCCGTTAGCTGATCTCGATGCGGAGCAAATTATCGATACGGGAGCGCTGGCCGCGGACTTGCGCAACGCTCTCGCACACAGCTCGCTCGCCCAAAGACTTTCGGCCAAAGTCTCGGTCGCGATCGATGGCTGCGGCGCGCTCAGTCTCGACGGTATTGCCGCCGACGTGCGCGTGCGCGCCCAAGCGGTCGATGGCGTTGCAGCGCTTTGCGTCAGCGTTGGCGGCGACGGTCAAAATGCGGTCCCCCTCGGATGCGTTGCCGTCCGAGACGGCGTCGAAGTCACCACCCGTTTGTTTGAAGTTTTGGCGCAGCGTGGCCGCGTTGCCCGCTTGCGCGACGTTGTTGCGGCGGAGGGCGTCGCCGCGTTCCGCTCCGCTGTCGCCGATCTGATCATCCATGATGGACCCGCACGCTCGCAACTCCGCTTCAGCGATGCGGTCGGTATATATCCGTTGCGAGACGGTACATTCGCGCATGGCGTCGGCCTCGCCTTCGGCCATACCGATGCGACGTCGCTGCAACGATTGACCGAAGCCGCCACGGTGGCAGGAGCGAGTGGGATGCGCGCGGCGCCGGGCCGGGCGCTCATGATCGTCGGCCTGACGCGACAGACAGCAGTTTCATTTGCCGCCTCGGCCGAAGCGATCGGCTTTATCGTGCATGCAGACGATCCGCGCCGGCATGTGGTCGCTTGCGCCGGGGCGCCGATCTGCGCATCAGCGGACATCGCCGCGCGCGCCCTTGCGCCACAAATCGCCGCGGCCGCCGCGCCGCATCTCGACGGTTCGTTCAAGATTCATATTTCCGGCTGCGCCAAGGGCTGCGCGCATCCTGCTCCGACGGCGTTGACCGTCGTCGGTACTCCTGCAGGATGCCTGCTCATCAGCAACGGCTCGACCCGCGACACGCCGTTTGCAACCGTTGCGACGAATGAGCTGCCGGCCGCCGTCGCCGAAATCGCGCGCGGCCTCAAACACGAGGATGACCATGTCTGAGCGCGCCGCCTATCTGCGCGACGGCACGGCGATCTACGAGCGCTCGTTCGCCATCATCCGCGCCGAGGCCGACTTGTCGCGCTTTTCGGCCGAAGAGGCCGACATTGCGGTGCGCATGATTCATGCCTGCGGCCAGGTCGAAGCGGCGGCGCACATTGTATTCGGCGGCGATGTCGTCACGTCGGCGCGGCAGGCGCTGGCCGCTGGCGCGCCGATCTTTTGCGATGCCGAGATGGTGGCGCACGGCATTACCCGCGCCCGTCTTCCGGCGCGCAACGATGTGATCTGCACGCTCAACGATCCGCGCACGCCCGGCATCGCCGAGCAGCGCGGCACGACGCGCTCGGCGGCGGCGCTCGATCTGTGGCTCGATCGCTTGACCGGCGCCGTGGTCGCCATCGGCAATGCGCCGACGGCTTTGTTCCGCCTGCTCGAAATGCTCGACGCCGGCGCGCCGAAGCCGGCGGCGATCCTCGGCATTCCGGTCGGCTTCGTCGGCGCCGCCGAGTCGAAGGCGGCGCTCGCCGCCGATCCGCGCAGCGTGCCATTCATCGTCGTACGCGGCCGCATGGGCGGCAGCGCCATGTGCGCCGCCGCCGTCAACGCGCTGGCGAGGGCAGGCCTATGAGCGCGGGCAAACTAATCGGCGTCGGCGTCGGCCCGGGCGATCCGGAATTGATGACGTTGAAAGCGATGCGCGCGCTCGGCGAGGCCGACGTGGTCGCGCATTTCGCCAAAGCAGGAAATGAAAGTCATTCGCGCGCCATCGCCGCGCGACATCTGCGCGCCGAAGTCATCGAACTGCCCCTGCTCTATCCGGTCACCACCGAATTGCCGAAGGACAGCGACGGCTACCGTGAAGCGATCAATGATTTCTACGACGGCGCCGCGACTGCAATCGCCGCGCATCTCGATGCCGGCCGCATCGTCGCCGTGATCTGCGAGGGCGATCCGCTGTTCTACGGCTCCTACATGCATCTGCACACGCGGCTCGCACCGCGATTCTCCGCCGAAATCGTCGCCGGCGTGACCGGCATGTCGGGCTGCTGGTCAGCGGCCGGAATGCCGATCGCGCAGGGCGACGACGTTTTCACCGTGCTGCCCGCGACACTGCCGGAGGGCGAGCTAACACGCCGACTCGCCGATGCCGACGCCGCCGTGGTGATGAAAGTCGGCCGGCATCTGCCGAAATTGCGCCGCGCGCTCGACCGCAGCGGCCGCCTGCCGCGCGCCATCTATGTCGAGCGCGGCACCATGGCGGACGCGAAAATGATTCCGCTGACCTCGAAGCCCGACGACGACGCGCCCTATTTCGCCGTCGTCCTGGTGCCGGGTTGGGCCGGTCGGCCGGGAGGAAAGCCATGAGCGGGCGTCTCATCGTCGTTGGCTTGGGACCGGGTGACCCGCGTTATCTGACGCCGGAAGCCGAGGAAGCGCTCACGGCCGCGGAAGCGATTTACGGCTATGAGCCCTATCTCGACCGCGTGCCGGTGCGCGCCGGCCAAAACCGCCACGCCTCCAACAACCGCGAAGAGAGCGCGCGCGCCGCCAACGCGCTCCGCCATGCGGCGCAGGGCGCGCGTGTTGCCGTGGTGTCCGGCGGCGACCCGGGCGTCTTCGCCATGGCGGCCGCGATCTGCGAGGAAATCGAAGCCGGGCCGGACAGCTGGCGCGCGCTCGACGTCACGATCATTCCCGGCATCACCGCGATGCTCGCCGTGGCGGCGCGGATCGGTGCGCCGCTGGGTCATGACTTCTGCGCGATTTCGCTGTCGGACAATCTCAAGCCGTGGCCGTTGATCGAACAGCGGCTCGATGCGGCGGCCGGCGCGGGCTTCGTCATCGCGCTTTACAATCCGGTGTCGCGAGCGCGCCCATGGCAATTCGGTCATGCGATCGAGCGCCTGCGCCGGCACCTGCCGCCGACAACGCCGGTCATATTCGGCCGTGCGGTCGGACGGCCGGATGAGCAAATAAACGTCGTGACGCTCGATGCCGCGGACGCGGCGAACGCCGACATGGCGACGCTGGTGATCGTCGGCTCGCGCGACACCCGCGTCGTCGCGCGTCCCGGCCGCCACGCGCTGGTCTACACGCCGCGTGCCGTTGCGGAGGTCAGCGCATGATCGAGCCAGGCGATCGCGTCTTCGATTGTCCCAACCGCGGCTCCATCGGGCGCCGCTGGCCGGCGCAGCATGATGACGTCAACGCCGAGCGCGCGCGCTGCGGCGATCTTGCCGTAGGTCGCGGTACCGCCGCTGTTCTTGGCAACCACCATGTCGATACGATGTTCTGTCATCAACGCATGATCGTCAGTTTGGCTGAACGGGCCGCGGCCGGTGACATAGCCGACATGTGGCAGCGGCAACGGCGGATCAACCGGATCGACGCTGCGGATCAGATAATAGTGCTGCGGCGCGGCGCCGAACGGCTTAAGCTCGTTGCGGCCGAGCGCGACAAAGACGCGGCGCGGCGTTTGACCGATCGCCCGCACCGCCTCGCCGACGTCGCTCACCTCGATCCAGCGGTCGCCCGAAACCGCGATCCAAGGCGGCCGCCGCAGCGCGATCAACGGCACGCCGCTGCGCCGCGCGGCTGCGACGGCGTTTGCCGAAATCACATTGGCGTAAGGATGGGTGGCGTCGATCAAGGCATCGATGCGCTCGCCGGCGAGATATTTTGCGAGACCGTCGGCACCGCCAAAGCCGCCGACGCGGACCGGCACCGGCTGCGCGGCGGGCGTTGCCGTGCGGCCGGCGAGCGACAGCGTGATGTCGAGGCTGGCACGGCCGGCGAGGCGCCCGGCCAATTGCCGCGCTTCCGCAGTGCCGCCGAGAATGAGGATGCGTGCCATGCCGGTTTCTAATACACCGCTGCCGAATGAGCCCGACACTGCCGCATCGCCGCGCTGGCTGTCCATCGTCGGCATCGGCGAGGACGGCGTCGAGGGTTTGAGCCCGGTGGCGCGCGGGCTGATCGGCGCGGCCGAAATCGTGTTCGGCGGCCGGCGCCATCTCGGCCTCGCGGCGCCGCTCATTCGCGGCGCGACGCGGCCGTGGCCGAGCCCGTTCGACGGCGCCCCCGACGAAGTGCTGCATCATCGCGGCCGCCAGATCTGCGTGCTGGCGTCGGGCGATCCGTTCCACTATGGCGTCGGCTCAGCGCTCGCCCGCCGCATCGATGCCCGCGAGATGACCGTCATCCCGGCGCCGTCAGCCTTCAGCCTGGCGGCGGCCCGGCTCGGCTGGTCGCTGCCGCAGACCGTGCTCATTTCGGTACACGGCCGCTCGCTTGATCTGGTGCGCCCGCATTTGCAGCCGGGAACCCGCATCCTGGCCCTGACCTCCGACGGCCAAGGACCGGCAGCGCTGGCAAAGCTCCTGACCCAATCGGGCTTTGGCGGCTCGCGCCTGACGGTGCTCGAAGCGCTCGGCGGATCGTACGAGCGCGTCCGTTCTGCAAACGCCGCCGCGTTCGATCTCGGCGCGGTCGATGCGCTCAATACCGTTGCCATCGAAGTCGAAGCCGCCGCCGACGCCCGCGTGCTCGCGCGCGCATCGGGCCTCTCCGACGCTTTGTTCGAGCACGACGGACAGATCACCAAGCGCGAAATCCGCGCCGTCACGATCTCGTCGCTGGCGCCGCGGCGCGGCGAATTGCTCTGGGATATCGGCGCCGGCTCGGGTTCGGTCGCCATCGAATGGATGCTCGCCGATCCGTCGCTGCGCGCCGTTGCCATCGAGCGGCAAGCGGATCGCGCCGCGCGTATCCGCCGCAACGCCGCGGCGTTCGGCGTTCCCGGTCTTGAGATCGTGGAAGACGCCGCGCCCACAGCGCTCGTGGGGTTGCCGACACCCGACGCCATTTTTATCGGTGGCGGCGTCAGCGAAGCCGGCTTGCTCGATGCGGCAACCCGCGCGCTGCGGCCCGCCGGCCGCCTGGTGGCCAATGCGGTGACGCTCGGCAGCGAGGCGCAGCTCTTGACCCGCCACGCCGCGCTCGGCGGCAAGCTGATCCGCATCGCCATTTCACGGGCTGATCCGATCGGCGAAAAAACCGGCTGGCATGCCGCGATGCCGGTGACGCAATGGATTTGGACAAAGCCATGATCGTCGCCGGCGTCGGCTGCAGGCGGGGCGCCCCGGCACCCGACATCGAAGCAGCGATCCGCGCCGCACTCGAACGCGCCGGCATCGCGGCGCACGCGCTCGACTGCATCGCCACGACCGCGGCGAAGCACGGCGAAGCCGGTATCGCAGCGGCCGCGGCTAAATTCGGTGTTGATCTCGTTCTGATCCCGGAAGCCGAATTGCAAGCGGCAAACGACCGCACCGAGACCCGATCCGGGCGCGTGCTCGCGCTCACCGGCGTGCATTCGGTCGCGGAGGCCGCAGCTCTGGCTGCAGCCGGACCGTCGGCGCGGCTCATCAGTCCGCGGCTCGTCATGGGCTCAGCGACTTGCGCGGTCGCCGCTTCGGGAGCCGCGCCATGACGGTACATTTCATCGGCGCCGGGCCAGGCGCGGCCGACCTGATCACGGTGCGCGGCCGCGATCTCATCGCGCGCTGTCCGGTCTGCCTCTATGCCGGCTCGATCGTGCCGTGCGAATTGCTCGCGCACTGTCCGCCCGGCGCGCGCATCGTCGATACTGCGCCGCTATCGCTCGATGAAATCGAAGCCGAGTTCACCGCGGCTCACGAGAAAAATCTCGACGTGGCACGGCTGCATTCCGGCGATCTTTCGCTCTACAGTGCACTCGCCGAGCAGCTGCGCCGGCTCGAACGGCAAAACATTCCCTATACGCTCACGCCTGGCGTGCCGGCCTTTGCTGCTGCTGCGGCGGCGCTCGAATGCGAGCTCACCATTCCCGAAGTCGCGCAGAGCGTAGTGCTGACGCGCGTCTCCGGCCGCGCCTCGCGGATGCCGGAAACCGAGCGTCTCGCGACGTTTGCCCAGACCGGCGCGACACTTGTCATCCATCTGGCGATTCACGCCGTCAAAACAGTTGCCGATGAGCTGACGCCGTTCTACGGCGCCGACTGTCCGGCGGCCGTCGTGGTGCAGGCGAGTTCGCCAACGCAGCGCATTCTGCGTGGCACGCTCGCCGATATCGCAGCGAAAGTCGCGGCGGAAAAAATCGAACGCACGGCGCTGATCATGGTCGGCCGCGCGCTCACGGCTGAAAATTTTCGCGACAGCGCGCTCTATGACGCCGATTATCGCCGCCGTTTCCGTGGAGGCGCCGCGTGAGCCTATATCTACTTGAACGGCGCGCGGCCGACCAGATTTTGTTCGCGATCGAACAGCACGATCTCGACGGCGATATCGCGGCCGGCAACGACGCGCGCCGCCGTCGCCTGCGCCGCGCGTGCGACCGTGTCGCCGAGCGCGACGCCTTGGGATTGCGCCAGCAAAAAAGCTTCCGCCGCGGTGTTGGCCGTCTTGATGCGGGCGCAGAGATCTGCCGAGCCGCCCGCCGTTTCGGCAAATCCGGCGAGTGTCGCGAAATCGACTTCGCCGCGCCTGGAATGAAGATCGGTAAGGCCCTGGGCGAGTTTTGTCATCTTGGCAACACCGCCCGCGATGGTGACGCGCGGCAGCGGATGGCGGCGCAAATATTTGAGCATGCCGCCGACAAAGTCACCCATGTCGATCAGCGCGATCTCCGGCAGGCCGTAGAGTTTTTGTACCGCAGTCTCCGAGCTCGCGCCGGTCGAGCCTGCGATATGCATCAAGCCGGCGGCGCGGGCGACCTCGATGCCGCTGTGGATCGAATGGATCCACGCCGAGCACGAATACGGCACGACGATGCCGGTGGTGCCGAGGATCGACAGTCCGCCGACGATACCGAGGCGGCCGTTGAGCGTTTTCGCCGCCAGCGCTTCGCCGCCCGGAATCGAGATTTCGACCTCGGCGTCGGCCGCACACGACGCCGCAGCGGCGACTTCGGCGATAGCGTCTTGGATCATGCGGCGCGGCATCGGATTGATGGCGGGTTCGCCGGGCGGCACGGGAAGGCCGGCACGGGTCACGGTGCCGACGCCCTCGCCGGCGCGAAAGCTCACGCCGGCGCCGCTCTTGCCGGCGCGCACGGTGGCGCAGATCAAAGCCCCATGGGTCACATCCGGGTCGTCTCCGGCATCCTTGATGATGCCGGCGGTCGCGGCATTTTCGTCCTTCTGTGTCATGGCGAGCGCAAAACTCGGCCGCTCGCCGCGCGGCAGGGTCACCGCGATCGGATCGGGGAATTCGCCGGTCACCAACGCGGTGAAAGCGGCCTTGGCCGCCGCCGCGGCGCAGGTGCCGGTGGTCCAACCCCGGCGCAGAGGGCGTTCCTGCTTAGCCATGCCCTTCCCTTTAGTCCCAGCCGCGGGAATCGTCACCACGGCAAGCCGAGGAGCGAACCATGACCGCATGGGACGCTTTAGCCGCGCGCCGCGCCGGCGTTCCGGTTTTCGCGCCGGGTACCGTCTGGCTGGCCGGCGCCGGGCCGGGCGATCCCGGCCTGCTGACGCTCGACGCGCTCGCCGGCCTCACCCAGGCCGATGTGGTCGTGCATGACGCGCTGGTCGACGAGCGCGTGCTGGCGCTGGCCGGCGCGGGGGCGCGGCTCGAATTCGCCGGCAAGCGCGGCGGCAAGCCGTCGGCGACGCAAGCCGATATCAGCCAGCGCCTGGTCGCGCTGGCGCGCGCGGGCAAGCGCGTGTTGCGGCTCAAGGGCGGCGATCCGTTCGTGTTCGGCCGCGGCGGCGAAGAGGCGATGGTGCTTGCCGCCGCCGGCGTGCCGTTCCGCGTCATTCCCGGCGTCACCGCGGGGCTTGCGGCATTGGCGGCGGCGGCGATCCCGGCGACGCTGCGCGGCACCAATCGCGCCGTCATTTTCGCGGCCGGACACGGCGCCGACGAGGAGTTCGATTGGGCGCCGCTCGCCCGCACCGGACAGCCGATCGTGCTCTACATGGTGATGCACAATCTCGATCGGATCACGGCTGACTTGATGAAAACCGGACTTGCGGCGCGGACGCCTGCTGCCGTGATCGCCTCGGCGACGACGCCGAAGCAGCGTGTCCTGGTTTCGACGCTGGAAAAACTTGCCGCCGATGCGCGCGAGCAAAAATTCGAGCCGCCCGCCATCGTGGTGATCGGCGACATCGTCGAGATGCGCTCTCGCTTGCTCGGCGAAACTGCTCAACCTGAAAAGGATTCGCCGTGACGGCACGCGGCCTCATCACCGCGGCGCCTCATTCCGGCGCCGGCAAGACAACAGTGACGCTGGCGATACTGGCCGCGCTGCGGCGGCGCGGCATCGCCGTGCGCGCCGCCAAGGCCGGGCCCGACTATATCGATCCGGCATTCCATGCCGCGGCGACCGCTGCGCCGAGCGTCAATCTCGATTCCTGGGCGATGTCGCGCCCGCTGCTCGACGCCATGGCAGCGCAGGCCTCAGCCGGCGCGGACATTTTTGTGATCGAAGGCGTCATGGGGCTGTTCGACGGCACCAATGGCGCGGCTGGGCAACGCGGCGCGACCGCCGATCTCGCCGCGCATTTCAAGTTGCCGGTGTTGCTCGTGCTCGACGTGTCGCGTCAGGCGCAATCGGCGGCGGCCGTGGTGCGGGGTTTTGCCGCCCACGATCCGGCCGTGCGCATCGCCGGCGTGATCTTGAATCGCGTCGCCAGTGAACGCCACCGCGCGGTCGTCGCCGAAGCCATCACCACGCTCGGCTTTCAAATCCTCGGCGCCGTGCCGCGCGAGGCGGCGCTGGCGTTGCCGGAGCGGCATCTCGGTCTTGTGCAAGCCGGCGAACATCCCGATCTGACGTCGCTGATCGAGCGGCTCGCCGTCATGGCTGAAAGCCATCTCGACCTGGACGCCATCATGGCGAGCGCCGCGCCGTTGGCGATCAAATCTGCGACAGGCGGCGCCGCCATCCCGCCGCCGGGGCAGCGCATCGCGCTGGCACACGATCGGGCTTTCAGCTTCGTCTATCCGCATGTACTCGCGGCGTGGCGCAACGCCGGCGCCGAAATTCTGTCGTTCTCGCCGCTGGCTGACGAATCGCCACCGGAGAGCGCCGACAGCTGCTGGCTTCCGGGCGGCTATCCGGAGCTTCACGCGGAAGCGCTCGCCACGGCACGGCGCTTCGGCGATGGCATACGGCACTTCGCGCAAACGCGGCCCGTGCATGGCGAGTGCGGCGGTTACATGGTTTTGGGTCAAAGCCTGCAGGATGCGGCGGGGCAACCGCACGCCATGACCGGCCTGCTTGGCCACGCCACCAGCTTTGCCAAACGCAAGCTGCACCTCGGCTACCGTACCGCACGGCTATTGTCCGACACCGTGCTGGGACGCCAAGGCGCGATCGTGCGCGGCCACGAATTCCATTACGCATCGCTGACCTCAGCCGGCAACGATGAGTCGTTTGCCGAGCTGCACGATGGCGAAGGCCGCGAACTCGGCAATGCCGGAGGCCGGCGCGGCCGCGTCACCGGCACATTCTTTCACGCCATCGCGACGACGGATGCGCCTTAACTTGCGGCTTTAGGTTCGGCGCCATCCGTCGGCTTATCGGACACGCCCGCCTCGGCGAACGTCGCCATGCCGGTGTGGCACGCCAGCGCGGCGCGCAGTAGCAGCAGCGCCACCGCGGCGCCCGAGGCTTCGCCGAGCCGCATGTTGAGATTGACCAGCGGCGAAAGCCCGAGCTCTTCAAGCAGCATGCGGTGCCCGGCTTCGGCCGAGACGTGGCCGGCTTGCACGTGCGCCAGCGTATCGCTGCGCAGCTTCGCCAGCGGTGCAACGGCAGCGGTGCAAACAAAACCGTCGAGCAACACCGGAATGCGCTGCCGCCGCGCCGCCAAGGTCGCGCCGAGGATGGCGGCAAGCTCGCGGCCGCCGAGTGCCGCGGCAATCGCCAGCGGATCGTCGAGCGCGCCGGCATGACGTTCGAGCGCGCGGTCGATGACGGCGCGCTTGCGCGCCAAGCCCTCTTCGTCGACGCCGGTGCCGCGGCCGGCCCAGCGCGCGCCGCCGCCGCCGAACAGGGCCGCGGCGATCGCCGCCGCCGCCGTGGTATTGCCGATGCCCATCTCGCCCAGGCAGATCAGGTCGCATTGCGACGAGACCGCCTCGTATCCGGCGTTCACCGCGGCGAGGAATTCTTGCTCGCCGAGCGCGGGTCGTTCGGTGAAGTCGGCGGTCGGCAGATCGAGCGCCAGCGGAATGACGCGCAGCTGAGCCCCGGCCGTGCGCGCGAGCTGATTGATCGCGGCGCCGCCGGAGGCAAAATTCGCCACCATTTGCGCCGTGACCTCGGCCGGATAGGCGGAGACACCGCGCCTGGTTACGCCGTGACTGCCGGCAAAGACCAGAATATCGACGCGCTCCAACCGCGGCGGCACATGGCCCTGCCAATGGGCGAGCCAGGCGACCAGATCCTCGAGCCGGCCGAGGCTCTTCGGTGGCTTGGTCAAGTTGGCTTCGCGCTGGGCGACCGCGGCGCTCGCCGCCGGATGCCCGCCCGGCAGGTCAAGACAGGCGGTGCGGAGCGCGGAAAACGAGGTAAAATTCGCCATCGCCGATCGGATCCTGGCCACGGGAAAGGACAGTCAATGTCTAGCAAACCCGCGAGGCCGCGGCGATAAGGATACGGGCCGAGGACGATCCATGACGATACCCGACGGCTGGCTTGCGGATTGCGCCAATGATCTCAGGGCGAGCATCGCCTTTTTGACGCGGCTGCCGGTCGCGGGCGCGACGCCGGCTGCCGGCGCCGATATTTCGCGCGCGGCCTGGGCTTTCCCACTGGCCGGCGTCCTCATCGCGCTCATCGCCGCGGTGGTCTATGCGGTCGCCCACAAGATCGGATCGCCGCCATGGGTCGCGGCGGCGCTTGCGGTCGCGGCGACGCTCGCGGTGACCGGCTGTTTGCACGAAGACGGCCTCGCCGACACCGCCGACGGTTTCGGCGGCGGCGATACGCGGGAGCGCAAGCTCGACATCATGCGCGACAGCCGCATCGGCACCTATGGCGTCTGCGCCTTGACGCTGTCGATCCTGTTGCGCGTGAGCGCGATCGCTTCGCTGGGCAATCCGATCGTGGTGCTGTGGGCCCTGATCGCGGCGCACGGCGGCGCGCGGGCGGCAATGCCGGTGTTCATGGCGCTGGTGCCGCCGGCGCGCCGCGACGGCCTGGCGTTCGCCGCCGGCCAGCCGTCGGGCGACCGCGTCATCACCGCGAGCGTTCTGGGCATTCTGATTCTCGCCATCGGGCTCGGGCCCATGCTCGGCATTGCGGCGCTGGTCTTGCTGCTCGTCGCCATTGTGTTGATGGCATGGTTGAGCGTCGTGCAGATCGACGGCCAGACCGGCGACGTGCTCGGCGCAGTCGAGCAGGTCTGTGAGATCGTGATCCTGCTCGTCGCGCTGCGCTAGGAGCATGATCTTTTCCGAAAACCGGTATCCACTTTTCGGGATCATGCTCTAATTATTTGTTCTCAAGCGCGTCGCGAACGCGGGCGACGACGTCGGGCGGCGTCTTCGACACCTCTTCGACCAAAGTCTGCACCTCTTCGCCGCTGAGCGGATCGATGTCGATCCGCGCCATGGTGGCCTCGCCGAGAAACGCCGGATCCTTCACCGTGGCGTCGAACGCACGCCGCAGCGCTTCGACGCGATCCGGCGGCACGCCCGGCGGCACAAAAAATGGCCGGCCGTATTCGAGCCGCGCCACCACAAGCTTGATGGCAGCACGATCCGCATCGGTCTTGATGAAATCGAGGATCGAGGGAACGTTGCCGATCGACGGCAGCTTCTGCAGCCCCCATTGCGCGAGCAGGCGGATTTTGTTGTCGGCAAGCCAGTTGGAATTGAGCGCCTTGAGCGTCGAGCAGTTGGCGATGGTGCCCTGCACTTCGCCGCGCTCCAGCGCCAGATGAATCTTCGGCGTGCTTTCGTAACCGGTGACGACCTTGAATTTGTAGCCAAACAGGCGATCGAGCAGCACCGGATAATCGTATTGCGTCGAGCCCGGCGCCTGCGCGCCGACGATCATCTCCTTGGTCGTCAGGTCGGCGAGGCTCTGGATCGGCGAGGCCGCCCAGACATACATCGCCTGCGTCTCGCGGTTGGTGCTGCCGATCCAGTTGATCTTGGTCGCGTCGAATCGCGCGCCGGTCGGCTGCAGCAGCGGCGTGGTCGGCAATCCGTTGAACGAGACGCCGATCGCGGTGCCGTCGAACGGCCCCCCGGCGTAAAGCTGGTTGGTCATCGTCAAGGAGCCGGCGCCCG
>DATHHM010000341.1:0-4837 GCA_035317145.1 Xanthobacteraceae bacterium | reverse complement strand
ATCGATGGCGATGACGCGGCGCGGCAGCGCCATATCGTTCGCCAGGGCCGGTGCCAGCGCGGCGAAATCGCTCACGGTGCGGGTCAGTCCCGGCAGGCAGACAACCGGAACGCCGGGCGCGGTGCGGCTGCCGTATTCCTGCACATGCAGGCGCAGACCGTCCTGCGCGGTGACAAAAACGCTCCTGCCATCGCGTCCGCTGTCCGTCATACCAAGTCCGCTCCACGACAGCTGCAAAGGCCTTAGGCGTTCGAGGCGCCAATCTAGTTGTCCGGACCGGGCGCGGCAATTGTCCGACGGCCGCCGGGTGGATTTCCTGCGCCTGCCACCGCACGTTATGATCGGTCGGCGACTTGAGGAGCGCGATGACGGGCAAGCTTAAACATCCGGTCTCCCATGGCGGCGCGAGCGGCGGCGATGAAGCGCTGCAGCGGGCCATGATTGCGCTCAATAGCGGACATCCGGCCGACGCCGAGCGGATCGCCGCCGATGTCCTCAAAACCAATCGGCGCAACGTTCTGGCGCTGCAGGTTTTGGCCAGCGCGCTGTTGCTGCAGAACAGGATTGCCGACGCCATTGCGCCGCTCGAGGTGGCGGCGCGCGGCAATCACGATCCGCAAATCGAAACCATGCTCGGCATCGCGCTGCGCCAAGCCGGTCGTATCGAGGATGCGCTGTCGTGGCTCAAGCGGGCGGTCAAGCGGCGGCCGCCGCATGCTCAGGCGTTCTATGAGTTCGGCTGTCTATTGTCGTTCCTCAATCGCGACGAGGAGGCCGTCGAGGCCTTCAACCGCGGCCTCGATGTCGTGCCGCTGATGCCGCAGCTCTCGGTCCAGCTCGGCTACGTGCAACTGCGGCGCAAACGCTATGCCGAGGCCAAGACCGCGTTCGGCCGCGCCTTAGCCAATGCCGCGGGCTCTCCCGAGGCTCTGTTCGGCTTGGCCAAAGTCCATCAGGCGGTCGGCGACAATGCCGCGGCGGCCGGATATTTCCGGCAGTGCCTGACGAGCCGGCCCAACGACGCGGATATGTGGCTGCAGCTCGGCTACTGTCTGTTGGAGCTCGGCGATCGCGAGGCTGGTCTCGAGTGCTTCCGCACTGCCACGCGTGGCGACCCGCAGAACCACGGCAACGCGCTTTCAGCCATGGTGAAGTCGGGCCACGGCCGGTTTTGGCTCAAGCCGAGCGGGGCCGCGCAATATTTCCGGGGGGCAAAAAGTTAGCGCAGCGACGGCCGATAGCGGCGGCGATAGACGTTGGTCTCGCGCCGGAGCAGGTCTTGGGTTTCATTCAAGCGCGCGACTTCGTCGGCCGACATTGCCGTGCATTCGCCGGTCCAGCTTTCGCGCTTTACCGGCAGGCACTGGACCACCGGCGTGCCTTTCGGCAGCACGCCGTTGAAGTCCGGGTCGTGCCAATAGGCCGGAAAATGCAACGGCGTGTCGAAAAAGGTGTCGCAAGCGACCAAGCCGGTCAGCGCCGTGAACGGCAGGTCGCTGCGATTGACCGGGTGCGTGAACAGGAGCGAGTAATCTTGCGGCGCTTCGATGGTCCAGAAATTGGTGAACTTGATGATGAAGCGATCGTCATCGAACAGCGGCGTGCCCGTGGCCTGACTCGGGTCGTGAAAATCGATCGGCGAGCGTGAATATTCGCTGACGAAGCCCTCCGGCACGTCGAAGTCCCAGCTGAACTCGCCGTCCTGCACCTTCAGATCGACCGTAAGCGGGATGAGAAAGCCGTAGGTCATCGCATCGATGAACGGCGGACATTTTTTCAGCGTGAAGGAGTCCTGTCGCGCGATCGGGCTGAACGACATTTGCGGCATGGCCTTGTACCAGTCGGGCAGGCCAAGGACCGCGGGAACGGGCTGCGGTATCAGACCTTCGTATTCCGGAGGACAGCGAAATTTCAGTTTCATCTGAACGGATTGGTCCATCGCTCGTATCCTTGCGGCCATGCTCGGAGATCGCATTGCATCGGCCGTCGCGCGATTCTATCCCGCCGGCCGCCAAACGAACAGGCCGGTGCGCGCCGTTACGGAAGCGCCGACGATAGGCGCAGTCAGCTGCCGCGGCGCAGATCGGCGTCGATCAACAGCCGTGAGCCGTTGTCGAAGCGGGCGCGGTAGACCTGCATGTTCTCCAGCACGCGCTGGATGTAAAAGCGCGTTTCCAAGATCGGAATGCGCTCGATCCAGTCGATAGGGTCGACTTTTGGATCGCGCGGATCGCCGTATTGCGCGATCCAGTCCCTGGCCCGGCCGCGGCCAGCATTGTAGGCGACAAACGCCAGAATGTAGGAGCCGCGGAAGAATTCGAGGTCGTTGCCGAGTTCGGCCGCGCCGAACTGGGCATTGTAGGTGGGATCGTTGGCCAAGCGGCGCTGATCGAAGGTGACGTTGAAACGTTTCGCCGTATCGCGGGCGGCGGGCGGCGTGACTTGCATCAGGCCATAGGCATTGGCGCCGGACACGACCTTGGGATTGAAGGCGCTTTCTTGCCGCACGATCGAATAGACCACGTAGCGCTCGACGTCCGGCCCGATCGGCTGGAAATCCGGCACGCCGAAATCGGGGAAGGCGTATTGCTCCAACGGAAAGCCGCGGCCGAGCGCGGTTTTGCCGATCAGCAGCGTCGCGCGCGCGTCGTTGTGCTGTTTGGCGATCTCGGCGAGCGTCGTCAGCGCCGCCGGATCGTTCGCCTTGTCGGCCAAGTCCGCCGCCATCGAAGCGACGACGTCGCGGGCGTCGACGGCATAGAGCATCTCGAACACGCGCGCGGCTTCGAGGCTACGAAGATCCGCCGACGGCGCCGGCAAGGGGCGCAACGTGACCTCGGTGAGATCGAGCCGTGCCCGCGCCAACTGGCCGTAATAGGCGGTCGGAAAACGCGCCGCGCTGTCGTAATAGGTGCGCGCGTCGTGGTCGTGCCCGGCCGCCTCCGCGGCGCGGCCCTGCCAATAGAACGCTCGCGCCAGCGTAATGGGATTGGAGACGCCTTCGGAGATGCGGGCGAAATGCGTCAATGCGACGGCCGGCTCGTGCAGGAACGTCAGCGCGATCCAGCCAGAGGTGAACTGCTGATCGGCGCGGTAATTCTCGTTATTCGGCGCCGCGGCACCGTTGGCGACTTCATAGGCCATTTTGTTATTGCCGAGGTCGAGCAGCTTGCGCGCCAGGACCCGGCGCTCGATCCACCATTGATCGACATCGCGCACCACCGCCGGATCGTGCGGTGCCGAGATCATCCAGCGGCCGGCCTCGTCGATCTTGTCGCCGCGGCGCAGCCACTGCGCGCGGCTGAAAATATAGCCGGCGTCGTGCTGGGCCGCCGCCGGTACGGCTTCGAGCAGTGCCTTGGCGTTGCCGGCCTTGTTGATGACCGCGGCGCGCGCTTTGGCGATCGCAAGCTGCGTGGCGTCGAGATGGTGCGCCGCCCGCAATCCGGCGTCGTCGTCCTCGGCATAGAGGCGGGCGTCCATCCGGGCCTTGTCGTCATCCGAGGTGATGAGGCCTGCGAACATGTCGCGGGTTTGCGTTTCGAGGTCGGCGGAGAAGCCATCGCTGCGCCAGGCATCACTGATCGCCTGGTGGGCGCCGCCGCTGTCGCCCTGCGAGAGCAGCGCGCGGGCCAGCGCGAACTTGCCCTTGGCGGTGCGCGGCGGGTCGGTCTTGAAGAAGGCGAGCACGGTCGTCGGGTCGCTGCGCTCCTGCCACAGCACCGCTTCCGCGCGCCGGCGCAAGGTGACGATACTCGGCCAGCTCGGATTGGCGGCGATGAAGGCTGAGTAGCGTGCGAAATTGGCGGTGGTGTCGTCGCTGCGCAGCACCAGCCATTCGATGAGCTTGCGCGCCAGCGGATCGGAAATCGAGTTTTCGAGATTGGCGGCTTCGTCGCTGCGGCTTTTACCGACGAGATCCACCGCCTGTTTGAGCGCGTTGAGATCCAGCGGCGACGTCGCCGCGCTGGTTGCCATGGCCAAGGCCGGCGTCGATCGTAACAGCGGCGGCGGCATGGCAGGCGCTGGCGGCGTGACGTTGGCGCGGCCGGCCGGATTGGGGACGGCCGCGGTGGTCGCGCCGCGAAGCGTGCCGGGCGCAAGCGACAGCGGCGCGGGCGTGCCCTTATGGGCCTGCTCCTTGCGGTTGGTTGCTTTGTGTTCGGTGGCCTTTTGCTCGGCGCCTTTGTGCTCGGTGGCTTTATGCTCGGTCGCTTTGGCTTTCGGGGCGGGGGCGATCGCCGTCGGTTTGGCTTGCGGCAGCGGGACCGGCGTTTGCGCGGCGCACATTCCTCCCCCCGTGACCAGGAGGGTCGCGACAAATAGCGAAAGCCGAATAAGGGTCACCGGCACCGATCCTCCGCGGCACTCACCGCAAGCGATTCTAAGGGAATCTCTCGGCTGGTAAGATTGAGGAATTACTAAGCTTTTTGAAGGCGGCCGGACAATTGCCGTATTTCGCGGCAAAACCGGGGCATTGTTCGCGCAAGGGCCTTTCAAGCCCGCTCCCGAACAGATATTTATGCCTTACGGTCGGCCCTCGCTACTCCAAGCCTCCCGCTTGCTGCAGGGCTGCGCCAGGGACCGGTGTCATGGTTGCCAAGACAAATTTCCGAGGCTCGTTCACTGCGCTTGTCACGCCGTTCAAGAACGGTGATGTCGACGAGAAAGCGTTCCGCGCCATGGTCGATTGGCAGATTGCCGAAGGCACCAACGGCCTCGTTCCGGTGGGCACGACCGGCGAAAGCCCGACGCTGTCGCACGAGGAGCATCACAACGTCGTTGCGTGGTGCATCGACCAGGCCCGCGGCCGGGTGCCGGTCGTCGCCGGCGCCGG
>DATHHM010000340.1:0-2041 GCA_035317145.1 Xanthobacteraceae bacterium | reverse complement strand
CGGATCGCCTCGGCGGCATAATCGTTCCACATCCGCGACAGCCGGCGGCCGGCGGCGACGTCGCCGAACCAGGGGCCGGGCGTGCTCACGGAAACGATCGCGGTCGAGATGCCGTTGGCGTCCATCTGTTCGAGCGACTGGCTCGGCGACCACGTCAGCAATTGATTGGCCGACACGGCACCGTGGCCGAAATTGATCCGCTCGTGCTCTTCCTTGATGTAGGCCGGCGGCAGGAAGTGATGATGCATGTCGATGCGCTTTGCGGCCGGCTTCACCGCCGGCGCCTGCGCAAAGACGCGGCGCGCGGGGAGGGTGGTCGCGGCGGCCAAGCCGCCAGCGAGAAACCGGCGGCGTCCCATGCAGCAGCCACAGGAAAACAAGGCCATCGTTGCGTTCCTCCTAGTGTTCGCCACGCAGCGCGCGCGACTCGTCGTCGTTGAGCCCGCGGCTCGCTTCCTCGCGCAGATCGCTCCAGATTTGCGCGACGTAGCGGCCGAACGCCTCGCTCGAGACGATTTCCGACGTGCGCGGCCGCGGCAGCTTTATGTCGACCATGCGCTTCACCCGGCCGGGGCGATAGGTCATCACCAGGATGCGGTCGGCGAGCTGCACCGCCTCGGTGATGTTGTGGGTGATCAGCAGCATCGTCTGATTCAACTGCTGCTGAATCTGCAGCACCTTGTCGCCGAGCAGAAGCCGCGTCTGCTCGTCGAGCGAAGCGAACGGTTCGTCCATCAGCAAAATTTTTGGCTCGGACGCCAGCGTGCGCGCCATCGACACGCGCTGGCGCATGCCGCCGGAGAGTTCCGCCGGATAGCGCTTCTCGAAACCGTCGAGCCCGACCATAGACACGAAATGCCGGGCGCGCTCGATGCGTTCGCGCTTCGGCATGCCGGCGATCTCCAGCGGGAAGGCGACATTGTCAACGACATTGCGCCAGGGGAATGTCGATTCCTCCTGGAACACCATGCCGATCGAGGCATGCGGGCCGTAGACCTTTTCGCCGGCGACCGCGACGCGGCCGTCGTAGCCGCCGAGCAAGCCGCCGATGATGTTGAACAAGGTCGACTTGCCGCAACCAGACGGGCCGATCACGGCGAGGAACTCGCCCGGCGCAACGGTGAACGACACATTGTCGAGAGCGGTGACGCCGTCCTCGGCGCTGCCGAAGCGCATGACAATGTCGTCGACGACGAGCAGCGCGGGGCCGCTGTCCGTTTGCGGCAGCGGCGTCACACGATTGGCCGTCGACACGGTGGCCATGGGTTGGCCCTTCGGCGCTCTAATTTCCGGCGCGCGTCATCGCCTGGGTCATGACCGCGGTATAGCCCGGCTCGACGCGGACATCGATGACGGCGACATTGCCGGCATCGACTTCGGCAATCGCTTTCTCCAGCGCCGTCGCGAGATCGGCCGGCTTGGTGATCGGGCCGAAGCCGATGGCGCCTTGGGCGCGGCCCATGGCTGCGAGATCGACTTCGGGCTCGGACATGCGTTGGCCGATCCACTTGTTCTCGACCGGGCGGTTGCGCATGCGCGCCATCCGCTCCTGGTGCAATTCGTCATTATAGAACGAGCGATTGTTGGCGAGCACGAACAGCAGCGGAATTTTGTAATGCACCGCGGTCCACACCGCGGTGACGCCCATCAAAAAGTCGCCGTCGCCGCAGATCGCCACCGGCAGCCGGCCGGAGCCCTTGAGTGCCAGCGCGGCGCCGACCGAAATTCCCGGTCCGCCGCCAACGCCGCCGCCGCCGTCGGAGCCGACATAATCGAGCGGATGCTTGAACGTCGCCCAGGTATCGTCCCACGACAGCGGCAAATGCGTGTAGGTCACCGAGCGATCCTTCAACACTTTGCGCAAGGCACGCGCGATGTGCTCGTTGGTAAAACCGGACGGCTCTTTGTCCGACATCGCGCGCGCGCTCGGCAGCGCGTGCGGCTTCGTGCTTTTGCCGATTTCCTTGACCAGTTCCGGCACCACCAGATCGGGATCGGCGGAGAGCAGCAGATCGACCGGCGGCAGGGCCTGATGATCCAT
>DATHHM010000339.1:0-2360 GCA_035317145.1 Xanthobacteraceae bacterium | reverse complement strand
AGTGAATGCCGGCTTCCTCGATGTGCTCCATGATGCCGACGATGAAGGTGTCCTTGCCGTCGCTCAAACAGTCGACGTCGATCTCGATGGCGTCGGACAGATAGCGGTCGAACAGCAACGGATTGGTACCCAGCACCGTGTTGATCTGACCGGTCTTGTCGTTGGGATAGCGCGCCTTGACGTCACCCGGCACCAGTTCGGGCAAGGTGCCGAGCAGATAGTCGCCGAGCTGGTTTTCTTCGCGGATGATCTGCATGGCGCGGCCGCCGAGCACATAAGAGGGGCGCACCACCAGCGGCAGCCCGAGATCGGATGCCACCAGCCGCGCCTGCTCCACCGAATAGGCGATGCCGTTTTTCGGCTGCTTCAGCCGCAGCTTGTCGAGCACGCGCTTGAAGCGGTCGCGGTCTTCGGCCAGATCGATGGCGTCGGGCGAGGTGCCTAATATCGGCACGTTGGCCGCTTCCAGCGCACGCGCGAGTTTGAGCGGCGTCTGGCCGCCGAACTGGACGATCACGCCATGCAGCGTGCCGTTCTGGCGTTCGGTGTCGATGATCTCCAGCACGTCTTCAGCCGTAAGCGGCTCGAAATACAGCCGGTCGGCGGTGTCGTAGTCGGTCGACACCGTTTCCGGATTGCAGTTGATCATGATGGTCTCGAAGCCTGCGTCATGCAGCGCGAAGCAGGCGTGGCAGCAGCAGTAGTCGAACTCGATGCCCTGGCCGATCCGGTTCGGCCCGCCGCCCAGAATGATCACCTTGTTCTTGTCCGACGGCGCGCTCTCGTCGGCGAAAGCGCCCGCGAATGGCGACTCATAGGTCGAATACATATAGGCCGTAGGCGAAGCGAATTCGGCGGCGCAGGTATCGATGCGCTTGAACACCGGGCGCACCTTCAGCGCATGACGCTGTGCCGTGACTTCGGCTTCGGTGGTCTCGGCCAGCACCGCGAGCCGGGCGTCCGAGAAACCCATGCCTTTCAGCGTGCGCATGCCGAACGCATTTTGCGGCAGGCCGTCTTTCTTGATCTTGGCTTCCATCTCGACGATGCCGCGCATTTCCGCGAGAAACCACGGATCGATCTTGCAGGACGTGAAGATCTCCTCATTGGACCAGCCGAGTCGCATCGCCTGGGCTACCTGCAACAGACGATCCGGCGTCGGCGTGCCTAGCGCGGCGCGGATCGCGTTCTTGTCGTCGCTGCGGCCCAGCCCCTCGATCTCGATCTCATCGAGGCCGGTGAGGCCGGTCTCCAGCCCGCGCAACGCCTTCTGCAGCGACTCCTGGAACGTTCGGCCGATCGCCATCACTTCGCCGACCGATTTCATCGACGTGGTCAGCGTGTGGCTGGCGCCGGGAAATTTCTCGAACGCAAAGCGCGGAATTTTGGTGACCACATAGTCGATGGTCGGCTCGAACGAGGCCGGCGTGGCGCCGCCGGTGATGTCGTTGGCGATTTCATCCAGCGTGTAGCCGACCGCAAGCTTGGCCGCGACCTTGGCGATCGGAAAGCCCGTCGCTTTCGAGGCCAGCGCCGAGGAGCGCGACACCCGCGGATTCATCTCGATCACGACCATGCGCCCGTCGGCGGGATTGACGCCGAATTGCACGTTGGAGCCGCCGGTCTCCACGCCGATCTCGCGCAGCACCGCCAGCGAGGCGTCGCGCATGATCTGATACTCTTTATCGGTGAGCGTCAGGGCAGGGGCCACGGTGATGGAATCGCCGGTGTGCACGCCCATCGGATCGAGGTTCTCGATCGAGCAGATGATGATGCAGTTGTCTTTCTTGTCGCGCACCACCTCCATCTCGAACTCTTTCCACCCCAACACCGATTCCTCGATCAGGACTTCGTCGGTGGGGGAGGCGTCGATGCCGCGCTCGACGATCTCAATGAACTCGTGCTTGGTATAGGCGATGCCGCCGCCGGTGCCGCCCATGGTGAAGGAGGGCCTTATAATCGCGGGCAGGCCAATGTCGTCGAGCGCGCGCAGCGCGTCGGGCAGGTTCTTGGTCTGGATCGAGCGCGGGGTCTCCAGGCCAATGCGGGTCATGGCCTCGCGGAAACGGCCGCGATCCTCGGCCTTGTCGATGGCGTCGGCGGTGGCGCCGATCATCTCGACGTCGAACTTGGCGAGCGTGCCTTGCCGGCGCAGCGACAGCGCGCAGTTCAGCGCGGTCTGTCCGCCCATGGTAGGCAGCAGCGCAAAACCGCCGGGGAGGATGTAACGCTCCTTCTCGATGATCTTGGCGACGATCTCGGGCGTGATCGGCTCGATATAGGTGGCATCGGCCAGTTCCGGGTCGGTCATGATGGTGGCCGGATTGGAATTGACCAATACGATCCGGTAGCCCTCTTCC
>DATHHM010000338.1:0-4368 GCA_035317145.1 Xanthobacteraceae bacterium | reverse complement strand
ATCGCGATCGCCACGTATTCGCCCAGCATGAACATCATGTAGGGCGACGAGCCATACTCCACCATGAAGCCGGCGACGAGCTCGGACTCCGCTTCCGCCAGGTCGAAGGGCGGCCGGTTGGTCTCGGCCAGCGCCGAGATGAAGAACACGATGAACATCGGGAACAGCGGCAGCCAGTACCAGCCCAAGAGTCCCCATTTGCCGTTCTGCGCCTCGACGATGGCGGTGAGATTGAGCGAGCCGACGCACAGCAGCACGGTGATGATGACGAAGCCGATCGAGACTTCGTAGGACACCATCTGCGCCGCAGAGCGTAGCGCGGCGAGGAACGGATATTTGGAGTTCGACGCCCAGCCGGCCATGATCACGCCGTACACGCCTAGCGAGGAGATGGCGAAAATATAAAGAATGCCGACGTTGATGTCGGAGATCACCCAGCCGGCACTGACCGGGATCACCGCCCAGGCGGCGAGCGCCAGCACGCAGGTCACGAGCGGCGCCAAGAGGAACACGCCTTTGTTGGCGCCGGCCGGGATCACCGGCTCCTTGAGCACGAATTTGAGAAGATCGGCGAAGGATTGCAGCAGGCCCCACGGCCCGACCACGTTGGGGCCGCGGCGGATCTGCACCGCTGCCCAGATCTTGCGGTCGGCGAGCAGCACATAGGCCACGGCGATCAACAGGATGACGAGCAGCAACAAGCTCTCCGCCACCATGACGGCTAACGGCCAGATATAGTCGGACCAGAACGCGGCCATGTCCCCTACTCCGCCGCCGTCATGGTGGATCGGCCATGGGCGAGCGCCGAACACTCCGCCATGACCGCCGAACAGCGCGCGATCGGGTTGGTGAAATAAAAATCATCGACGCTCGAGCGCAACGGCGTCTTGTCGGTCGAGCCGCTTAAGTTCGCAAGTTTTTGCAGGTCAGCGGCATTGCCCGGCGCGATCTGGCCGATGCGCTGCATATGCGGATAAGCGGCGAACAGCGCCTGGCGCAGTTGCGCCAGCGAATCATAGGGAAGCTTCTTGCCCAGCACGTCGGACAGCGCGCGAAGAATCGCCCAATCCTCGCGCGCGTCGCCGGGCGGGAACGCGGCGCGCGTCGTCATCTGCACCCGGCCTTCGGTGTTGACGTAAGTCCCCGATTTCTCCGGGTATGCCGCGCCGGGCAGCACCACGTCGGCGCGGGTGGCGCCGCGGTCGCCGTGGGTGCCGATGTAGACGACGAAGGCGCCGGGCGCGATGTCGATCTCGTCGACGCCGAGCAGGAACAGTACGTCGAGCGTGCCCGACGCCGCCATCTGCCGCGTGGTCAAGCCGCCGTCGCCCGGCACAAAGCCGAGATCGAGGGCGCCGACGCGCGAGGCCGCGCTGTGCAACACGCCGTAGCCGTTCCACCCTTCCTTCACGGCGCCAAGATCGAGCGCCGCCTTCGCCGCCAGCGACGCGATAGCCGCGCCGTCGGCGCGCGCAAAGCTTGCCACGCCGACGAGCACGAGCGGGCGTTCGGCTTGCCGCAGCGCGTCGGCAAAGCTGTGGCGCGAAATATCGGCAAGCGTCTCCGGGCCGGCGCCGAGGTAATCGTAGCTGTAAGTCAGATCAGCCTTCGGGCCGATCACGCCGATGGGAAATTTTCCGGCGCGCCAGCGCTTGCGGATGCGCGCATTGAGGATGGCGGCTTCCTTGCGCGGGTTCGAGCCGACGATGAGGAGCGCATCGGCAGACTCGATGCCGGCGATGGTGGCGTTGAACAGATAGGCCGCCCTGCCCCATTTGGGATCGAGCATCGAACCGTCCGGCCGGCAATCGACATTGCTCACGTTAAGCCGCGTCATCAAATCCTTGAGCGCAAAAATATCCTCGACCGCGGCGAGATCGCCGGCCAGCGCGCCCATGCGCTTGGGATTGCCGCGCGCGATCTTGGCGGCGATGGCCTTGAACGCTTCGGACCACGTCGCCGGGCGCAGCTTGCCATTCTCGCGCACATAAGGCTGATCGAGACGCTGCGTGCGCAGACCATCGACCACGTGGCGCGTCTTGTCGGAAATCCATTCCTCGTTGATATCCTCATTGGTGCGCGGCAAAATCCGCATCACCTCGCGGCCGCGGGTGTCGATGCGGATGGCGCAGCCGAGCGCATCCATGACATCGATCGATTCCGTCTTGTTGAGCTCCCAGGGCCGCGCCGCAAACGCATATGGCTTAGAAGTCAGCGCGCCGACCGGACAGATATCGACCACGTTGGCTTGCAATTCCGACGTCATCGCCTGTTCGAGATAAGTGGTGATCTCCATGTCCTCGCCGCGGCCGATGGCGCCGAGCTCGGACACGCCGGCGACTTCCGTCGCAAAGCGCACACAGCGCGTGCACTGGATGCAGCGGTTCATCGAGGTCTTGACGAGCGCGCCGAGATATTTGTCCTCGACCGCGCGTTTGTTCTCATGGAAGCGGCTGGAGTCGATGCCGTAGGCCATCGACTGGTCCTGCAGATCGCATTCGCCGCCCTGGTCGCAGATCGGGCAGTCCAGCGGATGATTGATCAGCAAGAATTCCATCACGCCTTCGCGCGCCTTGCGCACCATCGGCGAGCGCGTGCTCAGCACTTTGGGGGAGCCATCCTTGTTCGGCATCAAATCCTTCACGCCCATGGCGCAGGACGCCTGCGGCTTCGGGATGCCGACCACCTCGATCAGGCACATGCGGCAATTGCCGGCGATCGACAGCCGCTCGTGGAAGCAGAAGCGCGGAATCTCGGCGCCCGCGGCCTCGCAGGCCTGGAGCAGCGTGTACTCCGGCGGGACGTCGATCTCTTTGCCGTCGACGATGAGCTTGGTCATCTGTTTATGCCGCTTGTCCGCCCGGCGCGCTGCAGCGTGCCGTCTTCCACAGTTGCGCACCCGGGACGCTCTCCCAGCCGAACGCATGGTCGGACGGACCATGCGCCGCGAGATATTCAATCTGCTCCTTCGCCTCGATCACCGTCGGCCGATGACCGGCGGGAACCCACCACATCACGGAGTGCGGCCCATCGAGCTTGTCGAACCATTCCTGACGCCGGCCATAGAAACGCTTGTGCACGGTTTGCCACACGAAACGCTCCAGCGCTTCGACGCTCTCCCACACCGACAAATTGACGGCCATCTGCGGATCCGGGAAGGGCCGAAAATTTGTCGCGTTGCCGCTGTCGTCCTTGAGGCGCCAGACAAAACCCGTGCTGCGCTCGGCCAACCCGTTCACCAGATCGAGATTGTTCATGAAGTCAGCCATCCGCGGATCGTCGGTCGGATAACGGAGGCGACCAATGTTCAGCTGCGCCAGATGACGGGTTTCGCTCATGACCTACTCCGCCGCGACCGTAACGGGTTCGGGATGCGGGTTCGCGGTATATTCGTCGATACGCCGCTCGATCTCCGGCCGGAAGTGGCGCAACAACCCCTGCACCGGCCACGCCGCGCCGTCGCCGAAGGCGCAGATGGTGTGGCCTTCGATCTGGGTAGTCACCTCCATGAGCATGTCGATCTCGCGCTTTTGCGCGCGGCCTTCGGCCATGCGTTCGAGCACGCGCCACATCCAGCCCATGCCTTCGCGGCACGGCGTGCACTGGCCGCAGCTTTCGTGCTTGTAGAAATACGAGATGCGCGCCATGGCTTTGACGATATCGGCCGACTTGTCCATGACGATCACGGCGGCGGTGCCGAGCGCCGATTTCTTGTCGCGGCAGCCGTCGAAATCCATCAACAGCGTGTCGGCCTGATCGGGGCCGGCCGGCACCATCGGCATCGACGAGCCGCCGGGGATCACGGCAAGAAGATTATTCCAGCCGCCGCGCACGCCGCCGGCATGTTTCTCGATCAATTCGCGCAGCGGAATTCCCATCGCCTCTTCGACATTGCACGGCCGCTCGACATGGCCGGAAATGCAATAGAGTTTTGTGCCGGTGTTATTTGCTCGGCCGATGCCGGCGAACCAGGCGGCACCGCGGCGCATGATGTCGGGCACCTGCGCGATGGTCTCGACATTGTTCACCGTGGTCGGGCAGCCGTAGAGACCCATGTTCGCGGGGAACGGCGGTTTTAGACGCGGCTGGCCCTTCTTGCCTTCGAGGCTTTCGAGCAGCGCCGTCTCTTCGCCGCAGATATAGGCGCCGGCGCCGTGATGCACGACGATGTCGAAGTCGAAACCGTTTGAATTGTTCTTGCCGATGAGCTTTGCGTCATAGGCCTGCTGCACCGCGGCTTCGAGCCGCTCGCGCTCGCGGATGAACTCGCCGCGCACATAGATGTAGCAATGGTTCGCGCCCATGCCGGCGCCGGCGATCAAACAGCCTTCGACGAGGAGATGCGGATCGTTGCGCATCACCTCGCGG
>DATHHM010000337.1:0-19357 GCA_035317145.1 Xanthobacteraceae bacterium | reverse complement strand
GGGGTTGATCAGCCCTTCGCCACCGCGATTTCCAGCGGGAAATCGTCGACCACCTCGTGGCCATTGTCGGTGACGATGAAGGTGTGGCCGAGGAAAATGCCGAACAGGCCGTCGGCCGTGATCGGGTTGGGCTCGGCCATGATCACCATGCCGGCTTTCAGCACTTCCTCGAATTTTTCCGCCGATACGTGCTCGGCGACCACATGCGGCCCGTCGGTGACAAGGTCGATGCCGTGGCATTGCGTCGGCCGCGACTGGTAGCCGTTGTCGCGGAAGAATTTGCTGGCGAGCCGCATGTTCTCCGCGGGCCTCCCCGGCGCGATCTCGGCGATGATTTTCCTGTAGCCGGGCAGCGTGATGTCGTTCCAGAATTTTTTCACCATCTCGGTCGGCTCGCCGACGCAAATCGGCGAGCCGATCTGTGCGGTGTAGCCGCGATAGCCGGCCGCCAATTCCATATTGATGATGTCACCTTTCTGCAGCACGCGACCGGACGGCCGCGGATTGCCGAAAATCTGCGCCGGATTCGCCATCGGCGTCGAGCCGATGATCAAAAAATCGATGTCGCCGCCGCCTTCGAGGATGGCGGACCCTGCCGCGGCGCGCAGCTCGTATTCCTTCACGCCGGCGCGGGCGCGGGCCACCATGGCGTCCATGGCGTTCTTGCACAGTACGCCGGCTTTGCGCACGCAGTCGAGCTCTTCGGCGCTGTGGACGGAAAGCAGCTCGTGCAGAAAACCTTTTGTGAAGATGAGCTCGGCATCGGGCAGGTTTTCATGCAGCACATTGTATTGGTTGACCGGCATGTAGTCGCCGTGCCGTGGATCGATTTCCATCAGGCCGATGCGGCCACGCTCGAGTTTCAGTTCGCGGATGCGCTCCACCATGATGTCGGCGTAGCGGCCGCTGCGGCTGTGGCGCACGTCCTTGACCGCGATCTCGACCTGCCGGCGCACCGCTTCGGCATGGGTGCCGCCCATGGAATAGATCATGGTCGGCTCGCCCTCGAGCGGCACCAGCACATAGCTCGCCAGCGCGTGCCATTCCCAATGGCCGGTCAGCCACAACATGCCGCCGCCAAAGCTCCAGTGGCTCGGTCCGCCGGGCACGATCAGCGCATCGAGCTTGTGCTCGCGCATCTTTGCCCGCAGTGCCGCATAGCGGCGATCGTATTCGGCTTTGGAGAACTGCTCCCACACCGCGTCGCGGTAATAAGGCGTGTCGCGCATATTGGCGAACGGCAGCGACTGATCGAGTTTTTCGCGCACCACGTCCCACGGCTGCGGTCCGATACGCGGCGGTCTGATGTTCATGATGACAATCCCTCTGCGCGCCGAACGCGCTATTCCGTACACCCGCCGATGATCACCCGCCCGCCGGCGGCGGCGACCGCCACGTTGGCGATCTGCATGTTGACCACCTGCTCGACGGTCGGCTTCTTCGCCTGATCGATATAGCCGTTGGCGACGGCGTTATCGATGGTCCATTGCGTGCGCTTGGCGGAAAAGCCCTCGTTCACTGACCAGACGCAATGCTTGGTCTCGACCTCCCAGGCATATTCGACGGCCTCTTTCGGCTTGCCGGTGGCCTTCATCATGATCGGCACCACCTTGGCTTCGTCGCGATAGATGGTGCGGTTGGCCTCGATCATGGCGGCGACGGTGTCGACCATCAGCGCACGATCGCGGGCGATCCAGTCGGTCGCGGCGCCGTAGGCGTTGAACATGTAGTCGGGCAGCAGATCGGCGAACTGAACCAGGACATGCAGCCCGGGTTTCTCCTTCTCGGCCAGATAAACATCCTCCGGATGCAGCGCGACGCCGTCGATCTGGCCGGCGACCAAAGCCGGCAGCCGCGCCGCGGTCGCCGAGGGAATGAATTGCGCGTCGTTGGTTGTGAGCCCCGCGGTTTTGAGCACCTCACGACTCAGCAACCAATTGAGGCCGCCGATGCCGCCGCCGGTCGCGCTCAGTCGCTTGCCTTTGAGATCAGCCGCAGACTTGATGCTTTCGGCCACCACGTAGGCCTGCGGCAAGCGCGGGGCCAAGCCCCAAATCTGCTGCACCCTGACGCCGCGGCCCACCTCCACCGCATTGGTCGAGACCAGCGCGGTGCCTTGCGCGGCTGCGGCCCGCGCCGCCGGCGATTCACCGCCGTCGAACTGGATGATGTGGGCGTCGATGCAATGCTTGGCGAAATAGCCGAGCTCCAACGCCACATAAGGCGAGGTATGAACCACATTCGGCGGCGCGACGGAAATGCCGATATCGATCCTGCGCATCGCGGCGCAATTGGCCTGCGCCGCCGCCTCGCTGGTGCCGAGCGCAAGCAGCACGCAGCAGGCGGCGAGGCATTGCTCAGAGGCCGGCATTGCCATCCTTGCCTCCCTTGCCGGGCACTTGCGTCACGGCATCGGGCGGTGTCAAGGCGGACGTCGAACCAAGTGCCGCCGCGTAATATAGTCTTTATGTCCGGGCGAAAAAACGCAAACCGCGCGCGCCCGGCCGCGGCCGTGCCGGACGATTTTTTCAATTCGTTCAAAATCACCAAGCCATGACAATCTCGGCTATAGTCGGGCTTTCACGGCCGGGGACTGCATGAAGATTCCGCGACGCGTTGTTCTCGGCCTCATCGGCACGGCGCTATTCGGGCGGCCGGCCCGCGCCGCGGACAAGATCGTCGGCGGCACGCTCGGCGGCCAGGCGCCGCTGTGGCCGTTTTACGTCGCGGCGCGCAAGGGATTTTTCGCCGGCGAAGACCTCGACGTCAAGATCAACTTCGCGCAAAGCGGACCCGCGGTCGCCCAGCAGCTCACCGGCGGTGCGTTCGACGTGGCGCTGAGCATCGGTAACGACAATGCCATCCACGCCATCGACAAAGGCGCGCCGCTGGCCATCGTCCGCATCATCGGCAATACCGCGCCCTATGCGCTGATCGCCAAGCCGGAGCTGAAAACCATCGCCGATCTCAAGGGCAAGACCATCTCGGTCGGCCAGGCCAATGACATCACCACCGTCTATTTCGAGCGGATGGCGGCGGCCAACGGCTTGAAGCGCGCCGACTACGACGAACTGGTCGGCGGCGTCGCCGCGGCGCGCCTTGCGGCGCTGAAGGCCGGCGTCGCCGACGCCGCCTTCGTGCTGCCGCCGCTCAACTTCCAAGCCAATGCCGCGGGCTATGTGACGCTCGGCTTCTCGGCGGATTACGTCAAAGACCTGCCGTTCACCGGCATGGTGGTGCGCAAATCCTGGGCGGCGGCCAACGTGCCGCTCGCCAAGCGGCTCCTTGCCGCGACCGACAAGAGCATCGCCTGGCTCACCGACGACGCGCACCGCGGCGAAGCGATCGAGGTTCTGGTCACCGCCGCGCGCGCCCGGCAGGAAGACGCCGAGGCGAGCTACGATCTGCTGCGCCGGATTGCATATTTCGAGCCGAGCAGCAAAGTCTCGCGCGGCAAATTGCAGAACCTGATCGACGCCCAGCGCGCGCTCGGCAATGCCGATGCGTCGCTGACGGTCGATCGATTGGTGATGCCGGGCGTTACGGAGCTGACGGATTGATCGGCTCGTCAGAGAGCGAACGCTAATATCAAACCAGTGACCGCAGGGCGGCTCGGAAAATCCCATGAAAATCGTGATTCCTGATGACTATCAGAACCAGGTCAATCGTCTCGACTGCTACAATCTAATTCAGCAACATGAGGTCGTCCGCTATCGCGAGCCTGCGCGCGATCTCGATCACCTGATCGAGCGCCTGGCCGACGCCGACGTCGTGGTTTCGATACGCGAGCGAGTAGAGTTCACCCGAGCGCTGCTGGAACGGCTGCCGAAGCTGAAACTGATCGCACTAGTGGGGCGCAATTCGCAGGCTATCGATTTCAAGGCCTGTACGAAGCTCGGCATTCCGGTTTCGACCGGCAAGAGCAATTCTCCCGTCGCGCCTGCAGAATTGACGGTCGCATTGATCCTCGCGGCGAGGCGCAACGTGGCTCTCGAGGCTGAGCGAATGAAGCGCGGCGACTGGCCGTGCACCCTGTCGCATCGGCTGCGCGGGTCCACCTTGGGCATTTTCGGCCTCGGCACAATCGGTCAGCTGGTCGCCGAAGCGGGCCGCGGTCTCGGCATGGACATTCTGGTCTTCGGCCAAAGCGCTTCAGCCGCAAAGGCGCAGGCAGCAGGTTACGCAGTCGCGCGCGACAAGGCCGATCTGTTCGAGCGCTCCGACGTTCTCTCGCTGCATGTGCGGCTGCGACCCGAGACGACCGGCATCGTCACGGCCGAGGATCTCGCGCGCATGAAATCGACGGCGCTCCTGGTCAATACGTCGCGGGCGGAGTTGATCGCGCCGGGCGCTCTGCTCGATGCGCTGCGCAAGGGCAGGCCCGGTTACGCGGCCGTCGACGTCTATGAGCAGGAGCCGATCATGAGCGGCAATCATCCATTCCTGTCGATGCCGAACGTCCTGTGCACGCCCCATCTCGGCTGGGCGGAGTGGACGAATTTCGAGCTCTATTTCCGCGAAGCCTTCGAACAGATCGTGCTGTTCGAGCAAGGCGCGCCGCTGCGACTTGCCAATCCGGATGTTGTTGCGCGCCGGGGATAGAGGCAGGGGAAGCGGTCGACGCCGATGTCGGTTTTTCGTGGTGCTGCCGGTAAGGATTGAACTTACGACCTCCCCCTTACCAAGGGGGTGCTCTACCACTGAGCTACGGCAGCAGCCGCCGGAAATGAACTGGCGAAAAACGCCGCGATCATTGCCATATGAGGGAAATTCGCGCAAGCGCGCCGGCCCTGCGCGTGGTTGCGGCGCCGCAGGCGGCGTGCTTTGACTTTGCCGCCATGATCAACCCCGGCAAAGCCGAGAAATGGGCGGCGCGGAGCGCGCGGCTGGCGGCGCGCTTGCGGGAAAACCTCAAGCGGCGCAAGGAGCAAGCGCGCGGCCGCAAGGCCGAGGACGTGGCGGCCGCCGACGCCGATATCGGAACCGCTCCCGACTTTCGCCGCAATCCGGGCGGGAAAGTGGGCGGCGGATCGGGTGGGCCCGCAACGGGCCGCGGGGGCTGAAAAATGGATCGTATTCGTATCATCGGCGGCCGGCCGCTCCACGGCACCATCCCGATCTCGGGCGCCAAGAACGCCACGCTGCCGCTGATGATCGCAAGCCTTCTCACCGAGGAGACCTTGATCCTCGACAACGTGCCGCGCCTCGCCGACGTCGGCCTGCTTGAGCGCATCCTCGGCAATCACGGCGTCGACATCATGACCAGCGGCAAGCGCCCCGGCGAAACCGCCGATCACGGCCTGACGCTGCACATTTCCGCGTCGCGCATCGTCGACACCACGGCGCCCTACGAGCTCGTCTCCAAAATGCGCGCCAGTTTCTGGGTGCTGGCGCCGCTGGTGGCGCGCATGGGCGAGGCCAAGGTGTCGCTGCCCGGCGGCTGCGCCATCGGCACGCGGCCGGTGGATCTGTTGATCATGGCGATGGAGCAGCTCGGCGCCAAAGTCGAGATCGACGGCGGCTACGTGGTGGTGAAGGCGCCGCACGGGCTCAAGGGCGGCGAGATCGTATTCCCCAAAGTCACCGTCGGCGGCACCCATACCGCGATCATGGCGGCGTCGCTCGCCAACGGCACCACCGTGATCGAGAATGCGGCGCGCGAGCCCGAGATCGGCGACGTTGCCGATTGCCTCAACAAGATGGGCGCGCGCATTTCCGGCGCCGGCACGAGCCGCATCACGGTCGAAGGCGTGACAAAGCTGCACGGCGCGCGCCATGCCGTGCTGCCCGACCGCATCGAGACCGGCACCTATGCGATGGCGGTCGCCATGGCCGGCGGCGATATTCTGTTGCAGAACGCGCGCCCGGAGCTGTTGCAGGCTGCGCTCGACGTGGTCGCGCGCACCGGCGTCACCGTCACGCCGACCAATCAGGGCATCCGCATCGCCCGCAACGGCGGCAGCCTTGCGCCTGTCGAAGTGACGACGGCGCCGTTTCCGGAATTTCCGACCGACCTGCAGGCCCAGCTCATGGCGCTGATGACGCGCGCGCGCGGCACCTCGCATATCGTCGAGACGGTGTTCGAGAACCGCTTCATGCACGTGCAGGAGCTGGCGCGGCTCGGCGCGCGCATCCACCTCGATGGCGAACGTGCGACCATCGAAGGCGTCGAGTCGCTCAAAGGCGCGCCGGTGATGGCGACCGATCTGCGCGCCTCGGTGTCGCTGGTGATCGCGGCGCTCGCCGCCGAAGGCGAGACCATCGTCAACCGCGTCTATCACCTCGATCGCGGTTTTGAGCGGCTGGAAGACAAGCTCGGCCGCTGTGGCGCGGCAATCGAGCGCCTGTCCGGCTAACCGGCAAATTGCTAACCTCCGGCCGCCCTTGCTTTCCCGTCACGCGGGAACGCACAAACGTACACTTCTCTCCATGCGGTTGAATTTCGCCACCATTCTCCTTCGCATCGCGTCGTTCGTCATCGCCGCGACGTGCTGCTCCGGCATCGGCTTCGCCGAGGATTTTCCGACGCGTCCCGTGCATATGATCGTGGCGTTCGCCCCCGGCGGCACCGCCGATTTCACCGCGCGCATCATCGCCGACAAGATGCAACGGGTTCTCGGCCAGCCGATCGCCATCGAGAACAAGCCGGGCGCCAACGGCGCCATCGGCGCCGAATACGTGGCGCGGTCCGACCCGGACGGCTACACGCTGTTCTTCACCACGGTCGGCGCGGTGGCGATCAATCCGGCGCTGCGCCCCGACCTGCCCTACGATCCGCTGAAGGATTTTGTCGCGGTCGGCAAGGCCGCGGTGAATTCCACCATCCTGGTCGTCAACGCCGACATGAAGGTCAATTCGGCGCGCGACCTCGTCGAGCTGGCAAAGCGCAAGCCCAACAGCATCACCATCGGCATCACCGGCCGCGGCGCGATTTCCGATCTCGGCCGGCAATTGTTCGAGGACGCCGCCGGCATCAAGCTGCAAGGCGTGCCGTATCGCGGCGCGGCGCCGGCGCTGACGGACATGCTGGCCGGCCATCTCGACGGCCTGTTCGGCGACGTGCCGACCATCATGGCGCAGGTGAAAGCCGGCAAGCTGAAAGCGCTGGCCGCGACCTCGTCGGAGCGCTCCGATATTTTTCCGGACGTGCCCACCTTCGTCGAACAGGGCTTTGCCGACGTGGTTGGCGACAACTGGGACGCCGTGCTGGCGCCGGCCGGCACGCCGGCGCCGATCATCGCCAAGCTCAATGCCGCGCTGGTCGCGGCCGTGAACGATCCCGAGGTGCGCACACGGCTGCACAATGCCGGCACCACGCCGGCGCCGAGCAGCCCGCAGGAGTTCGATCAATATTTGCGCGCCGAGATCGCCCGCTGGGGCAAGGTGATCCGCGACAAAGGCATCACGGGCGAATGACATGACGGGCGTGCGCATCGGCACGGCGGAGCCTGACAGTACGTTTTTGAGTCAGGGTTTTGCCCTCAAGACGGTGCTCGACCGCGTGCCGGCGCTGGCGCCGGTCGAGGTCAGCACGTCTGCCCATGCCAGCGTCGAGAACGCCAACCGGCTCGCGGCAAACGATATCGACTTCGGCTTCATGGCGTCGAACTGGATCGGCCGCGCCAGGAACGGCGAGGCGCCGTTCACGCAGAAAATCGATTTGCGCATGGTGGCGCCGATGAACGCCGGTCCGCTGTTCTTCATCGCCCGCGCCGATTCGAATCTGCGCACCGTGACCGATCTGCGCGGCCGGCGCCTCGTGGTCGGCCCGCAACAAAGCGGCATGGCCCAGCACGCCCGCGTGATCCTCGGCGCGCTCGGCCTGACTTTCTCCGACGTCACGCCGGTGTTCCTCGACTTCGCCACCGGCGCCGATGCGCTCGCGCGCGGTGAGGCCGACGTGCAACTGCAATGCCCGATCCCCAACAAGGTGATGACAGCGCTCGCCGCACGGGTTTTGTTGCGCGTGCTGCCCTATGCGGCGGCCGATCTCGATACCGTGTTGCGCGCCGTGCCGTTCTATCGCCGCACGGTGATGCGCAAAGGCGCGATCCGCGGCCTCGATGCCGACGTGGCGCAGGCCGCCGTCGTCAACGTGCTGGTTACGCACGCGCGCGTTGTCGAGGATAAAGTGAAAGAAGTCGCCGCCGCGATCTTCGCCGCCCGCGACGAGCTGCCGCGATTGAATGCGTTGTTTGACGGGATCGGTGATCTGTTCACGCCGCTACGGTCGGAAGGCGCCCGCGCATTGGAATTCGGCGGTGTGACGCTTCATCCCGGCGCGATCGCGGCTTATCGAGCGGCGGGATTATTGCAGTAACCCCTCCCCCTTGTGGGGAGGGGCAGGGGTGGGGGTCGGGAGGTCGTGCGCATGAGCAGACGCACGACCGAGCGCCCGTCTTCATTTAAGCACCGCCTCCCGACCCCCCACCCTGCCCTCCCCCACAAGGGGGGAGGGAAGTTAGGCGGCAAGCTCCGACATGATCCGATAGAGCCGCGCCTGGCCTTCGAAGCCGATGCCGGGGCGATCACTCAGCGTCAGATAGCCGTCTTTCAGCTCGGCGGCGTCGGCGAAGCCGCCGAAATCGCCGAACACGCCGGGATAGGATTCGGCGCCACCGAGGCCGAAGCCGGCGGCGATGGCGAGCGACATCTGGTTGCCGCCGTGCGGGAACAACAGCCGCCGCGGCCATTGATGCCGCGCCAGCATGTCGAGCGTGCGGGCATATTGCACGATGCCGTAAGCCTGCGGCGGGTCGATCTGGATGACGTCATCGCGCTGCGCTTTCAGACCGCCGAACCGCACCAAGTTCTCCACGTCTTGCGTCGAAAACAAATTCTCGCCGGTGGAGAGCGGCGCGTCATAGGCATCGGCGATCTCGGCAAGCAGCGCAAAATCCAGCGGATCGCACGGCTCCTCGAACCAGCGCAGTCCGAACGGCGCGAGGCCGCGCGCATAAGCCAGCGCCTCATCACGGCCGAATTTCGAATTGGCATCGACCGCAAGCTGGCCGCCGCGCGGCAGGATCGATTTGACCGCTTCAACGCGAGACAGATCGTCGGCGAGCTTCATGCCGCCGACTTTCATCTTCACCATGGTGTAGCCGGCATCGAGATGGCGCTGCATCTCGTCCGTCAAATCCTTGGTGGTTTTTCCGGGCGCATACCAGCCGCCGCCGACGTAGCAAAAAACTTTGTCGGCAACTTTTCCGCCGTTGTAACGCTCGGCCAGCACCCGATGCAGCGGTTTGCCCGCGATCTTGGCGACGGCGTCCCAGACCGCGACCTCAATGGTGCCGATACCGACCGAGCGCTCGCTGTGGCCGCCGGACTTTTCGTTCTGCATCATGACGCCGAGAATCTTTTCCGGCGCGAAATTATCGCCCGCCTCGTCGAGCAACGTCTTCGGATCGGCCTTGAGCACGCGTGGAATGAAGCGCGCCCGCATTTGCGCGCCGCAGGCATAGCGCCCGGTGGAATTGAAGGCGAAGCCGCAGACCGGCTTGCCGTCGCGTATAACATCGGTGATGACGGCGACCACCGACGTCGTCATTTCGGAAAAATCGATGCTCGAATTGGCGAGCGTCGAGTTCAGCGGGACCGCGGTTTCGCGGATGTCGGTAATGCGCATGAGTCTTGCCTGACGGAGCTTCGCATGACAGGCGTCGCCGCGTCTATAAACGAGCGCGGCTTCGGCTGCGACCGGGTTCGCGCCCGAAATAAAGAAAGAGACCGGCTTGGTCGAAAGGCGCCCCCGAGCGCTTCTTTCCAGCGCGCCGGATATGAACTCGCGAGTGACGATGAGATCGAGAAGCGTATCGTCCCTTCCGGCGCCGAGCTGATGCCGGCGCGGAACGTAGCGGCGGCGCTTTGTGATCACAGAGGCGCCGGCCCTGCTCGCTTTCCGGTCCGCGATGCCGAGCGCGGCTGTGCCGACGGCCGCTGCGGCCGCTGCGGTCGCAACGCCGCGTCGCAACGGTCGTGTTTGGACCGAGAACAACGATTCAGCGCCTATTGCAGCCCTGGGCAATCAAGCGGTGTCGGGCTTTCACCAACGTGCATTAGGCTAACCTTCTGAAAACACAACCTAAAATGTTAGCTGGGGGAAGTCGGCCGTTGCCCGCCTAACGCGAATATGGCACAAAAGAGGCAGCTAGGCGTGCACACCCATCGCGGGGCAAGATCAGTATAAGCCCGCGGGAATAAGTTCCCTTCAGCGGAGTTTCAGGTGATTATTGGAAGTTGCGTTTTGTCGCCGGGACAAGGACAGCGTTAACCCTGCCACTTATTCTTGCAGCCTTTGCCGCCAATGTTCGGGCTCTGGTCCGCTACAATGGCACTGCAGACTGATCGGCACGAAAGGAACATTCGGTGGAAGATGACCGCTTCGAGCAGATGTTGAAACTGCAGAACATGATTCGGGAGGAGCTAAAAGAACTCAAAACTGACATGGAAAGACGTTTCGAAAACCAAGGTCGGCAAATGGCCTCGTTGTGGTCAGCCGTAGAGCCACTTGAAAGGAATTTTACCAACCAGCGCCGCGACGTAGAAAAACTAGGATTGGATATGAAAGTCGCGCTTGAGCATGGCCGGCGAGAGGCCGGCATTGGCCGTTATCGAAAGGCTTTTCCCCAGGACACGGAAACGGACGGCAGCGGGCACAGCAGTTATCCTTGGATACAAAGACCCGCGACACCTCGTCCTGGTTGATTCTTGCGCTATTATAGGGTGTACTTCTGGGTAATTAATCCTGAGATTGAGTTAAGCCCTCCAGAATGTCCCCAAGGTCCTTCGAAGCTCCCCCATTCGTAGCGTGGCTTGTTAGAGATGGCCTAGGTCGTGCGCAAAAACACGACCCCGGTTACGCACAGTACAACCTGGTCCCTCATACGGTCTTTCGCAATCTGCTGTGCCAGTGCGTATGGCAGTGGATCGCATTGTCTTTTGTGGTTCAAGCCGCAGTATATTATGACAGCGCCTCCCCCCTCCTGGGTTGGCTCACTTATATTTTGGCGCTGCCGGCTTTTGTTTGCATAGCGATATATTTCAACGTTCAAATTTTAGCGCGACTGAATTCCCAGCCCGCATCAAAAATCAAAGTTCTTCTCAACCGATGCCCTGGAGATTTAAGGAAGAAGTATGTCGCGTGGCTGCCGGCAATAGAAAAGCCCGAACGAGAGTGGCAGCGTCATTACAAGATTACCTGGCGCCTGTTGGTCTATTTCCTCTCTCCAAAAAACGAAGAAGCGCGCACGTGGCAGCGCCCCTTCAAAACTGCTTGGCGCTTCTTGCTCAATCTCCTTTTATTTTCGCCGAAAGCCGACACCAACGCGGCGAAGCTGGAGGCTCTTACCTTGCGCAAAGAGGACAGTTGTCTTCATGCGTTCTCCGCCTTTGCCGCAGTCACCAGTTTCGTATCGGATACACAAAACAGTCCGGCGATTCCAAGTATTCAAATAAGATTCCTACTGAGCTACTTCAGCCCGATTGGCTTCGGCTATCTTCTGTGCCTGATCACTTTTTTATTGTATCCAGTTTTGTCATACTTTTCTAACTTTTCTAATCCGGAGAATTCACTGCCTCGCTTCCCCTTCATGGCGTGCATTGTCGTTTGGCTTTGCCAGGGATCATTGTATTTATTATCCGCACTCAGACAGGACTTTGCTGCGATCTTTCATAATTATTTCGACGGTCGAATTTTTCCGCAATCCATGACGCGCTATGCGGATGAGCAAATGGCGATCGTCCCCGATCTCATCGCCGCAATGGAAAATCACTGGATACCTTTCGCTATCGGAACCGTCATGTTCGGGCTGGCCGAACTCTATGCGAGCTTCATGCACAGTTTAGTGTGAACAAGCCCTCAAGAGGCTTGACTGATTGGGGAGGAACGGCATGCAAAATGGCGGATATTCGACCAGATCCCTCGCTTTTCTTTGTTGGCTCGACACGTTCGAGAGGATCGACACACTGATCCTCGAAATTCGCCACGTCCAGGAGACCATCGCAAGCCAGTTGCGCGTCGAGACACTCTATGGACCGTTGCAATACGAGGATCACTATCTTTGGGGGCGATATTCCAAATCAATAGCTAAAGAAGGCGAAAAGCCGAGTAACCCCGAAGATTGGTTTAACGCGCTCAGATCGCCGCGCCTGCCGCCGTGCTCGGTTGCTTGCACCATGTTGGCGGCGTTTTGGTGCCCGGAATACCCTCCAACTCCCGATGCGCCGACGTTTTTCGAGAGATTGTGCGAGCGTGACGACTGCAAGGTCTTTGCGGATTGGGCGGATATTGGCGCTCATAGAAATTGCGCCACTTATCTTGAAAAAGAAAGAAAAAAAATAAGTGAACGAAACCTCTTCTCGGCAAATGAGGATCGACTTTACGAATCTCTACGCTACCTGCAACTCCTCAAACGCGACATTCTCAGAGACAAGTTGGTCTTAGCATATCGAGCGCTGGAGACATTCGCTGTACCTGTTGGCAAAGCTGGGGAGTCCGAGGGAGAGGACGCTCTTGCAAAATTTCTCATTGTTCGCCGCGCTGTGTTCCACAGCGTCCACCAGCGGCTGGACGCTTTTCGCGATATCCTATCGACGGTCCAAGAGATCCTGAACTTATCCATCGAGCGAGATCCGCCGCCGACGGTACGTCGTAGGCGTGACCAGGGAATCTATACAACGGACCTCGCCGACAACTGCCGCTTCATTGAACGCGACGTCAGAAACTTCTTTGAGGCAGTAACAGGAATCGATCAGACAACACTTGATAGAACGAGCCTCGAATTTATTGTTCATCGTTATACCCGGAATTATACATCCACTTATCGATATGAGAAATTTTGGAACAACGCCCTTCCCGGAGAGAGCGAGCAGCGCCAAATGGGCGCCGGATTCGTGCAGTCGTCGTTCTGGATGCCGGAACGGCCCGACTTGCAACCGATTATCGCTCATGAAATCGCGCATCTATTTTTGAAGAGCCAACATGAAGAGCTGACAGAGCCGCGTACGCTTGACGGCATGAACGATTCGCTGAGTCAATTGCTCCGCCAGATATCGTATGTTTTCGAACTCTACTCCAAGCGATTTACTTACTTCCCGTTTTCCGCGCGTACACGCGAAGGCCTTTTACGAGAGATAGCCTGCGATCTGGTCGGAATCGCGGTTCATCGGACATCGTATCTCTTTGCGAATTTTCTCGAGCTGCTTTGCGTTGGCGGCGAACTCCTGGTCGCCGCACCTCCGGATGGCGACGTAGCCCGCGACATAGGCGAACTCGGCAAGGAGTATATTACGTTCATCCGCGATCGTCGGCCGGAATGGACCGTCAGGTTGTCGGCGACATTGGCCTTCTCGAACGCACTCCGTTTACAGATGAACCGGCCCGCTGACGCGTTGGAAGCATCGATTCACGCGGGTATGGACGGGGTTATCGGTGCCATTCAACGCCACCTGTCACATTGGATGGACGGCGAACAAAAAGAGGATTGGCTGTCGTGGCTCGAGATGACCAATGTGATCAAAGACCTGGTGAAGGAAGCTTCGCTGGTGGAAACCACCTCAAGGTGGCAGCGCCGGCGCATTGAGAGTTCAGAATCCGAAAGCATGCGGAACTGGAACGCTCCGGGTTTCAATCGATATCTTACTCGGCTTCCTCGAAGTATCGTGGAGCACTGCGTCGGAGCGTGGCTAGACCGATTGGTCGAGGTTCCGCGCATGCTCGGGCGCGCACTCAACGACTGGAAGCCTCCACTGCAGTGTGTGACGTTCCAGGACATACTGAGGTTCTTCCGCGAGCTCTATTTGGACGCGCGGAAGCTCGATCAAATAAGCCTAAGCCGCCGACCGGAACTTGAGCTCTTCAATCACCTCATCGACATTCCCTGGCAGACGGCATGGCTGACAGCCCGCGATTTTCTCGGTGCTCCGCTCGACAAGAATTCCAGGGCTCTGGCGGCTCCGCTGCCCTACGACAAGTGGATCGCGTGCATCCACGAATTCAACTGGCTGGGCCGAGATCTATATGAATTCGCCCTTGAATACGCGGTCTGGTACGAGCGTCCCTCGATCGGCCGGCTTAAGGGCATGAATCGATGGCTCACCTCCATTCAAGAGGCGATAGCCGCACTGCCGAAGTCCGACGACCAGTTGCTGGCGACCATGGACGCGTTGCTGCGCTCCATCCTCCACGGCCGCGGTGGGACGGAGCCGGCAGATCGGCGCGACGACGAGGTACGCCCATGCTATGATACGCTGATCGAAAAGTGGCGTAAGGAGAAGCTTCAATCGTCGGATCACATCGGCATTATAGGCTCGCAAGCCATAATCAGGCACTATCCGACCGACGACCGCCGCACCGTGGAGATCTTGAGGAAGTATGGCGACGAAGAAATGTTGATACATTTCTTCGACTTCCTGGCATCGGCGCACATGAATAATGCGGGAAAGGAAATTTGCAGGACGCTGAGGCATCTCCTCGACAAAGAGAAGAATTCCGGGAACGTGGCCCTGCTCTGCAAGCCTGCACAAGACGTGAAGCGACCTATCAATCCGGAGATTCCGGATAGTGAAGCGCGACGGCAATCTGTCCGATTCGGACGAATTATCGTCGAGCTGATTCGCGTCGCGCACTACCTCGATATCCGTCCCGAAACCCGGCCGGGAGGATGTGCAACCAGGCATCATGCGAGAGGTGACGACCGTGAATGGGACGCAGTCTTCGCCCAATATCTCAACGTCCCGATCCAGCCGCGCAAGCATTGCGACGGTCCGAACTCCGCCACGCTTGATGGCCTGATCCCTACTCGCTCTCTCAGAGTCGATCGATTTTCGCAACTTTACCATGTCCACATGTCGTCGCGAGCGAGGGAAAACGGCGGCGACGTCGATAGATACCCAGGCCATTTGGCCGAGAATAATTTCACCCCAGGCAGAGATCTGAACTGGATTCCCTGGGATCAGCGCGGAGTGCGTCCCAAAACCGAAAATGGCATGGCTCCGGTCGGAACTACACGCCTCGGAACGCCCCTTCTGGGACGGTTTGATCGATTGATAATTGAGCCGGCGAAGAACACCGCGCGATTTAAGCAATACGCCCCGTCAATGCCGTATTTTCGCCGCCAACAAATTGGCCTGCCGTTTGCGGCTGCGACCGTTGGCGACAAGATCGAGTTGGCAAAAGATCATCCAACGATGGAGTCTGCCTTTCGTCATATATTCCTCAAAGCCGACCAACAGAATGACGAGAAGGCCAGTCCGCCGGCCGCGGGCAAAACGGATCAACCAAAAAGCAACGGCGCAGAACATACGCCCGGCAAATTGCAAATCCCTCTGGCCACGATCAGCATCTTGCTAGTTCAGCGTTCAGCGCGACTTACCTTTGTCGAACGACTCTTGGCCGAGGATCTCGTAATGAAATCCTTCCATGATGAGCTGTCGTCACCGTACCGATTTTTTAATCCGACATCGGATATCGGCTTGCTCACCGACGGGTGGGGTGACATCTTTCTCATCCTGTTTGGAACGCTCGACCACAAGGTCAGGGAGATTTCCGGCGATTTTGACAGGTTCGATCAATACGCCAAGAGATGCGAAGCTGTCAGAGACCGATTCGACGATATCATCACCTTGAGGAAGAGTATCTTCGAAGACACGCTCGTCGTCAGAAGCGAGACCTCCTATACACCGCTCGCCATCGATACGGCGCTATTGTTTCCGAGACAATTCCGTTGCACGATTTCAGTCCGCTTCAAGGCGACGCGCGACGGTGCCTCCCTCGCGGAGGAATTCGAGAATCATTTGTATGATGTGTTTCACCAGGAATGTGTAGTCGGCAGAGATCAAAACGGTAATGAAGAGAGACGCAAGCTCATAGAGATCCTGTCCTATTCCAGCATTTCGGGAAGAAACGACTATGTGATCACGTCCAGGCAACATACCGATGATAGTTTGCCAGCCAAGATCTATAAGGAGCTGTGTGCTGAATGCGACGATTACAGTGCCTATGGAATTATTTTCGAGACTTTGCGAAAGATTTTTTTCAAGCCTCCCTTCATAAGGGAGCATGTCGACACGACGACAACCACGATAGGCGAATTGAGATTTCCCAAATACTGATAGGGGGCGATGGAAGGCACGCACCCAAACGCCGTGCAAATGCACTCCCCTCACGCGGCATTTTGCAGCGGTATCCGTGGATCGAGCCGGCAGAGATCACAGGGCTGACCTAAGCGCTAGTCCATATGAATCCCCGCCGCCTTCACCACTTTGCCCCAGCGCGCGGCTTCGGTCTTGATGCGTTCGGTGAATTCGGCCGGCGTGTTGGCGACGGGGACGAAGCCCAGCGTGTCGAGTTTCTTCTTTACCTCAGGGTCGGCCGCCATCTTGGCGATGGCATCGTGCCATCTGTCGACGATCGCTTGCGGCGTGCCGGCTGGCGCCAGAATGCCGGTCAGGGTGTCGCTCTCGAGGCCCGGCACACCTTGCTCGACGTTGGTCGGCAGATCCGGCAGCGCCGCGACGCGCTGTTTGGATAGGATCGCGATGCCGCGCAGGCTGCCGTCCTTGACGGCGCCGATCGCCGGCGGCAGCGCCGTGAACGCCATCGGCGTGTGATTGCCCAAGGTGGAATTGATGGCGAGCGGCGCGCCGTTGAACGGCACCATCACCATGTCGAGCCCGTAAGTTTGCTTCATCTGCTCGGCGACAAGATGCGGGGTCGAGCCGGTCGAAGGTTGGGCGTAGCTCAATTTGTCCGGATTGGCCTTGATGAAATCGATCAGTTCTTTGAGGTTTTTCGCCGGCACGGAAGGGTGCACGGTGATCACGTTGGGCGATGCCGCGACCAGCGAGATCGGCACAAAATCCTTGAGCGGATCGTAACCGATGGTCGTGTACATGCTCGGATTGATGATGAAGCCGGTACTGACGACCAAAATCGTATAGCCGTCCGGGGCGGCGCGCTTGGCCGTCTCGACGCCGAGATTGCCGCCGGCGCCGGGCAAATTCTCCACATAGACTTGCTGGCCGAGCACTTCAGACAGCCGCTCCGCCACCAGACGCCCAATCACATCGGTCGGCCCGCCGGCCGAGAACGGTACGATCATGCGTATTTTGTGGTCCGGATAGGTATCCGCGGCCCAGACCGCGCCCGCCACCATGAGGCCCGCGCATAAAGCGGCGAGACGTGCGCCGACTTTTATTATTGTCATTCCGTCCTCCCTAGGATTATGGGCGATGCTATCATCCCCCGCCCGCTCCGGGGAGCGTGCGCGACGCAGTGTTTTCATCGATCAGCAAGGGCAAGAAAAGGACAGCCAATGGCCGGGCGCAAAGTAACGCGAGATGACCTCCGCCAAGCCGCGGAGAAATACAAGAACTGGGGCAAATGGGGTCCCGACGACGAGATCGGCACGCTCAATTACACCTCGCCGGAGGACATCGTCGCCGCCGCGCAGCTGGTGAAAAAAGGCAAGGTGATCTCGCTGGCGCTCAATTTCGACAACAACGGCCCGCAAGGCGGCAAGACCAATTATCCGGTGCTCGGCCGCATCAATCCGCTGCACACCATGCTGCGCACCGGCACCGACGCCTATTCGGGCGTGCTCGACAAGCGCGGCATCCGCGCCGCCGACGACATGGTGGTGATGCCGCTGCAATGCGGCACGCAATGGGACGGGCTGGGCCATGTGTTCTATGAGAACAATATGTGGAACGGCTACGACTGCCGCGAAGTGTCGTCGTTCGGCGCGCAAAAGTGCGGCATTGAGAAAACCAAGGCCAAGATGGTCGGCCGCGGCGTGTTCCTCGACGTGGCGCGCGCGCTCGGCAAGGACTGCCTCGACGACGGCTACGGCATCACCTGCGAAGATCTCGACATCGCCGCGAAGAAGCAAAAAATCGCATTGAAGCGCGGCGACTACATCATCGTGCGCACCGGGCAGATGGAGCGCTGTCTCAAGGCCGGCAGCTGGGACGGCTATCCGGGCGGCGACGCACCGGGCTTTGCCTTCGAGACGCTCGAGTTCGTCGCCAAGACCGAGCTCGCCGCGCTGGCCAGCGACACCTGGGGCTGCGAGGTGCGGCCGAACAACACCGAAGGCGGCATCAACCAGCCGTGGCACTGGATCACCATCCCGATCATGGGCATGACCATGGGCGAGATTTTTTATCTCAAAGACCTCGCCGAGGATTGCGCCGCCGACGGCGTCTACGAGTTCATGTTCGTCGCGCCGGCTATACCCATTACCGGAGCTGTGGGCTCGCCGACGAACCCGCTGGCGATCAAATGATCCGTGAATTAAGCTAAGCCGGCGTCCGTAGTCGCGTTGGGCAGTTCGGGCGCCGATCCGTTGCAGCGGAGGAAGATTCGAAAATCCAAATGGGGGGCTTCGCCATGATGCGAATTGCTTGCATATTTGTATTTGCAACCGTTGCATATTGTGTTGGTGCGCCGGGAGCGGCGGCCGCCGCGAAGGGGACCTGCACCAGCATCCAGGCGCAATGCGCCATGCAGGCTGGCGGCCATTGCAACACCCGAACCGGTGTCTGGTGCGTCGGCGGCAGCCATTGGGGCAACATGGTGTGCGGCGGCTCGCACCTTGGCTATCAGGCGTGCATGGATCGCGCCCTCGCTACACAGAAGTGACGTTCGCGTCGTTGTCACTCGATTGGGATCGATAACGTCTTCGGCGCCGGCGGCCGAATTCGGCAAATTCCTCGCCGACGAAACAGAAAAGTGGGCGAAGGTCGTCAAGTTCGCCAACATCAAGCTGAGTTAGAATCTGGTCCAGTCACCTGAGCGCTCGAACGCCGCGGCGGCGCGATAGATCGTGGCCTCGTCATAGGCGCGTCCGACCAGCATCATGCCGATGGGTCGATCATCCTCCATGCCGCACGGCAGGCTGATGGCGGGATGGCCGGTGACGTTGAACGGACAGGTGTTGCCGGTCGCCTCCCAGCTGCGCCGCGTGATCTCCTGCGGCGTCGCGCCTTTTGGTGGTATCGGCGTCGCCTTCATCGGCGTCGTCGGCAGCAGCAAAAGATCATGCACTGCAAGCGCCGCGTCGTAGGCCGCGCGCAACCGCCGCCTGATGTTCTGCGCCTTGCCGTAATAGCGGCCGCCGTAGCGCTGCACCGTGTATTTGCTGAAGATCGACGCGATCTTGATGGTGTCGGCGAAATCGTCGGCACGGCTGCGCCAAGCCATGGCTTTGTCGATCAGGCTCAGGACGTAGAGACCTTCGTGATTGATGCCGGCGCCGTTCATTTCGAGCAGCGTTACGCAAGCGGCGTCGCCGCGGATTGCCGCCCATACCGGGAAACCCTGAGCGTGCGTCGGCACCGACACTTCTTCGAC
>DATHHM010000336.1:0-2103 GCA_035317145.1 Xanthobacteraceae bacterium | reverse complement strand
AACAGGGTGGCGTTGTTGTCCTTGATCGTCGAGCGCGCCTTTTCGGCGTCGGCTTCCTGCTGCTTCTTTTCCAATGCGCTCATGGCGTCTTGAAGCACCTCGGGGTGCTTGAGCAGGTAATCCTTGATGATGCCCTCGATGGCTTGCTTCTGGTCGTCGGAGAACGATTGCGCCGAGGCGGCGGCAGGCGCCAGCAGCATCGTCGCCGCGAGCAACGACGCGAACAGGGCCGGGCGCGCGCTCGTTGCAAAAACGTTGTTCATGGGGTCGTCCTTCCGGTGATCATTTTCTAAGCGGGTTTTGACTGAGGTTCTTGTTGAAAGCAACTATGTCATCGGCGCGCACCCAGCCGGGCGATCCGATGGGAAAACGCTCCTTGGCCCGGGCGGCGAGCTGCCGCGCCGTCTTGTTGTCGCCGCGGGCGAAGGCGGCCTGCGCCGAAGCCAGATCGGCGTCGGCCAGATCACCCTTGTGGCCGTAGGCCATCGCCAGCTGCAGATAGGCGTCGGCCGCCTCGGGCTCCTTGGTCAGCGCTGAGCGCAACAGCGGAATGGCTTCCTCGACCTGTTTGGCGTCGTTGGTGGCGATCAGCGCCTGCGCCAGCGTGACCTGGATCAGCGCGGGATCGGGCGCAAGCTGCACGGCGTGGCGCAACGGCGCGATCGCTGCCGCCGGATGCCCGCCTTCGAGCAGCGCCTGGCCTTTGAGCTCGTGAAAATAGGGATTGTTCGGCGCCGACGCGATCAGGGCATCGATCTGCGCGGCCGCGTCGTGCATATCGCCGAACCGATAGGCCGAGATGGCGCGCGCGTAGCGGGCTGGCATGCTGTTGTCGGTCGACGGATAGCGCCGCAGCACCGCGTCGGGCCTGTCGGTGAAGCCATACATCTTCGCCCGCATCATGTCGTGGCGGAATTGCAGTTCGGGCGAATCCTTCTTGTCCCAGTACGGCGTCTTCACCAGTTCGGCGAGCGCGGCCATGCGCTCGGCGGGCATCGGATGGTTCTGCGCATAGGGATCTATGGAATGCGCCGAGAACAACGACTCGTCGGCGAAGCGCTTGAAGGTGTCGTACATGCCCTTGGCCGATTGGCCGGTCATGGTCAAAAAGCGCACGCCGGCGCGGTCGGCCGATTCCTCCTGGCCGCGCTGGTAGGAAAGCAGCGTGTTCTGCAAATAGGCCTGCGGGCCGGCAATGATCGCGCCGCCGATATTGGCCATATCGGCATTGTTCGAGCGCGCACCTGCCGCCACCGCACCGACGCCGAGCAGCATCGCGATGATCGCGGCGGTCTGCGCGTTGGCGAGTTCCTGGCGCATCTTCGACAAGTGTCCGCCGACGATATGGCCGGTCTCGTGCGAGAACACGCCGATCAGTTGATTGGGTGTCGTCGCCTCCATCAGCGCGCCGGCATTGACGAAGATGTGATGCGCATCCATGACGAAGGCGTTGAACGACTTGTCGTTGATGATGACGACCTGGATGCCCTGATTGCTCAAGCCCGCGACCTTGAGGATCGGCGATACGTATTCGCGCAGCAATTGCTCGATCTCGGCATCGCGAATCATCGGGATGCCGGCATTGGAGCCGTTCTGGGCGCGCGCCGGGACCGAAGCCAGCGCGACCGCCGCAGCGGTGACAAACGCAATGGCGCGGGACGCTGGCTTCACCGGACGCACCTTGCTAGGAGATTTTGCAGGATTCATTTGGGACAGTTTTGGTCCCTCTGTTGGGACCCGAGCTATGGACGCCGGTAACGGTCAATACAAGGCCGACACGGCCGCCGCGCCGAAGCCAAACGCCACGAAAGCCGCTGAATACGGCAGCAGCGGGGCGGTGTCGAGCCGGCCAAAATCCGGAACGTAAAGGCGAATTTATGCTCGATAAGGCACAACGCCTCTTGCAGCCATCAGCCCGCAGCGCCGTGCCGCCGTTCATGGTGATGGACGTCATGGCCGCCGCGGCGCGGCTCGAGGCGCAAGGCCGCCGCATCATCCATATGGAGGTCGGCCAGCCGGCCGTCGGCGCGCCGGCAACCGCGATTGCCGCGGCGCGGGTGGCGCTCTCGATGGGGCCGCTCGGCTATACCGAAGCGCTGGGCA
>DATHHM010000335.1:0-13394 GCA_035317145.1 Xanthobacteraceae bacterium | reverse complement strand
GCCGAACATCTCGGCGCCCGCTTCGAGGACATCCGCGTCCTGCACGGCGACAGCGACGGCGTCCCCGGCGGCACCGGGACCTATGCCAGCCGCAGCATGGTGCTGGCCGGCGGCGCGGCGACGCTGGCGGCGGGCAAAGTGCGCGAGAAAGTGCTCAATGCCGCTTCACATCTCCTCGAAGCGTCCGCTGCCGATCTGGTGGCGGAAGGCGGAAAAATTTTCGTCGCCGGCACCGACCGCTCGATCACCTTCCGCGAGGTGGCGCGCGCCGTCTATGCCGAAATGGGCCGGCTGCCGCCCGACGCGCGCGGCGAGCTTGCCGCCACCGAAACCTACGATCCGGTGTTCGGCACCACGACCTCGGCGACGCATATCGCCGTGGTCGAGATCGATCCGGAAACCTACGAAGTGCGCGTCGAGCGTTTCGCCGTGGCCGAGGATTGCGGCCGGCTGGTCAATCCACTGATCGTCGACGGCCAGGTGCACGGCGGCGTCGCCCAAGGCATCGGCGCCGCGCTCTTCGAAGAAATCGTCTACGACGAGCAGGGCCAGATCATCACCGCGAGCCTGGTCGATTATGTTGTCCCCTCGGCCTGCGAGATACCGCCGATGCAAGTCATGCATCTTGAAAGTATTTCGCCGACCACGCTCGGCGGCTTTCGCGGCATGGGCGAAGGCGGCACTATCGGCGCACCGGCCGCGGTCGCCAACGCCGTCGCCGATGCGCTCTGCCCGCTCGGCATCGAGATCAACGAGCTTCCGGCAACGCCGGAGCGCCTGTTCCGACTGATCGAAGCGGCGCGGGCGCGCACCAAATCATGAAAGGGCGAACATGGATCTCAATCTGACGGGAAAGATCGCCTTGGTGACGGGCGCGACCAGCGGCGTCGGCAGCGAGATTGCGCTGAGCCTTGCCGCCGAAGGCGCAAGCGTTGCCGTCAATTACCGCTCTTCGGGTGATGAAGCGGATGCGCTCGTCAAAGATATCGTTGCGAAAGGCGGCAAAGCCAAAGCCTACAAGGCCGACGTCGCAGATTTTACCGCCGTGCAGGCGATGGTCGAAAACATCGTCAAAGATTTCGGCGGCCTGAATATTTTGATCAACAATGCCGGGCTCGCCATCCGCCAGCGCTTCATGGAGACAAAGCCGGACGATTGGCATCGCCAGATCGACGCCTGCCTCTACGGCGCGATCCATTGCTGCTACGCCGCCGCACCGCATCTCGATGGCGGCAAGAACGGCCGTATCGTCAGCGTGATCGGCGATTCCTCCCGCGTCGGCGAATCCGGGCTGGCGATCGTCGCCGCCGCCCGCGCCGGCGTCATCGCGCTGATGAAATCGCTGGCGCGCGAATTCGGCCGCTCCGGCACCACCGCCAACACCGTGTCGCTCGGCCTGGTCGAGACGCCGCACGACAAAGAGTGGGTCGACGCCAACCGCGAAAAACTTGTGAAGCTTTATCCGCTGCGCCGGCTCGGCCTGCCCGAAGACGTGGCGCCGATGGTCGCGCTGCTCGCTTCGCCGCATAGCGGCTGGATCACCGGCCAGGTGCTCAGCATCAGCGGCGGCTACAGCATGGTTTGAGGGAAGCGATGCTGCACACCGACCTGATCGCCCCAATTCCGGAATTGCTGCGCCGGCACGCCGCCGCGCGCGGCGACAAAATCGCTTACCGCGACGCGCAGACGTCCGTGACTTATGCCGGACTGCTCGAGCGCACCGGCAAGCTCGCCGGCCATCTCGCCGACCACGGCATCGCGCCGGGCGACACCGTCGCGATCATGTTGCCGAATTCGGTGCAATGGGTGGAGACCTGCTTCGCCATTGCTCGCGCCGGCGCCGTCAGCGTGCCGATCAGCTATGACTCCACCGAAAGCGAAATCAGCTATCGACTCACCGACGCCAACTGCAAAGCGGTGATCACGACCGCCGAGCGCGGCGGTCTGTTCGCACGGCTGCAAGCAACCGCGGCGAATTTGAAAACGCTGATCGTGACCGATCGCGGCCAATGCAGCGCCCCGTCGCTTCGTTACGAGACGCTGGCAGCATCGCCGCCGAAATCCGAGCCGCGCGATCCCGCGTCGCTGCACGAGACCTCGTTCATTCTCTACACGTCGGGCACCACCGGCCGCGCCAAGGGCGTGCAGCTCACGGTGCACGGCATGTTGTGGATCGTCGCTGCCTGCTGGGCGCCGATCACCGGTCTTTCCGAGCGCGACACGGTGCTCTCCCCGCTGCCGCTGTTTCATTCCTTCGCGTTGAATCTGTCGGTGCTCGGCATCCTCGCGGCCGGCGCCAGCGTCTTCATCATGGAGCGGTTCTCGACCAGCGAGGCGGTGCGGCTCCTCAAAACCGGCGCGTTCACCTACTTCCCCGGCGTGCCGACCATGTTCCACTATCTGTTGCAGGCGACGCGCGGCGAGACGGGCCTGCGCTTTGCCAATCTCCGGCTCTGCGTCTCCGCCGGCGCCATCATGCCGGCGACGCTCAATCGCGAGTTCGAAAGCCATCTAGGCGTGCCGTTGCTCGACGGCTACGGCATCACCGAAACTTCGACCATGGTGACGATGAACTGGCCCACCGGGCAGCGCGTGCTCGGCTCGTGCGGCTTTCCGGTGCCGGGGCTTGCAGTGCGCATCGTCGATGCCAATGGCCGCGACGTCGCGGCGAACCAGGAGGGCGAGTTGATCGTCCGCGGGCCCAATGTCATGCCCGGCTATCACAACAAGCCGGAAGAAACCCGCAATGCGTTGCGCGCCGGCTGGTATCACACCGGCGACCTGGCCAAGAGCGACGCGAACGGATTCCTGACCATCACCGGCCGGCTCAAGGAGCTGATCATCCGCGGCGGCCAGAATATTGCGCCGGCCGAGATCGAGGAAGTGGTGAACACGTTTGCGCCGGTGCTCGACTGCGCCGTGGTCGGCGTGCCGCACGAGCATCTCGGCGAAGTGCCGGCGCTGTTCGTGGTGCCGCGGCCGGGCCATACGATCGAGATCGAAGTTTTGCTCGGCCATTGCCGGGAAAAGCTGTCGGCCTACAAGGTGCCGCACAGCGTGCAATTCATCGCCGAGATTCCGCGCACCGGATCGGGCAAGATCATTCGCTATAAGCTGCGTGAAACAATGAAAGCGTGAGGGAAACAAACCATGCGGATCGTCGATCTTTCAGTTGCGCTCAAGGCCGGCATCGCGTCCGATCCTCCAAGCATGCTGCCGCGCATAAAGTATCTCGACCATCACGACGGCGCCAAGGAGTTCATGGCCTGGTTTCCGGGGCTCAAGGCCGAGCAGTTGCCCGATGGCGAAGGCGCGGCGATGGAGCAGATCACACTCAGCACCCACAACGGCACCCATCTCGACGCGCCCTGGCATTTCGCCAGCACCCAGGACGGCGGCAAGCCGGCGCTAAAGATCGACGAGGTGCCGCTGGAATGGTTTTTCTCGTCGGGCGTAAAACTCGACTTCCGGCAAAAACTCGACGGCTATGTCTGCCAGGCCGACGACGTCAAGCGCGAGCTCGACCGCATCGGCTATACGTTAAAACCGCTGGACATCGTGCTGGTGAACACCGGCGCCGCGACGTTCTATGGCGCACCGAACTATCTCGACAAGGGCTGCGGCATGGGCCGCGAGGCGACACTTTATCTGCTCCGGCAGGGCGTGCGCGTCACCGGCATCGATGGCTGGAGCTGGGACGCGCCATTTTCGTTCACCCACAAGCGCTTCCTCGAAACCGGCGACGCCAGCATCATCTGGGAAGGCCACAAAGCCGGCCGCGAGATCGGCTATTGCCACATGGAAAAACTCACCAATCTCGACCAACTGCCGCCGTTCGGCTTCAAGGTCGCCTGCTTCCCGGTGAAGATCGAAGCGGCGTCGGCGGGATGGACGCGGTGTGTGGCGATGGTGGATGAGTGAGGCGCGCTAGCGCTCCCTAGGGATTAAGTAGAATTGCTTTCATGCCAAGCTTCAGGAGCCCAAGTCTCATGTTCGATTTCGACCGCATCATCGAGCGCCGCGGCACACACTCATCTAAGTGGGACAGTATTGCTCGCCTTTCGGGCATCGAGTCGCCCGATGCGATTGCGATGTGGGTGGCGGACATGGATTTCGCCGCGCCGCCAGGAGTGACGTCAGCCCTCACCGCCGAGATTCAATGCGCCGTTCACGGCTATTACGCAGACACCGGTAGCTGGGCGGCCGCGCTCGCGGACTGGATGGCGCGCCGCCATGGCCTGCGGATTGATCCGCGTTGGGTGAGCCCAACGCCCGGGATTGTTTCCGGGCTCGGTCTTATCCTTCAGGCTGTCAGTACGCCCGGCGACGAAGTCGTCGTCTTTCCGCCAGCCTATCACGCATTTCGCAGGATCATTGTTGCCAATGAGCGACGCATTCTCGATGCGCAGCTTGTCGAGACTGATGGGCGCTACGCGATGGATCTTGATGCGCTACGCGCCAAGCTGACGCCGCGAACGAAAGTCGTTTTCCTCTGTAGCCCGCACAATCCCGGCGGGACCGTCTGGTCGCCCCCCGAGCTTCGCGCGCTGGCGGCCTTATGCGTCGAGCATGACTTGATCCTGGTTTCCGACGAGATCCATTGCGATCTCGTTTTCGACGGCGCGAAGCACACGCCGACGATCACGGCCGCGCCCGAGATCGCGGATCGTCTGATCACCTGTGTCGCCGCGACGAAGACCTTTAATCTGGCTGGCGCGCACGTTGGCGCGTGCTTCACCTCGAATGCCACGTTGAAGCATAAGCTTGATGCGCGCATTGCGGCGAGCGGCCTTGGTTCCTACAACAGGTTCGGCATGATCGCGACCGAGGCGGCGTGGCGGACAGGTGAAACGTGGCTCGATCACTTGCTGCCTTATCTTGCCAAGAACCGCGATCTATTCGATGCGCGCATTGAGGCCGCAGTTCCCGGCGCACGCTCGATGCGTCTCGACGCCACCTATCTCGCATGGGTCGATTTTTCCGGAACCGATTTGGCGCCCAAAGAGATTGCCGACAGAGTCAAGAAGCGCGCCCGCATCTTTGCCAGCCCCGGCGAGCAGTTTGGACCAGGCGGAGAAACATGGCTGCGCTTCAATTTTGCTACGCCGCGCTCGATTCTCGAGGAAGCACTTTCGCGATTGGAGGACGCGTTTCAGGATTTGCGCGTGCCCAAGTGAGCCAGAAACGCAACCCGTTTGTTCGGTGCATTTTGCACTTAGGTTTGCACGGCGGCTATTCAATGATTTCGGGGACTTGTTGGCGAAATCGCTGCAAAAAAACGGCCGGCAAATGTGCCGGCCGTGCGCTTTTCTGCCAAGTGTCGTCGTCCGACAACGCTTCATCCTCAGTCGGACAGTTTAAAACCAAGTTCGCGTTCAATGTCGGTCATGCTCTTCCAGCCTTGGCTCACGCGAAGCGAGCGCACCATGGCGCGAGCATCGCGGCCGGCCCGCTGGTCCATCGGAACGCGGAAATCCAGCATAATGCTGTCCGGCTCAGTGCCGGATGTAATGAAAACACCATAGTCATCGCCGCCGCCTTGCAGGCTAAGGAAAGGACGGGAGCTTTCAGCATACATTGCCGTTCCCGAGTACCAACAGGATGCGGAGATTTTCATCATGAAGTGGTGCTCAAGACGGTGCCTATCGAGCACGTCCGGCTCATCGCCGGGGTTGGAAAAGTTGGCAACAAACTCGTCGTAGGATTTAGTTTTGAGCGCGTGGCGGATCAGCGTCAGCATTCGCACGATTTGGCTTGCGCGCGCCTCAATCGCGTGCCTTCGACGGCGAAAGTTCACTAGGGCAACGGGCAATAGGGCCAATAACAAGAGCGCGAGGATAAGGCCCCCGACCGTTGCGCCGGCAAGAAGTGACTCGCCGAACGGCCTTCCTCCCAAAAGATTGTAGGATGCGGCGAGGAAGGCGAAGAGGCCAAAGATACCCAATGCCCCGAGAATATCGTTACGCATTCGAAGGCTTAGGGTTTGGGCGCAAGTCCATGTGCGGGACGCAGATGGAATTCCACTTCGTATTCGAAAAGATGCACGTTCGGCACGATGGACGCGGCGTAACGAAGATTTTCACTGATAGACTTTGCAACAATGACGCCAAAAACTTCGCGGCCTTTGCCAATGGTCTGCTGAACCCATCCCATATATCGAGCTAACTGGCCCATCGCCCTGTCTGGGCTGTTGGCCCGTTTCAGTTCAAATACGAAGAAGGCTTCCTTATCATCAACGGCCAGAATGTCGATTGGGCCTACTGCCGAGGGAAATTCAATTCCGTCTCGACCTGTGGCGTCCACAAAAAGGCGAAGGCGCTTTCCATTGATTGAAATGGTGTTCAGATTTGATGCGAGAAAGTCTCGCAACTGGTATTCAAGAGAAAAAACTGGCTGGTTGTCGTCATCGTCGAGCGTCTCATTCGGTCCAAGGACTTCGCCTACCACCTGAATTTCGGTGCCGGGCTGGATCAACCTAATCTCGGTCGGGGTTTCCTGCATGGTCCACCCCAAGCGTCGCAAGGCACCCCGCAATTGATGAGATGTACTCGCGTTGGGATCGAGTCCGACTGGAATTTCGGGGTGCTGGCGCAGCCATTCCTTGAGCGGATGGATTTCAACTCCACCATCTTCCCGTGGAAGCACTACGTTGTGGCGTTGAATAGGCACCCCATCCCTCGCGCTGGACTGGATGGAGGTTACCTTAGCACCAGCCGGAACCGGACCGCCATGGCCCGACCAATACTTGACGGCCGTCGCAATCGCTCGCGACGGCCGTCCTTCTCACGAACTTCCCCAATTCACGCTCGATTGCTACGGGCATGACGCGGGCGTGATCCTTTGGTCAGCAGCGTGTAGCTCAAAATCAGCGATTTTTCCGTCCGGGATGGTTGTCCTTTTTCACGGCGCTTGCCGGTCATTATCACGTCGGCACCCAGCAGACGCTTAATGCGTGCTCCAATGCGCTTATTGATGCGCGCCTTCTCCGGATGACCGAACGTGAATGGATCACACCCGACAGCTCGCGCATACGTCTCAATGTCCTCATCCCTGATTTGTCCGAAAACGCGCCCGGTTACGTGTTCGTCCCATTTCCCGGTCTGCTGATAGCCTGCAACCTTCGCATCAACGACCGCCATTAGCTTCGCTTCCTCTTCGATCTGAGTACGACGCTCGTCGCTAATAAGATCGTCGTTCTTATCTGTGACGCGCTTTCGCACTATCTCCTCGACGGCTTCGCCAGGGTCTACCTTGTTCCGATCCGCATAGGCCAGAAGCCCCACGTAAACGTTCGGCGAGAACCGAACCGTCACCTGTGGCTCCTCATTCTTTTGGATGGTCATTTTACGCTCCTCAGTCAGGTTTAATGTGTGGCGCAGTAAGACTATAAATCTGACTGAGCGTCAAGTGTCGCCAATGACTGTCGCCATGATGCCAGGTAAGTAGTTGATTTTATTATCTGGCGCTCCCTAGGGGAATCGAACCCCTGTTTCAGCCTTGAGAGGGCCGCGTCCTAGACCGCTAGACGAAGGGAGCTTGCCCTGGAAATAAACGCGATGGCCCCGCCATGCAAGCGCGTTGGCGGGCCGGCGTGGCCGTCACGGCTCGGTGGCGAACTGCAGCCGGCCGGTTTGCTTCAAGGTCTTGATATCGAAGGTCCGCAATTCGCTGGCGCCGCCGATGTCGATCAGCACCGCGACGCGGCCGGCAGATGCCGACGTCGAGAGCACCCGCGCGCCCTTCGGCAGGGTGATGATGCCGTCGAAGCCAACGGGGCCGCCGTTATTGAAAACACGGTAGCCTATCACGCTGACGACGGCAGCGATTGCGATCAGGGTGGTGATGGCCGATATGATCATCATCAGCCGCGTCCGCGCCACCAGGGCTTCGGCATCGGCGTTGGGCGGATTAGCGGATACGTTGTTATTAGATATTTGGGCCATGGCTGTCAGTGTAACGCAGAAATCCTTCGTCGTCGCCGAACCGGAAGCCGGCGAGCGGCTTGACCGCGTGCTCGCCCGCCAAGTCGCCGAACTGTCCCGGTCGCGGCTCAAAGCGCTGATCGAGGCCGGCGCCGTCACGGTCGACGGCCACACGATCCGCGATCCCAATCACCGGGTCAATTCCGGCGCCACGATCGCCGTCAACGTGCCGCCGCCGGAGCCGGCCAAGCCCGCCGCCGAGGCCATTCCGCTCCGCGTGATTTACGAGGATGACGACATCGTCGTGATCGACAAACCCCGCAACCTCGTCGTTCATCCCGCCACCGGCAACTGGACCGGAACCCTGGTCAATGCGCTGATCGCCCATTGCGGCGATAGCCTTTCCGGCATCGGCGGCGAGCGCCGCCCCGGCATCGTGCATCGCCTCGACAAGGACACCACCGGCGTCATGGTGGTGGCGAAGAACGACCGCGCCCACCAGGCGCTGGCGGCGCAATTCGCCGATCATGGCAAGACCGACGAGACGTTCGAGCGGAGCTATCTGGCCCTGGTCTGGGGGGCGCCCGATCGCCCCCACGGTGTCGTCGACAAGCCGATCGACCGTCACCCCAAGGCCCGCGAGCGCATGGCGATCCGCCAAGGCGGCCGCGAGGCGGTCACCCGTTGGCAGGTGCTGGAGCGCTACGCGGGCAAGCCCGGGCCCCGCCGGATCGGCAGGGCCGGGAAGCCGGAAAAGCCCGAAGCGCCGGTGGCGGGCCTGCTGGCTTGCCGGCTGGAAACCGGCCGGACCCACCAGATCCGGGTCCATTTGGCCTCAATCGGCCATCCGGTCATGGGCGACCAAGTCTATGGCGGCGGATTCCGCACCAAAACGGCCCTTTTGCCGCCGGATGCCCAGGCGGCGCTCGACACCCTTGGCAGGCAGGCACTCCATGCCCATATATTGACGGTGAAACACCCGTCCACCGGGGAGATTCTTACTTTCCGGTCGGAACTACCACCCGAACTCGCCCGTTTGCGTACTGCCCTGGCCGCCCCTGGCGGAGACCGGGGATAGACTGTCGGGGATAAACGTAACGATTTGCTCGCAATGCATAATCACACATGGATCGGAAAGGATCACGGCTGCGTCGCGCGCATGTGACGCCGCTTGACTTCCATCGGTCCGATTCGACCGTGTATGCTGCAACTGCGAGATAATGGAACTGGCGCCGTCGGCTCGGGGAGCGACGGTGTCGTTGGCCCGCCGCTCTGCGGGGGCTTGAAGATGGAGGGCGCTGTCATGGCCCAAACTGCTGCATTGCCCATTTTATCGGGCGAAACCGGTCTCACCCGGTACCTGGAAGAAATCAGGCGGTTCCCGATGCTGGAACCGCAGGAAGAATTCATGCTGGCCAAACGCTGGCGCGAGCACGGCGACCGCGATGCGGCGCATCGGCTCGTCACCAGCCATTTGCGGCTCGTGGCCAAGATCGCCATGGGCTATCGCGGCTATGGCCTGCCGATCGCGGAAGTCATCTCCGAAGGCAATGTCGGGCTGATGCAGGCGGTCAAGCGCTTCGAGCCCGATAAGGGCTTTCGGCTGGCGACCTACGCCATGTGGTGGATCAAGGCGGCGATCCAGGAATACATCCTGCGCTCGTGGTCGCTGGTTAAGATGGGCACCACCGCCAACCAGAAGAAGCTGTTCTTCAACCTGCGCAAGGCGAAGAGCAAGATTTCCGCCCTCGACGAAGGCGACATGCGGCCCGATCAGGTCAAGCTGATCGCCAAGCGACTCGGTGTCACCGAGCAGGACGTCATCGACATGAACCGCCGGCTCGGCGGCGATGCGTCGCTCAACGCGCCGATCCGCGAGGACGGCGATTCCGGCGAGTGGATGGATTGGCTGGTCGACGACAGCGTCAGCCAGGAGAGCCGGCTCGCCGAATCCGAGCAGTCGAACAACCGCCATAAGGCCTTGGGCGACGCGCTCACGGTGCTCAACGATCGCGAGCGCCGTATCTTCGAGGCGCGCCGCCTCGCCGACGATCCGATCACGCTCGAAGAGCTCGCCGACGAGTTCGGCGTGTCGCGCGAGCGCGTCCGGCAGATCGAGGTGCGCGCCTTCGAGAAGGTGCAGAAGGCGGTCAAGAACTCGATCGCGCATATGGAAAATCCCGAGGCCGCCGCTGCGGCCTCGGCGATGCACTGAATTCTCTCTCGCTTGAACGTATCTAGCGACCACTCCGAATATTCGTAACCTCGGCGAGGCATGCTTCGGCACGGCGCGCGAAGATGACCGCGCCTTGCCGGCGAGCGCTGTCGCGTGCCGTCGCGAAAGCCCGTCGCGCCTCGTCCTTGTTGCCGCGCCCGAGCGTCAGCAGACATTCGCCGCGCAAGCGGTAGATTTCCGGCACATAAAAGCCGACCCCCGGCTCGTCGATGCCGGCGATCGCGCGGTCGAGATGGGCCAGCGCATCGGCGGCGCGCCCGGCGCCCAGCAGCACCTCGGCGGCCAAGCCGATGAAATACTGCGGCAGCGGACCGGAGGCCGTCGCGCTCACGATTTCCGCGTCGACCAGGTGCGCGGCATCGGCGATGCCGGCGCCGACCGCAATGGCCCAAGCGGTTTGCAGCAGGCTGTTGGCGCGCCATTGCGTCAGCCCGAACTTCTGCGCCAGCGCCACGGCACGGCTCGCGGCCGCATAGACGCCGTCGCGGTCGCCGGCCAACTGGTGGCCGATGGCGATATTGTGCAGGGCATGAGCGAGGGTGTTGGGATGGTCGAGCGCTTCGGCAAGGGCAAGTCCGCGCGCGCCGGCGCGCACCGCGTCTGTCTTGTCGCCCGCCATCTGCAACGCCATGACGCTGCAGACCTCCGCACAAACGCCGGGGTCGTGACCGCCGAAGGCGTGGCCAAGGTGGCGATGGCGGGCAATGTCATAGGTCGCGATGCCGATCCGGCAGTCTTTCAGGGTCGCCGCGACGTCGCCGCGGAAGAATGCCGTCGACCAGCGGCAGTGATGGGCTTCGAGCATCAAATCGCCGTCGCCGGAGCGCTCCGCCAGCGCCAATAGTTCGTCGGCCCGGTCGCGCGCCAGCGCGGTCTTGCGCCTGATATTGGCGTTGAGCCACAGGCCCCATTTGGCCTTGAACGTCGCCGGCTCATCGCCGGTTGCCTCGCCCATCTCGGCGGCGCGCCGATACGCATCCTCGACTTCGGGACTGCCCATGCCGCGCGTGACGATCAACGCCGGACCGAGCTTGAGCAGAAAATCAAGCTGGTGGCGGGTGCGATCCGCGGACGCGGGCAACGCCTCCGCCGCCTTGAGCCCCGCCGAAAAATGCGCGACCGCCTCCTGATAGGCGGACCGGCTGGCTGCGCGGTCGCCGGCCCGCATCCGGTAGTCGCAGGCCGGAGCGGGCAGCCCGGCCTCGGCGAAGTGATAGGCCAGCACTTCCGGCTCGCTCGCCGCAAGCTCGGGGAAGCGCTCTTCGACCGCACGCGCGGTGCGCTCATGCCACTCGCGCCGGCGCGTCAACAGCAAACTGTCGTAGGCGGCGTCGCGCAACAGCGCGTGCTTGAAACTGAAACCCCGCTCCAGACCGCGTCCCTCCGGCAGCAGGATTCCGGCTGCGACCAGATCCGTCAGCGCCGCCTCCAGCGCCGCGCCGCCGCGCGGCACGACCGCATCGAGAATCGCGAATGGAAACTGCCGGCCGACCACGGCGGCGATCTGAGCCACCTCGCGCGCCGCGCCGAGGCGGTCGAGGCGCGCCATCAGCAAATCCTTGAGTGTCGCCGGCACCGTCGCCGCCGCCTCGCCGGCCGACTCCAATATGCTGCGGGTAAATTCCTCGGCGAACAGCGGAATGCCGTCGGTCTTGTCGAGGATCGCGGCGACGGTTTCCGCGGACAGGTCCTCCGATGCGGCGACGCCGGCGACAAGCCGCGCGCAGTCGGCGCGGCCGAGGCGGCCGAGCGAGAGCAGCGTCGAATGGGGCCGCGTCTGCCACGGCGCCGCAAAATCCGGCCGCGCGGTCACCACCGCCAACAATCGCGCCCTGCCGATGCTGTCGGCAAGCTGCGTCATCAATTCGAGCGTGGTGGCATCGACCCAGTGGGCGTCCTCAAGCACCAGCAAGACCGGCTCGGTTTCACCGAGGCGGACGATCTCGTCGACCAGAAGCGCAATAGTCGTCGCCTTACGCTGCGCCGGCGTCAGCGACGGCAGCGGCGCGAGTCCATCCGCCGGGATCGACAACAGCTCCGCCAAGAGCGGCAGCGCCGCCGCATCCGACGCCACGCGCTGCGCGAACGCGGCGCGCAGCTTTTCGATCCGCACGGCGGCGGAGTCCGCGGCCGCAAAGTGGGCGGCGCGGGACAGATGTTTGATGACCGGGAACAGCGCGCTGTCGCTGTAATAGGGCGAACCCTGCAGGTGGATGCGCGCATGCGGCTCGCCGGCCAAGGCCGCGCGCAGCGCCTCGATCGCGCGCGACTTGCCGATGCCGGCCTCGCCGATCACCGTGACGATCTGGCCCTCGCCGCCGCGTGCCAGACGCCAGCGGTCGAGCATCAATCCCATTTCATGGGCGCGGCCGACCATCGGCAGATCGCGGCCGGCGCGGCTGGCGGCGAAACGGCTTTCCACCGCCGCTTCGCCGACCACGCGCCAGGCCGGCACGGGGCGGGCAAATCCCTTCAGCTCGTGCTCGCCGGTAGATTCGAGCTCGAACAATCCGCCCAACAGATTCTGCGTCGCCTCGCTGACCAGGATCGTATCGGGCGCGGCGAGCGCCTGCAGCCGTGCCGCGAGATTTGGCGTTTCGCCGACGATGGCGCGCTCCTGCGCGGCGCCGCTGCCGACGATCTCGCCGACCACGACGAGGCCGGTGGCGATGCCGACGCGCGCCTGAACCCGCGTGCCGTCGGGCAGTTCGATGCCTGCGACTTCGGCCAGGACATTGATCGCGGCGCGAATCGCCCGCTCCGCCGCGTCCTCGAAGGCGCGCGGGAAGCCGAAATAGGCGAGGACGCCGTCGCCCATGAATTTGGCGACGAAGCCGCCGAACCGTCCGATCGCGCCAGCCACGGCGTCCTGATAGCGGCGGATCAGCGCGCCCAGAAGCTCGGGATCGACCGTGCCGGACAGCGCCGTGGAACCGACCATGTCGCAGAACAGCACCGTGACCTGACGCCGCTCGGCGTCGCCGGAAGCCTCGGTGGCCTCGGCGTCGGACGGTTTCAACTTGGCAGCGCCTCGCTCGGCGATCGCCTTCAATAGCCGCCGGCGATTGCCCAATGACAGTCCGAGCTGTTCGAGATCCCGCTCGCTGAGTTCCGGCAGGATGTCGAGGTCGATATCGTTGGCCTCGAACGCGTCGGCATATTGCTCGATTTTGTTGCTGCGCAACCAGTCGCGAAGATCGCTCATGCCGTGAAGTTCCTGGGCCGCGCTGCCGACA
>DATHHM010000334.1:0-15250 GCA_035317145.1 Xanthobacteraceae bacterium | reverse complement strand
CCTGGCAATTGGTACCGCAGACGATCCTCGGCCTCGACGGCTGGCGCTGGGTGGTCATCATCGGCTCGCTCGGCGCCGCGGTGATCTGGTGGATCCGCCGCAGCCTGCCGGAATCGCCGCGCTGGCTCGATCAGCACGGCCGCACGGCCGAAGCCGAACGCCTGCTCGACGACATGGAGCGGCACGTCCGCGCCGAGACGGGCAAGGAGCTACCGCCGCCGGAAATCGTCGCCGGCGAGACCGAGCGCAAGACCGGGGCCTGGATGGAAATGTGGAATCCGGTCTATCGCGGCCGTACCATCATGCTGGTGATCTACAATCTGTTCCAGACCGTCGGCTATTACGGCTTTTCCAGCTGGGTGCAGACGTTGCTGGTGTCCCAGGGCATCGAGGTGACGAAATCGCTCGTCTATGTGTTCATCATCGCCATCGCCGCGCCGATCGGGCCGCTGGTCGGCGTCTTCTTCGCCGACCGCTTCGAGCGCAAATGGCAGATCGCCTGGGCCGCGATCGGCATCGCCGTGTTCGGGCTGTTGTTCGCGCAGCAGAAGAGCGCCACGGGCGTGATCGCGTTCGGCCTCCTGATCACGCTGTGCAACAACTGGATGTCGTTCTCGTTCCACGCCTATCAGGCCGAACTTTATCCGACCCGCATCCGCGCCCAGGCGGTGGGCTTCGTCTATTCGTGGAGCCGCTTTTCCGCCATCTTCTCCGGCTTCATCATCGCCTTCCTGCTCGGCAATTACGGCACCACCGGCGTGTTCGCCTTCATCGCCGGCGCCATGGTGGTGGTGTTCATCGTCATCAGCGGTTTTGGACCCGCGGTGACCGGACGGCGGCTCGAAGCCATAGCGTCCTGAACGAGACCGCGGCGGCGCGGCAGGCTCAAGCCATCCAAAATGGCTTGCACGCTTTGAGCCCGGAATTGTGCCGCGCGATGCCGATATCGTTGAGGCATCGGTCGCTGAGATTCATCAGCTCTTTGCGCGAGCGGGCGCGGCGCGACCAATTGGCAAAACCCTGCTTCACATGGCCCAGCGACAACAGGCGGGGCAGACGATCGGTCTTGGTGCTTTTGCTGAGGATGCTCACGGCTTCCTCCATTGATTGACCGGCTATAGGGGTATGTAGCGGCGCCGACCGCTGGGCGATGTGCCATGCGTCACTGCGAGCGGTGTGCTATGCGTCACACCAAACAGCGCTCGTTTCCGCTTTGGATATGGGCAAGACGCAATCGGCGAGGACGCCATGTACGAGGAATTCGACGGGCGAACGCGGACCAAGATCGTGCGCGATGCCGACGGCGTCGCCCGCGTGCTGTCCCACACCGACCGCCACGTCGCCGTCAAGGCGGCGACGCCGCAAGCTGCAGCCAGCGCCTATCTGAACCGCTACGGCCACTTGTTCGGATTAAAGCAACATCACCTGAAAAATCTCGACCGCGGCTTAGCGCAGGATCCGACCGGCGCCCCGGTTGATTATCGCTTCCTGCGGGAAAAATCCCAATTCGACGTGACCACCGTCGCCTTCGATCAAACCCGCTTTGGGCTCGCGGTCTGGGAAGCGGGAATTTCGGTGACGATGAAGCATAATCCGCTGCGTGTCATCGGCGCGCGCTCGACGCTGCACCATAAGCTCGATGTCAAACGGCCCTCCGCAACCCATGTCGAGCGAGCGAAGGAGATCGACGTCGAAACCTTGGCCAAATGCTTAGGCCTCGCCGGCGTCGTCCGCCGCGGCGTGCCGCTGACCATCAATGTCCAAAAATTCATGATCTTTCGCTACCGCGAAGCGACGCGCCGGCGCGCGATCATGCCGGCCAAACGTGGCGGCCAGCCGCCATCCGGCCACCCCACCCTGCCCTTGCCGCCGGTGCATGCTTCGATCCGCGACGGCAAGGATTACGTCGTCCGCGTCGTCTATTTCAGCTTCGATTTTCCGCCGGTGCGGCCGCTGCACTGGGTGGCGATCATCGAAGTCGAGACCTCATCGGTGCTGCTGGCTTATGCGTTCATTGCCAATGTCATGGGTTGGGTGTTCAAGGCCGATCCGGCGACGCTCGGCGGCCCGACAGCGAACGCCGGCAGCGCTGCGCTCAATCGCTGGCGCAGCCCGGTCAGGCTCGAAGGCCTCGCGCCGCCCGTCAACGGCACCCAGGCCTTGAGCGGCGTCAACGTAATGATCGCCGACGTGTCGACGCCGAAAGTGGCGCCGCCGACCAGGCCGGCCGGCAAGGATTTCAAGTACGACGCGCGCAGCAACGATTTCGCCGCCGTCAACGCCTACTACAATGTCGATCGCATCTTTCGGCTGGTGGAGGATTTGGGCTTTCCCATGGCTGACTATTTTCCCGGCACGACGTTTCCGAGCCGGGTCGACCATCGCGGCCATTTCGACAAAGACCGCCCGCGCGGCAACGAGATCAACGCCCATTGCGCCGGCAACGAGGTTGGCAACGGCATCGACTACACGATCTTCGCGCTGGCCAATACCGACGATCAGAAAAATCCGATCGGCATCGCCGGCGACTGGCGTATCGCGCTGCATGAATTGCTCGGCCACGGCGTGCTGTACAATCACATCGGCAACGCCCGATTCAAATTCGCCCATAGCGCCGGCGACAGCTTTGCGGCGATCCTCAACGATCCGGACAGCAACGCCAAGGATCGCTTCGACACGTTTCCGTGGCTGGTCGGTGTCGAAAAGCGCCGTCACGACCGCACCGCCGGCGCCGGCTGGGGCTGGAACGGCAAGATCGGGCTCAATGCTTTCGACGACACGCTGGATTCGCTGGGCTACAACAACGAGCAAATCCTGTCGTCGACGATGTTTCGCTTCTATCGCGCCATCGGCGGCGATGCCTCGGCGCTTGCCGACAAGCGATTTGCCGCCCACATGACCTGCCATCTTCTGCTGGGGGCAATCGGATCGCTGACGGTGGCGACGAGCCCGAGGGATGCCGCGCACTTCGCCGCCGCGCTGAGCAAGGCCGACGCGGCCGATTGGCCGGCGCGGCGCTTTTCCGGCGGCGCCTACCACAAGGTGACCCGCTGGGCCTTCGAAAAGCAGGGCCTTTATCAGGGTGCCGGCGAGCCGAGACCGAACAACAAGGAAGGCCTGCCGCCGCCGGTCGACGTCTATATCGAAGACGGCCGCCACGGCGAGTACCGCTATCAATCCAACTACTGGAGCTGCCAGGCGATCTGGAACCGGCGCCGCAGCGACCGCGGCACCGCGCATGAGACGCCGCAATCGGGCGTCACCAATTACGCTTATGTGAAGATCAAGAACCGCGGCTTACAGAAGGCGACCAAGGTCATGGTGCGGGCGTTTCACGCGCCTGTGTCGGCAAAGCTCAATTTTCCCGCAGGCTGGCAGCCGATGCGGACGGCGCAACGGGCCGCGGCCGACGTGCCGCCGCATTCGTCCGCTGAAATTCTGGTCGGTCCGTTTGCCTGGGTGCCGATGAGCCGCCAGGAAGCCATGCTGATGGTCGTTTCCGCAGCCGGCGACCCGAGCAATCTCGACAATTTCACCTCAGCCGACTCGATCCCGAACTGGCGGCTCGTTCCTAACGACAACAACATCGCCCAGCGCAACACGTCCGTTGCGGCAAAACCAAAAGGCCGTCGCTGAGAGCGCCGCGCCGCCAGGCTTGAGTAAACGAGGCGGGCGCGGCGCTGTCGCTGCAGCTTTAAGCCTTCTTCATTTTCTTCAGCATCGGAGTCGCTTTGGCGCGGACGATCTTGCGGATGCCCTTATGCGATTCCAGGTGACCCACGATGTGTTTCTTCAGCTTTTTGCGCTGCGCGGGGGTAAGTCCTGCAAGCTCTTTCTTACTGAACGTTGTGGGGCGGAAAGCTCCCATTGGATATCTCCTTGGAATTTGCACCGGTATTGGTGAACGGAAAACTCACGTCGTTACGCGCTTAGCACTTACTTTCCGCGAGAAGCGGATCGTCGAAATCCGCCGCTCCGGCTCGCTCGCCATTTGTTTGAGGATTTTCTGAAAATCCGCAAGCAGGCGATCGATCGACTTCAAACCGAAAAGATGCGGTTTGTAGATGCACGATCCTAACAAGCCCTGCGCGGTTTCGCGCAAGCTCAAGATAACATCGTATGTCGTTGTCGTCACCAGCGGCATCGGCATGCCGGGATCGGCCTCCTCGAAGGCCAAAACCTGCCCCGCGCTCGCCACCGGCCGCAATGCGGCGTTGTGCAGCAGGATCATGACCTGGGCGAGCTTCGTTGGATCGATGCCGCGCTCGCGCGCCAGCGATTCGGCGAGAACCTCGAAGGGCAGGTCCTGATGGGCATAGGCCTTGAGCGTCGTGGCGCGAACCCGCCGCAGCACCTCGCGAGCGGTCGGATCGCCGCCGAGACCGGTGCGCAGAATGACGGTATTGGCGAGCGGGCCGATAAGGCTCTCGGTGCCGGCGCGGTTGCGGTTGGCGACATTGGTGGCGAGGCGCAAGTCGTCCTCGCCTGAGTAACCATGCAACAGCGTCTTGAGGGCGGCGACCAGCGCCATGAACAGCGTGCCGCCTTCGCGGCGGCTGAATTGTTTGGCGGCCTCGGTCAGGCTTGCCGGCAAGGCGATGTCCCGCTGCGCCGTGAGCTCGCTTTCGGCGTGGCGCGGCTGCGCGGCGCCGAGCTTCAACACCGGCAGCGGGCCGCGAAGCTGCTCGCGCCAGTCATCCAACTGCGCGGCAACATCCGGATGCGATGTCCAGGCGCGCTGCCAAGCGGCGAAGTCGGCATATTGAATCGGCAGCGCCGGCAACCGCGGCGCGTTGCCGGTGGAGAACGCTTCGTAGAGCGTGGCGAGCTCGTCGGCGATCACGCCGAGCGACCCGCCGTCGGCGATCATCTGATGCATGGTGATGAGCAGAAGGTGCTCGTCCTCGGCCAGCCGGACGATGCGGGCGCGGACCAGCGGGCCGCGCGCGAGGTCGAAGGAATGTAACAGCTCGGCTTGGACGAGCCGGTGTGCTGCGGCTTCCCTTTTTGCCGGCGGCAATTTGTGCAGATCGTCGACTGCGAGCGGCACCGTCAGCTGCGGCGCAATGACCTGGATTTGCCGGCCGCCGGCAGTACCGATCGTCGTGCGCAAAATCTCGTGGCGCCGCACGATTTCGTTAAAACTGCGTTCCAGATGCGTCGCATCGAGCGGCGACGTTATGCGCAACGCATAGAGGATATTGAAAAACGGCAGGTCCGGCACCGCCTGCTGCAGCATCCATAGCCGTTCCTGGGCCGGCGACACCGGCAGCGGTTCGTCGCGGGAGACGCGCGCGATCTCCGGCAGCGCTACCCGGCCGGCCTTGATCAGCGTCTCGAGATAGTCCGCCATCTCGGCAACGGTCGGCGCGTCGAACAAGCTCACGACTCCGACTTCGAGATGCATGGCATCGTGAATGCTGGTCAGGACATGCGTGGCCAGAAGCGAATCGCCGCCCAGCGCGAAGAAATCGTCGTGAATGCCGACCTGCTCGAGACGAAGCACGTCCGCCCAGATTCCGGCCAAGATAGTCTCAAGCCGCGTGCGTGGCGCCGCGAAGGTCCGCGATGCGGCAGTGCCAAGTCCCAGCTTCTCGGCCAACCCGATGCGCTGCACTTTTCCGGTCGAGCCTTTCGGCAATTGCCCGACGATCAGCACCTGGCGCGGCACCTTGAAATCGGCGAGCCGGCCGGCGGCGAATTGGCGGATGTCTTTGGGCGTCGCGTCGGCATTCGGCCGCAACACCACGGCCGCCGCGACGTCTTCGCCCAGCGTCGCATGGGGCACGGCGAAGGTAACGGCTTCCGCCACCGCCGGATGCTCGAGCAGCGCCTCGTCGACTTCGCGCGGCGCGATATTCTCGCCGCCGCGATTGATCATCTCGCGGGTACGGCCGGACAGATACAGATAGCCTTCGTCGTCGAAAAAACCCTGGTCGCCGGTCTTGAACCAATCGCCGGCGAAAGCGGCGGTCGTCGCGGCCGCGTCGCCGTCGTAGCCGGGCATGACGCTTGCGCCGCGCACCGTGACGTGGCCGGCCTCACCGGCAGGCAGCACGTCGCCACGGTCGTCCATGATCGCGACGTCGAGGCCGACCGGGATGCCGACGGAGCCGGGCTTGCTTCGCCGAGGCGGCAGCGGATTGCAGGCGATCGGCGCGGAGGCGGTTTCCGTCATGCCGTAGAATTCGATGACCGAGGTGCCGAACATTTGTTCCAGCTCGGCGAACACCTGCGGCGGCAGCGGCGCCGAGGCGGAGCGGACCAGGCGTAGCCGGATGCCGGCGACCTGATCCGGATTGAGCCGCGCCTGGGCCAGAATGGCCTGATGCATGGTCGGCACCGCGGAGTACCAGGTCGGCGCAAACTCGCGCAGCCAGCCAAAGAAGCGATTGACGTCGCAGCCCGGGGTGCAAACCACGCCGCCGCCGGCCGCGAGCGATGTCATCACGGTGGCGATGAGGCCATGGCCGTGGAACAGCGGCAGCACGTTCAGGCAGCGGTCGGCTTCGCTCAGCCGCAGTGCCGCAACGGCGCTGAAGGCCGAGGTACAGATATTGGTATGCGTGAGCGGCACGATCTTCGGCCGCGACGTGGTGCCTGACGTGAACAAATATAGCGCGATGGCGCCGGGTCCGACCGGATCGGACGACGGCGCTCCCGCCGCCGTGCCCGCAAGCGTAAACAGGCCGGCGGCCTCGCCGGTCGGCGTCAGATCCAGCACCGGCAAGTCGCGCGCTTGGGCCACGCGGCGTGCTGTTCCATCGACGCCAGCCGGCAAGATCAATGCGCGCGGCTTTAAGTCGGCAAAATATCGCTCCAGCTCCTCGGCCGAATAGGCCGGGTTGATCGAGGCGCAAGCCGCGTTCGCCGCCGTGGCAACAATCGCAACTGCGAGCTCCGGCCCATTCGGCATGAGCACGGCGATCCGGTCGTCGCGGCCAATACCTTTGGCGCGCAGGGTGCGGCCGATGTCGTCGATATGCCGATCAAGGCGCCGGTAGCTCAGCGGCGCGCAATCCGGAGCCAGGATTGCGGACGCCTCCGCAAAGCGTCGGGCGTGACCTTGGAGCAGGTCATAAAGCGACGAAAACGGGACGCCGACTTTTTGCTTTGAGGCAGGTTGGTCCAACACGATTGTTTGCCAAGTCGGATCTTTGCAAAAACGAATGTTACGAACGCTAACGCAGCATATCAGTGCTGAGCCTGCGCGAGCCAGAAGCGCATATCCATGTCGCGGTACATCGCGGTCGCGGTGGCGTGATGGTGCTCCGCATCGCCGGCTTTACCGGCGCGGCGATGGATCTTGCCGAGACCGAGGTGGCAGTGGGCAACCAGCGGGCGCATGCCGTGGCGTTGCGCCAGCGCCAGCGCGTCGCGGTAGTGGCCGGTGCCGCGCTCGTGGTCGAAACGTTCCGCATTGGTTTCGATATCGCCGAGCAGGTGATGGGCGTGGGCGGCGAAACCGGGCTGACGCGTCGATGTCTCGATCGCGCGTTCGGCAAGGCCGCGCGCCTTGTCGAGTTGGCCGAGCCGCAGCAAAGCGCGGCCGACGGCGTGATAGGCCCAGCTGCGATGGCCGACGATGCCCTGTCCCGCCTGCCGCTCGAGCAGCGCCTCGGCTTCCTGGATGCGGCTCGGCGTGTCGCGGGAAACGCCGATTTCCGCCATCGCCCATGCCGAAGACGCGACCGCCCAGGGCAGATGGATGCTGACGTTGCCGGTGCGCAGCATCGTCAGCCACTGCTCGATCAGCGACTGCGCTTTCGCCCAATCGCCCTGCAGCAGATGCGGCATGGAGGCTGCGAAATGCGCCCAGCCGATGCTGAACGCATGCTGCGTCGGCTCAGCGATGCGGATCGCCTCGGCCTCGTATTTCGCGGCTTCGGCAAAGCGGCCGAGCTCGGCGAGGCTCATCACCAGCCAGGCGCGATCAAAGATCGATGCCGGCACCGCCATGCCGAAATGGGCGTTGACCGCGTTCGCGGGCAGCGCAGCGAGATTGTCGGTTGCGAGTGCCACCACGCGCTCATAGTCGCCGCGGTAGCAATGCGCCTGCTCGAGGAAGCTGGTGGCGATGATGCGTAGCGGCACGTCCTGCAGACGCTCGGCGATCTCCAACGCGCGGGAGCCGCTGTCCAGCGCTTCGTCCAGATCGTCGAGCGTCGACTGCACGGTGGTCATGAAAGCGCAGACCTGGCCGCGCCGCCGATCGTCTTTCAACTGCGTGGCGATGATCTCGGCCTCGCGCAGATGTTCGAGCTGGCGCCGGCCCTCACCCAACTGGCGCAGCACCGGTCGCAGGTCGAGGCGAATCTCAAAACCCCGCCCCAACGTGGCCTGGCTCTCCGGCAGCTCCTGGAGGATGCCGAGCGCTTCCTCGAAACACGAGCGCGCGTCGGCCAGCGCCGATCGCGCCGCGGCCTTGCCGCCGGCGAGGTGCAGGTAGTGCACCGCCTTGTCCTTCAGCTCGCCGCGAACGGCGTGATGGGCGAGCCGCTCGGCATGCTCGCCGAGCCGGTCGGCATAGAGCTTTTCCATGGCATCGACGACGCGGGCGTGGGTATCGCGGCGGCGCTGCTGCAACAGCTCGTTATAGGCGACGTCGTGGGTGAGCGCGTGGGTGAACGTGTATTGCAGGTCGGGAAACAGCTGGGTGGTGTAGAGGAATTCGGCCGCCTGCAGATCGTCGAGCAAGGCGCGCAGGTCGTCCTCCGCCAGCCCGCTGATCGCCTGCAAGAGCGTGAAGGAAAAGTCGTGGCCGACCACGGCCGCTTCCTGCAGCAGGCGCTTTTCGGTGGCCGGCAGCTTGTCGATGCGCGAGGCGAGCACCGCCTGCACCGTCGGCGGCACTTCGGTGCTCACAAACGGCCGGGCCAGGCGATATTTGCCGCGCCCGCCTTCCAGCACCGCGCCATCGACCAACGACCGCACGATCTCTTCGACGAAGAATGGATTGCCGGAGGCGCGCTCGATCAGGAAGCTTTTGATGGTCTCGACGCTCGGATCGGAGCCCAACAGCGCTTGTAAGAGCTCGGCGAAGTTTTCGCTGGCGAGCGGGTTGAGGCGCAGTTGGCGGTAATTCGGCCGGCCCTTCCATTCGTCCTTGTATTCGGGGCGGCAACTGACCACCAGCAACAGCCGCGCGTCCTGGGCGCGAACGACCAGCTCGTTCAACAACCCGATCGAAAGCGAATCGTACCAGGGCATGTCCTCGAAAACCGTGACCACCGGCTGGACCTGGCTCTCGGCCAGCAACAAGCGGATCACCGCCTGATAGGTCTGTTGCCGGTGCTCGATCGGGTCGAGCGAGCGGAACGGGTGATCGTCGTCGAGCGCATTGAGCAGGTCCAGCACCGGCAGGATCACCTCCTGCAAGGACGGGTCGAGGGAAAGAATTTTTCCCGAAACTTTCTCGCGGATCGATTGGGCGCCGTCATGGACATTGAGCTTGAAGTAATGCCGCAGCAGCTCGGTGATCGGCAAATACGGCGTGGCATGTCCGTAGGACGTCGAATTGGATTCCAGAACCAGCCACCCGGCGGTGGGCGGCGAATGAATGAACTCGTGCACCAGCCGCGACTTGCCGACGCCGGCCTGGCCGACGATCGTCACCACCTGACCCTGGCTTTGCCCGGCCAGTTGCTGGGCGCGGTGCAGGTGCTGCAATTCGACGGTACGGCCGACGAAACGCGTCAAGCCGCGACCGGCGGCGGCTTGCAGGCGGCTGCGCGCGGCGCCTGCGCCCGTCACCTCGTAGACGTCGATCGGATGGGCGAGCCCTTTCACCGGCAACGCGCCGAGTGGCTTTAAGGCAAGGTAACCTTCGACCAGCCGGAACGTGTCCGCGGTCGTCAACACCGAGCCCGGCTTTGCCATCTGCTCCATGCGCGCCGCCAGGTGCGCGGTCTGGCCGACCACGGTGTAATCCATGTGCAGATCGTTACCGATGCCGGAAATGACGATTTCACCTGAATTGACACCGATCCGGATCATCACCGGCACGCCATAGCTGCGCTGAATCTCGTCGGAATAGCGCGCGATGTTCTCCTGCATCCGCAGCGCCGCATAACAGGCGCGCACCGCGTGATCCTCATGCGCCAGCGGTGCGCCGAACAGCGCCATGAGGCCGTCGCCCATGACGGTGTTCACTGTGCCTTCGTAGCGATGCACGGCCTCGATCATACGCTCGAGCACCGCGTGGAGAAGCTTTTGCACCTCCTCCGGGTCGCGGTCGGCGATCACCTCCATCGAGCCTTTGATGTCGGCGAACAACACCGTGATCAGCTTGCGCTCGCCTTCAAGCGCGGCGCGGGAGACGAGAATCTTATCGGCGATGTGCTGGGGCGTGTAATCTTTGGGCGAAGCGAAGCGCGGATTCTCTTCGACCGCCCGCAGCGGATGCCCGCATTGCAGGCAGAACCTGGCCGTGGCGGAGACTTGGCTGCCGCAATTGGCGCAGCTGCGGGTCAGCGGAGTGGCACACTCCTCGCAGAACCTCGCCTTAGCGGTGTTTTCGTGCTGACACTTCGGGCATTTCATTCCAAGCCCCAAGATTCATTCCAAGTCCCAAGACCAAGAAACAAGCCCAGGACAAGACGCAAGCCGGAAGCAATGCAAAGCTACCGTCGCGCAGTATCGGCAACAAAGCAATTGTCCCACCGGCAAGGCGTTTTTAAGCGTCGCCCACAACGTCAGTTTGTGGCTTCCAACCGCACAGCCTAAGGTCTGAATATTTGCAGCGACCGCGGCGGCGACCTCGTGCTGATCCTACCAAAACGGCGCCACGTTCGGAAGCACTCCGAAGCGCGGCTCCGTTGGTCAGAGGACTTGCTGGGCCGTTGCGATGACCTCGACCCAACCGGGAAGGAAATGGAACAACGCAACCGTCAGTAACGCGCCCAGCGCGCAGAACAGCACGACCGCGATGAGATCGGGATCCGTGAATACCGCGGCCAACCGGTCCCACCGCGTCACCTTGCGCAACAGCGGGCCGTACGCGGGATTCACCAGGACCAGACGTTCATCTCGCATGAATGACTGAGACATCGGTGACCTCCTCCAGGTTGCCGCCGGCCCACATGGCTCATATTTGCCGGCGGCGCATCCGATGCTGGGTAAGTGGCTTTTGCCGGCGGCAGCGTCTGTGCCGCGCGTCACAGTGAATGCTTGGTAATCAACTCGCGCTAAATGCGCGCGACGCCATGCCACGCCTTAAAGCAGCGGCTTAAGGCGACGTCACCAGCTCGCGCAGCGCTTCGGGCTTGAGGATGATGGTCCAGCGGTCCTTCAACTCCAGAATGCCGCGGCGCTGCCAGTCGCGCAGGCAGCGGTTGACGTTCTCGCGGGTGCCACCCGACATTTCCGCGAGTTCCCGCTGCGACAGTGAGAGTTTCGCCGCGCCGTGACCCTGGGCCGGGTAGCTCAACAGCGTCTTGGCGAGCCGCGACGGCAGGTCGAAAAAGGCGATGTCCGACATGCGCTCATCGGAGCGGCGAATCCGCGCGCAAAGCATTTCCATGAGTTTCATGCAGGCGGCCGGATTGCGATCGAGGAACGGCAGCACGTCGCGGCGCTCCAGAACCATCAGCTCGCAATTGGTGTGCGCGGTGGCATTGGCGGAGCGCGGCTTGCCGTCGAGCAGCGCGATCTCGCCGAACATTTCGCCAGCCGGCAGATCGGCGAGGATGATCTCCTTGCCCCGCGCCACGGGCAGCGAAATCCGCACCACGCCGAGCACGACCGCCATCATGCTGTCGCCGTGCTCGTCGATCCGGCAGATCGCATCGCCGGCGGTGAAATGGCGGAGGTGAGCGTGGGCGGCGAGCTCGCCGCGCGCCTTGTCGTCGAGAGCGCTGAACAACGCGCATTTTTCCAGTAATTTGAGCCCGCGTTCGGCCGCCGGATTGTTCGCCATCGTTTTCGCCCCGTTGCCTTGCACGTTCCAGTGCTGGATTTTGATTCTGACCGGAGCATGGCGCGGTCGCAACCGCCTTTTGGTGGTGGCGGCGGCAGCAGGCCGGCTTGCCGAGCCGTAGCCTGTGGTAGCTGGCTGGCACGGCACGCGAGCGAGGGCTGGTTGCTGGCCCGGGACCCGGATGGTAGGTCCCGATCGTATGGCAACGCACCCGGCGATCCCGTGAGCCGACCCGCCCAGGAAATCCCGGCTTTAGGCAGGCGCGCGGCCAAGGCGCTGGCCTCGCCTGAGTTTCTTCTGGTCGCCGCCTGCTGCCGTTGGCCGCCGTCACAATCCCGTAACGCAGCCGTCCAGGCCGCCGCCGCGCCGGTCGCCGATTGGAATGCCGTTGTTCTGGCGGCGCGGCGGCAGCGCGTCATCAGCCTGGTTTACGACGCGCTCTCGGCCGCAGGCGTGCAGCTCCCCGCGGGGCCGGCGGCAGAATTCGCGCGGCGCGCGCAAGCGATTTTTCGGAAAAATTTGCTGTTGGCGACCGAGACGTGCCGGCTGCAGAAGCTGTTGGACGCGGCGGCGATCCCTTCGGTCGCTTTGAAGGGGGTTGCGCTGGCGCAGCTCGCCTACGGCTCGCTCAAAGTAAAGCACACCCGCGACATCGATCTTTTGACCCCGCCGGATCGCGCCCTTGCCGCCATGGCGTCGCTCGAACGCGACGGTTACGCGCTTTCATTTCCGTCAAATCGGCTCGGCGTGACGCAGCGCCGCGCCGTCGTGCGCTATTCCCGGGAGGTCGCATTCATTCACCCGGACAATGGCGCGTTCCTGGAATTGCAATGGCGCGTCGCCGACAATCCAAAACTGCTCGAGGAGGTTCACGCCGGTTCGCCCACGCAAAACGTCGTTGTTGCCGACGGCCTGAGCGTTCGCACTTTGGCGCGCGACGATCTTTTCGCCTATCTGTGCATTCACGGCGCCTATCACGCCTGGTCGCGGCTGAAATGGCTTGCCGATCTCAATGCCTTCATTGCGACGACCGATGCCGATGTCGTGCATCTGCATCGCTATGCGCAAACCAAGGGTGCCGGATTCTGTTCCGGTCAAGCGCTGTTGCTTTGCCGGCGCCTCCTTGCCCTGCCGCTCCCGGACGACCTCGCGTCCGAACTGCAAGGAACGGCGCGGGTCAGAAAACTCTACGCGATAGCCGCCGATGCAATGGCGAATCGGACCCGTGGCGAGGGCGGCGGCGGCAACGCGCCGGCGGCATGGCGCGGCTTTTGGACGCAATTTTTGCTCGGGCACGGATGGCCGTTCTTTGCCGCCCAGTGCCGGACCGCTTCGGTCGGCATTATCGACGTTATTTCCTTGCCGCTGCCGCCCTATCTGCACTTCCTTTATCCGCTATTGCGGCTGCCGCTGTGGCTGTGGCGGCGCGCCACCGCCGCTTCCTCGCCCGGGGCGAGCCGCTAGCGCCGGTTTCCTGGAACTTCCTGAAAGCGGCAGCCGCGCGGCCGGATTAACCACTGGCCGTCAGTGATTTAGCTGGCCTGTTGCTAACAGCGAATCCGATGGACGCAACGTCCCGTTGTCGTTATTGCATCTGGCAGAAGCGGCTGACCGCCTATTGGGACAATCGCTGTGGCCAAGGCCAATCTTCGGCTGAAAAAGCCCTCTTCTTACGCACCTTTGGCGTCGCGGGTGGCGGTGCTGGACGTGCTGTGGGGCGGCATCAGCCCCTTTGCCGCATTTTTGCTGCGCGACGGCACCATTTACTCGCCTGCCGGCGTGACGCGCTACTGCGCCATCTCATTCCTTGTTTCGGTTCTGGTCTTTCAATGGTTTCAGACCAGCTCGCCGATTTCCCGCTTCTATTCGCTCCGCGATGCTTTCGAGCTGTTCAAAGCCTGCGTGTTGATCGCGGCGCTGACCGCCGTGGCGTCGTTTCTGTTGACGCGGCTTGAAGAGGCGCCGCGGTCGATCCCGATCCTGCATTTCCTGCTGCTGGCCGCCGGGCTGTTGGGCGGACGAGCACTGCTGCGGCTGCGGCAAAGCTATCGCGACGCGCCGTTGTCGGGGGCCGCGAACAACGTCGATCACGTTCTCATCATCCAGGCGTCCCGCCTCGCCTGGTTCTTCACCAAGATGGTGGAGGAGCTGGCGCCTGACCGCTATCGGATCGTGGCGATATTGGACGACGAGCCGAAGCTCAAACACCGCTCGCTCAACGGCTATCCCATCATCGGGGCGCCGGCGGATCTGGAAAAGATCGTCGCCGACTATGCGATGCACGGCGTGCGCATCGACAAGGTGGTGCTGGCGGCGCAGCCGCAAGACCTGGCGCCCGGCTCCTGGGAGGACGTCAGCCGGCTATGCCGCAAACTCAACATCGTATTGCAGGTCCTGCCCGAGCGCCTGATTTCCGAGGACGCCGCGGACCGGGCGGAGAACGTCGTCGTCGCGCACCCGAATGCGGTCGCAATGGCTCCACGATATGATTTGAGCGAAGCGCTGGACCGCCCGTTCTGGGCGCTCAAGCGCGCCGGCGATCTGGTGCTGGCGCTGGTCTCGGCGGTCGTGCTGTCGCCGATCGCCGTCGTCGTCTGCGTGCTAGTCCTGCTCGACGTCGGCATCCCGGTCGTGTTCTGGCAACAGCGCGTCGGCCGCAATGGCGCGCCGCTCTACCTTTACAAATTCCGCACGCTGCAAACGCTGTTCGACCGGCAAACCAAGGAGCGGCGCTTGGCGCAGGAGCCGTCCGCCATCGGGCGTTTCCTGCAAACGACGCGCCTCGATGAAACACCGCAGCTGTGGAATATTCTCTCCGGCGATATGTCGTTGGTCGGTCCGCGGCCGTTATTGCCGGCGGATCAGCCGGACGATCTCGAAGTACGGCTCATGGTGCGGCCGGGATTGACCGGGTGGGCGCAGGTCTGCGGGGGGAAGCTGATATCGGCCGATGAGAAAAATGCGCTGGATGCCTGGTACATCCGCCACGCATCGCTGTGGCTCGATCTGAAAATTATTATACGAACAATTTGGATGCTGTCGGCGACCGGCGACCGCCGCGATGAAAAGGCGATCTCGATCGCAATGCTCGATCGTTCTTATGGCGAGGTCGTCGCGCTGCCGCAGGCGGCGGCCGCGGCGCCAGCCAGGAACGAGCCGGATGGCATCGTCAAATCGGCTTAAGCGCCACTTTCTTTAGAATCGTTTGCCAGGTTTTTCCGCCGCCTTGGCGCCAGGCCCAGGCGTGGGACACCTGCGTCGAAAGCTCGGAATGGACCGGTCGCCAGCTGAGTTTTTCGCGCGCGCGCGTCGGGTCGGCAATGAGCGCGGGCG
>DATHHM010000333.1:0-23891 GCA_035317145.1 Xanthobacteraceae bacterium | reverse complement strand
GTGTTCTCGGTCTTCTTGTCGTCGTCCCAGTCGCAGACCCGCGTCTCGGGATCGAACACCACGTTTTCCAGCACCGCGCCGAAGCGGTTGGTGGCGGCGTAGATTTCCGGTTCGGCTTCTTTCGACAGCTTGATGGTCTTGGCGTAGCAACCGCCCTCGAAATTGAACACGCCGTTTTCGCTCCAGCCGTGCTCGTCGTCGCCGATCAGGGTGCGGTTTGGATCGGCCGACAGCGTGGTCTTGCCGGTGCCCGACAAGCCGAAGAACAGCGCAACGTCGCCGTTCTTGCCGACATTGGCCGAGCAATGCATCGGCATCACGCCCTGCGCCGGCAGGTAGAAGTTCAGCGTCGTGAACACCGACTTCTTCATCTCGCCCGCGTAGGACGTGCCGCAGATCAGGACGATCTTGCGGGTGAAATCGATCGCCACCATCGTGTCGGAGTTTTCGCGGCCGCCGTGCCGCTTGGCGTCCGGCTTGAACGACGGCATGTCGACGATCGTCATGTCGGGCACGTAGCCGGCAAGCTCCGCCTGCTCGGGGCGGATCAGAAGCTGACGGATGAACAGCGAGTGCCAGGCGAGCTCGGTGAAGACGCGCGCCTTGATGCGGTATTGCGGATCGGCGCCGCCATAGAGGTCCTGCGCGAACAGGGTCTTGCCCTTGGCATGGGCGATGAAATCATGGAGCAGATTGTCGAACTGTTCTTTGCTCTGTTTGCGATTGCCGTCCCACCACACGGTGTTCTCGGTCGTTGCGTCGACGACCGTATGTTTGTCCTTGGGCGAGCGGCCGGTGTGATGGCCGGTTTCGGCGCAGAACGCGCCGCCGTCGACGAGCGAGCCCTCGCCGTTGGCGATGGCGTGCTCGACCAGCATGGTGTCGGGTAGATTCCAGCGGACGCCGGCGAGATCTTTAAAGCCGAATTTGTCGGCGCCGTGGGCGCCGTTCCTCGAACCCGTTTCCTTCACCTAAGCCTCCGCCTCTTGGCTCGATCGTATCGACACTTCCGCCAACTGCGCCGAGCCTTCGTCGCGAACTCTTGGCCGCCGATTTACGATGCCGAATATTAACCCGCCCGCCGGCAAGCGTGCGACCCTATATCGAGCCTCGCAGCATCTGCCAAGATCAAGTCAGCCTCAAGCCTAACCGGATAGGATTGCACGCGTTCCTGTGTTGCAGCGCAGCGGACGCCGGCCCGTTTCGGGTCGCGTGGTTACGTTCTATTGCCGGCGCTTTTTTGGCAGAGAGTGCCTAGCCGGCCCGCGCCTTGGCGGCCAATTCCACCACCACCTTGCGCAACTGCTCGGCGTTTATGACACGCTGCGGAAACGGCAGGCGCAAGGTTGCGTCGCCGCGCGCCAGGTCGAGGCCGTCGGGGTCGAGCCCGGTGAGCCGCCACGGCCCGTCGTCGGCGCCAAGGAGCTTGGTGGCGTAGAGCCGCACCGCTTCGGCGTGGTCGTCGTTCATATGGGTGACGGCACCTTCCTCGGCGCCGATCAAGTTTTCGGCGTCGGTGATATCCGTCATCACGTCGGCGGCTTTCAGATCGGCGGCGCGGGCGAAGCCGCCATTGAGATGGGCTGACACGGCTTTCAGGCGCCAGAACGAGAAATCGCCGAAGCCGGCGTAAAGCTCCGATTTCGGATGGCGGGCGAGGAAGCGGCGCTGTATGCGCGGCAATTCGGGGTCGTCGCGCGCGATTTGCGCAAAACTGCCGAGCAGCGTCAGGCGCGGATGGGCCAGCGGGTCGCCCTTGCCGGTCGAGGCCAGCAGCAGCGAGGCGCGGCCATCGATTTCAAGGTTGGCGGTGTGGGTGGAGAGCCGGGAGACCAGGATCAGTGGCGAACCATCGACGTCGGTCGCCACGTTAACCAATGACGCGAAGGGGTGGCCGGTATTGCGGTCGATGGTCGCAAGCGCGCCGGCCCGCGTCGACCGCAGCAGGCCCTTGGCCACCGCTTCAGGGTCGAAATCCGCTGCCGGGGCGTTTTCCGGCAGGCGGTTTGGCATGACGCCCGGCAACGGGGCTGTCAAAGGGCTGCTGCCATCGCTCTCAGCCATGCTTCGTCCTTTCCGGTTCCTTTCCCATGTCTCTCCATCTCACGGCAATTGCCCCTATTTCGCCTTGTCTAGTCACACTTCCGCCCCCACATGGGGTTTGAACGTTGTTGGGGCCGGGCAAGTGTGATGCTGCGGCCGACTCATGTTAGAAGGCCGCCATGCCGACAATCGCTCTGGTGGACGACGACCGCAATATCCTCACCTCGGTTTCAATCGCTCTCGAGGCGGAAGGCTATCGCATCACGACCTACACCGACGGCGCCTCGGCGCTCGACGGCTTCAAGACCACGTTGCCCGACCTCGCCATCCTCGACATCAAGATGCCGCGCATGGACGGCATGGAGACGCTGCGGCGGCTCCGGCAAAAATCCGACCTGCCGGTGATCTTCCTCACCTCGAAGGATGAGGAGATCGACGAATTGTTCGGCCTGAAAATGGGCGCCGACGACTTCATCCGGAAGCCGTTTTCGCAGCGCCTTCTGGTCGAGCGGGTGAAAGCCGTGCTGCGCCGCGCCTCGCCCAAAGACGGCGTCGCGCCGAAGGAAGCCGACAGCAAAGTGCTGGAGCGCGGGCTCCTGCGCATGGATCCCGAGCGCCACACCTGCACCTGGAAGAACGAGCCGGTGACGCTCACCGTCACCGAATTTCTCATTTTGCAGGCGCTGGCCAGCCGGCCCGGCGTGGTGAAAAGCCGCAACGCGCTGATGGACGCGGCCTACGACGATCAGGTCTATGTCGACGACCGGACCATCGACAGCCACATCAAGCGGCTGCGCAAGAAGTTCAAGGCCAGCGACGACGATTTCGATATGATTGAGACGCTGTACGGCGTCGGCTATCGTTTTAAGGAATAACGCGTCGTTTGACGCGATAGGTCATGAACTGCCGGGCGTTGAAACCGGAGAATCATGGCCCCTGACTGGGCGGCTGACGTGCGGTAGTAATAGCGTTTGGCTCCTCATACCTTCTCTGTCAGTGGAGGGAGGAGCCGATCGAAACCCCGGCAGACGACGTGCTTGATCGACTAGCAAAGACCGCGGGGGCCGATGAGGCCCATGCACCGGCCGAAGCCGAGGCTCATAGCGAGGCCGACGGTCACGGCGAAGCGCTGCCGCGTGTGCGCTGGCGCGGCCTGCGCCGGGTCGGCGGTTGGTTGCGGCGCGCACTCCACTTCTTCACCGCGCAGAGCTCATCGAGCGTTACCCGCCGCATCGTCTCGCTCAACGTCGCGGGCCTCTTGGCGCTGTCGATCGGCATCATCTATCTGTCGCAGTTCCGCGCCGGTCTGATCGACGCGCGCATTCAAAGTTTGTTGGTGCAGAGCCAGATCATCGCCGGCGCGATCGCCGCCTCGGCGACGGTCGAGACCGATTCCTCGATCACCATCAATCCGGACACGCTGCTCAATCTGCAGCCCGGGCAAAGCTACGGCCCGTCCGAGGACGCGCTCTACGGCATCGATTTTCCGATCAATCCCGAGCGCGTGGCGCCGATCCTCCGCCGCCTGGTTTCACCCACCAAGACACGCGCGCGGATCTACGACCGCGACGGCGTGCTCTTGGTCGATAGCCGCAACCTGTTCGGCCGCGGCGACATTTTGCGTTTCGACCTGCCGCCGCCCACTGCCGAAAAGCCGGGTATGTTCGAGCGCGCCTTCCTTGCAGTGCGGCGCTGGCTCGGCCGCGGCGACCTGCCGCTTTACCGCGAGCTCGGCGCCGAAAACGGCAAGGGCTATCTCGAAGTCGGCCAGGCGTTGAGCGGCCAGGATTCCAGCATGGTCCGCATCAATGACCGCGGCGACGTCATCGTTTCGGTCGCGGTCCCGGTGCAGCGTTTCCGTGCCGTGCGCGGCGCGCTGATGCTGTCGACCCAAGGCGCCGACATCGACGACATGGTGGAGGCCGAACGGCTCGCCATTCTCAAGGTGTTCTTGATTGCCGCCGCCGTCATGGTGGTGCTCTCGATCCTGTTGGCCGGAACGATCGCCGAGCCGGTGCGCCGCCTGGCGGAAGCCGCCGAAAGCGTGCGCCGGCGCATCCGTTCGCGCGTCGAGATTCCGGATTTCACCCGCCGGCGCGACGAGATCGGACATCTCTCGGGCGCGTTCCGCGACATGACCAATGCGCTCTACAGCCGGATCGAGGCGATCGAAAGCTTTGCCGCCGACGTGTCGCACGAACTGAAAAATCCGCTCACGTCGCTGCGCTCGGCGGTGGAAACGCTGCCGCTCGCCAAGACCGACGAGAGCCGGGCGCGGCTCCTCGCCATCATCCAGCACGACGTCCGGCGGCTCGATCGGCTGATCTCCGACATTTCCGACGCCAGCCGCCTCGACGCCGAGCTGCAGCGCCAGGAATCGACGCCGGTCGATTTCGCCAAGCTTTTGAGCACGCTGGTCGCGGTCGCCAACGAGGTGAAACGCGACGACGGTGTCACCGTCACGCTCCGCTTCGAAGGCGGCGCCGGCCGCGCGTTTTTCGTGCCGGGGCACGATTCGCGGCTCGGCCAGATTGTCGACAATCTGATCGAGAACGCGCGCTCGTTCTCGCCGCCGAACGGCACGGTACGCGTCACCTGCCGGCGCGTGAAAACCAACATCGAGATTTCGGTCGATGACGACGGGCCGGGCGTGCGGCCCGACGTGCTGGAAAAAATCTTCGAGCGTTTTTATACCGACCGCCCGCACCAGGGATTCGGCCAGAATTCCGGCCTCGGCCTCTCCATCTCCAAGCAGATCGCCGAAGCCCATGGCGGCACCATCTGGGTGGAAAACCGCACCGGCGCGCTGGATGCCGATGGCATGCCGACGGTGCTCGGCGCGCGCTTCGTCGTGCGCCTGCCGGCGATGTGATGGCGCAATCTGCAACGACGGTGCACGCCTCGGCCGTGCTGGTAGGCGCGCGTGCGGTTTTGATCCGCGGGCCGTCGGGAGCGGGCAAGTCGCGTCTGGCGCTGGCGCTCATCGAGGCGGCGCGAGCAGGAACTTTGCGCTTTGCCAGGCTTGTCGGCGACGACCGGGTGCATCTCGATCCGGCCAACGGGCGGTTGCTGGTGCGCCCGGCGGAAGCGTTGGCCGGCCTGATCGAGGTCCGCGGTGTCGGCATCCGGCGGCTCGATCACGAGCCGCGGGCCGTGGTCGGCCTCCTGGTCGATCTCGCCGCCGCCGATGCCGAGCGGCTGCCGGAAACCGAGAGGCAACACGCCGTTATCGCCGGCATAAGCTTACCGCGACTCGCTATCACAGCCGGCGATGAGGCCTTGCCGGCGGTCCTGGCGGTCCTTACGTCAGGCGGGTTCGAAGGCGCCGTTTTGGGCCTTGGACCGGCTTCGTGAGCATTTCAGGCCGCCTGGCACCGGATTTGGTTGGAGATTGGTAACCTTACCGCCGCTACACTCGGCGCTGCTTCGCTGCGCGACGTCTTATGGCCGATTCGGCGTTTGCTACCGCAATGCAACAATCGTCAAAATTCAGCGAGAATGCCCCTTGCGCTGGGGCTTTGGATGGTCAAGATGAGCACCCTTTCGTGCGGTGCAACCGGGACGCGCCCGCGGGGAGTTTCATGATAGGCGTTGTGCTTGTGACCCACGGGCGGCTGGCTGTTGAGTTCCGCTCGGCATTGGAGCACGTGGTCGGCCCCCAGGGTCAGATCGAGGCTGTCACGATCGGCCCCGACGACGACGTCGAGGAGCGCCGCAAGGACATCATCGAAGCGGTCAAACGCGTCGACACCGGCGACGGCGTCGCCATCCTGACCGACATGTTCGGCGGCACCCCGTCCAATCTCGCCATCTCGGTGATGAGCCGGCCCAAGGTCGAAGTGCTGGCCGGCATCAATCTGCCCATGCTGGTCAAGCTCGCAAAGGTTCGCGACGAGTGTCCGCTGGCCGAAGCGGTCGCCGCCGCCCAGGAGGCCGGGCGCAAATACGTCACCATCGCCAGCCGGGTGCTCAACGGCAAATGAACGACAGTGCGCTCGGCAGTGAAGATGACTGCACGGGCGACCTACCGCCCCTCCGCGAAGGCGCCGTCGTCCGCGAGCTCACCATCTGCAACAAGAAGGGACTGCACGCGCGAGCCTCCGCCCGCTTCGTGCAAACGGTCGAGAAATTCGACGCCGACGTGCGCGTCATGCGCTGCGGCGAGATCGTCGGCGGCACCTCGATCATGGGCCTGATGATGCTTGCGGCATCGCCCGGCACCACCATCACCGTCGAGGCGACCGGCAAGGAAGCCGCCGAAGTCATCGCGGCTTTGGCGGAGCTCATCGAATCGCGCTTCGGCGAGCAGGATTGATCGATCCGCGTTTCGCTTATTTCAATTTGAGGGAACCGGCCAATGGCAGACGATAAAACAACTGCGGCAGCTAGTCCGGCCGCGGCGGCTCAGAACGAGCAGCGTACCGCGACCATCCGCTATATCGATCGCCCGGAAATCGACGAGGTTTTCGCCGACAGCGTGACCGGCCTGCTCTACGACGGCCAGACCTTGCGCATGGAATTCGCCGTGACGCGGTTCGACGAGATCAAGCCCAATGCGCCGATCAGCGGCCGCCGCTATCCAGCGTGCCGCCTCGCGCTGTCGCCCGCGGCGGCGATCGATCTCATCAACCGCATGCAGCAGGTCGCGACCGCGCTCACCCAATCCGGCACCGCAAAGCCGACGTCGCGGCCGGGCACGGCGTCGTAAATCGTTTTTGTACCGGTGCGAATTGGCCGCCGGCTTAAGAGTCGGCGACGCATTACCGGTACGTGCGCGGACGTCGCGCCTCCTGGTTCAAGAAATCGACATAAAGGTATCTTTATGTCTTTATTGCCGCGGCCAGCTTGACCTGCTATAGCCCTGCCCAACGGCGGCCCGAGCGCCGAGCCGAAGCTAATTCCAACCAAGGATTGCCATGAGCACGTCGACCAAGCCGAAAACCGCGCCTGCCGCCGACTACGTCGTCAAGGACATCGGTCTTGCCGAGTGGGGACGTAAGGAAATCTCCATTGCCGAAACCGAGATGCCGGGCCTGATGTCGACGCGCGAAGAGTTCGGCGCCAAGCAGGTGCTGCGCGGCGCCCGCATCGCCGGCTCGTTGCACATGACCATCCAGACCGCGGTGCTGATCGAGACGCTGACGGCGCTCGGCGCCGATGTGCGCTGGGCGTCCTGCAACATCTATTCGACGCAGGATCACGCCGCCGCCGCGATCGCTGCCGGCGGCACGCCGGTGTTCGCCGTCAAGGGCGAGAGCCTGACCGAATATTGGGACTACACCCACCGCATCTTCGAATGGTCCGACGGCGGCGGCCCGAACATGATCCTCGACGACGGCGGCGACGCCACGCTGCTGCTGCATCTCGGCATGCAGGCCGAAAGCAACGCGGCGGTGCTCAACCATCCCGGCAACGAGGAAGAGGAAGTGCTGTTCGCCGCGATCAAGAAGCGGCTGAAAGAACAGCCCGGCTGGTACACCAAGACCGCCAAGGCCGTGAAGGGCGTCACCGAGGAGACCACGACCGGCGTGCACCGGCTTTATCAGATGGCCAAGGAAGGCCGGCTGCTGTTCCCCGCCATCAACGTCAATGACAGCGTGACCAAATCGAAATTCGACAATCTCTACGGCTGCCGCGAGTCGCTGGTCGACGGCATCCGCCGCGGCACCGACGTGATGATGGCCGGCAAGGTGGCGATGGTCGCGGGCTTCGGCGACGTCGGCAAAGGCTCAGCCGCCTCGCTGCGCCAGGCCGGCTGCAGGGTCATGGTCTCCGAGGTCGATCCGATCTGCGCGCTGCAGGCGGCGATGGAAGGCTACGAAGTCACCACCATGGAAGACGCGGCGTCGCGCGCCGACATTTTCTGCACCGCGACCGGCAATGTCGACGTCATCACCATCGAGCACATGCGCAAGATGAAGGACCGCGCCATCGTCTGCAATATCGGCCATTTTGACAGCGAGATTCAGGTGCATGCGCTGAAGAATCTGAAATGGACCAACGTCAAGCCGCAGGTCGACGAGATCGAATTCCCCGACGGCAAGCGCATCATCCTGTTGTCCGAAGGCCGCCTCGTGAACCTCGGCAACGCCATGGGCCATCCGAGCTTCGTCATGTCGTCATCGTTCACCAACCAGACGCTCGCGCAGATCGAGCTGTGGACCAATCCGGGCAAGTACGAGAAGAAGGTCTACACGCTGCCCAAGCATTTGGACGAAAAGGTCGCGCGGCTGCATCTGGAAAAAATCGGCGTCAGGCTGACGAAGCTGTCCGACAAGCAGTCGACCTATATCGGCATTCCGGTCGAGGGGCCGTTCAAGGCGGATCAATATCGGTATTGATCCTCGTCATTCCGCGCGAGCCCGGAATCCATACCCACAGGTCAGCGAATATGGATTCCGGGCTCGCCGCCAACCAAGTCGGCTATTGCCGACTTGGATATTCAAGTGACGATGTCGGGTAAACCCGACATCGTTGGCGCCCCGGAATGACGGCTTTCACGCCTTGCCGCTAGTCGAAGCGGGTGTTATCTGCGCGGCATGCCCTCGACTCCCATCGCCAACATCCGCAATTTCGCGATCATTGCCCATATCGACCACGGCAAGTCGACGCTCGCCGACCGGTTGATTCAGCTCACCGGCGGGCTCGAAGCGCGCGAAATGGTCGAGCAGGTGCTCGATTCCATGGATATCGAGCGCGAACGCGGCATCACCATCAAGGCGCAGACGGTGCGGCTGAAATACCGCGCCCGCGACGGCAAGGATTACATCCTCAACCTGATCGACACGCCCGGCCACGTCGATTTCGCCTACGAGGTCAACCGCTCGCTCGCCGCCTGCGAGGGCTCGCTCCTGGTGGTCGATGCCAGCCAGGGCGTCGAGGCGCAGACGCTCGCCAATGTCTACCAGGCGCTCGACAACAATCACGAGATCGTGCCGGTGCTCAACAAGGTCGATCTGCCGGCCGCCGAGCCCGACAAGGTCAAGCAGCAGATCGAGGACGTGATCGGGCTCGATGCCTCGAACGCGATTTTGATCTCGGCCAAGACCGGCGAGAACATTGCGGAAGTGCTGGAAGCCATCGTGCACCGCCTGCCGCCGCCCAAGGGCGACGTTGCGGCGCCGCTGAAAGCGCTGCTGGTCGACAGCTGGTACGACAGCTATCTGGGCGTGGTCGTGCTCTTTCGCGTCGTCGACGGCGTGATGAAAAAGGGCCAGCGCATCCGCATGATGGGCACCGATGCGGCCTATGAGGTCGACCGCGTCGGCGTATTCACGCCCAAGAGAGTCGAGCTCAACGAGCTCGGCCCCGGCGAGATCGGCTTTCTCACCGCCTCGATCAAGGAAGTGGCCGACACCCGAGTCGGCGACACCATTACCGACGAAAAGAAGCCCGTTGCCGCGCCGCTGCCCGGCTTCCGCCCGGCGATCCCGGTGGTGTTCTGCGGCCTGTTTCCGGTCGACGCCGCGGATTTCGAGAATTTGCGCGCGGCGATGGGCCGGCTACGCCTCAATGACGCGAGCTTCTCCTACGAGATGGAAACGTCAGCCGCGCTTGGCTTCGGCTTCCGCTGCGGCTTTCTCGGGCTGTTGCATCTGGAAATCATCCAGGAGCGGCTCGAGCGCGAGTTCAATCTCAACCTGATCGCGACCGCTCCGTCGGTGATCTATAAGATCAAGCTGCGCAACGGCCAGCAATTGGAGATCCATAACCCGGTCGACATGCCGGACCCCAACCACATCGAGGAAATGCAGGAGCCGTGGATCGAGGCGACGATCCTCACCCCCGACGAATATCTCGGCGCGGTGCTCAAATTGTGCCAGGATCGCCGCGGCGAGCAGAAGGAGCTCACCTATGTGGGCAACCGCGCGCTGGTGAAATACAATTTGCCGCTCAACGAAGTGGTGTTCGATTTCTACGACCGGCTCAAATCGGTGTCGCGCGGCTACGCCTCGTTCGATTATCACCTGACCGATTACAAGCCCTCCGACCTGGTCAAGCTGCAGATGCTGGTCAATGCCGAGCCGGTCGATGCGCTGGCCATGCTGGTGCATCGCACCCGCGCCGAGAGCCGCGGCCGCGCCATGGCGGAAAAACTTAAGGAGCTGATCCCGCCGCACATGTTCCAGGTGCCGATCCAGGCCGCCATCGGCGGCAAGATCATCGCGCGCGAAACCGTGCGCGCCTTCCGCAAGGACGTCACCGCGAAATGCTACGGCGGCGACGTGTCGCGCAAGCGCAAGCTGCTTGACAAGCAGAAAGAAGGCAAGAAGCGCATGCGGCAGTTCGGCAAGGTCGATATCCCGCAGGAGGCGTTTATTGCGGCGCTGAAGGTGGATGTGTGATTTCTTTGGTCGTCACCACCGGGCTTGACCCGGTGGTCCATGCTGAATCGCCAAATTATCCATGGTGCCCTATGGATTGCCGGATCAAGTCCGGCAATGACGAGGGGAAATAGTGACCGAGAGCTTCGACATCATCATCGTCGGCGCCGGCGCGGCGGGTTGTGTGCTGGCCAACCGGCTGTCGGCGCGCTCGGGCTTGAGCGTGCTGTTGCTCGAGGCCGGACGCGACACGCCGCCCGGCGCGGAGCCGGCCGATGTGCTCGATTCCTATCCGCGGTCCTACTACAACGACGCCTATTTCTGGCCCGAGCTGAAGGTGCATTGGCGGCGCAAGGACAATTCGCCGCTGGTCGGATTTTCCCAAGGCCGCGTTATGGGCGGCGGCGGCTCCGTGATGGGCATGGTCGCCTATCGCGGCACGCCCGACGATTATGCCGAATGGCAGGCGCTCGGCGCCCCCGGTTGGGGTTGGGACGACGTGCTGCCCTATTACCGCAAGCTTGAAAACGATCTTGATTTTGGCGGCGCGCTGCACGGCAAGGATGGGCCGGTGCCGATCCGCCGCACCAGGACCGACGATTGGGCGCCGTTGTCGAAGGCGGTGCAGGTTTTTGCGCAAGAGCGGCAGATGCCGTTCATCGCCGACATGAATGCCGATTTCCGCGACGGCTATGGCGCGGTGCCGATGAGCAACTGGCCGCAAAAGCGCGCCTCGGCGGCGATCTGCTATCTCGGTGCCGAAGTGCGCCGCCGCGCCAATCTCAGCATCCGCACCGAGGCCACGGTCACCGGCCTGGTGTTCGAGGGGCGTCGCGCCACTGGGGTCACGGCCAGGATCGGCGGCGAGGAGAAAGCTTTTTCCGGGCGCCAAATCATCGTTGCGCTCGGCGGCATCCATTCGCCGGCGTTTCTCATGCGCGCGGGGCTCGGTCCGGCGGCGGCATTGCGTGACCTCGGCATTGCGGTGCGCGCGGATCTTCCGGGCGTCGGCGAAAACCTTTCCAATCATGCCATCGTCTTCATTGGCTTGCTGCAGAAGCCGGGCCAGCGGCAGTCGAAAAATATCCGGCCGCATCCGATGTCGGCGTTTCGCTATTCCTCCGCTCTACCCGGCGCGCCGCCGTCTGACATGTATCTCAACGTGCAATGCAAGACCTCGTGGAGTCCGCTCGGCAACCAGGTCGCCAATCTGGCGCCGTCACTGCTCAAGCCAAAGGCGCGCGGCCGTGTCTCTTTGGTCGCGGCCGATCCGGCGATCTATCCGCGCGTCGAATTCAATTTCACCGGCCACGAGCTCGACTTGAAGCGCTTCATGCAGGGCTTTCGGCTCTGCATCGACATTTTGGCCCATGATGCGGTGCGCGCGATGACGCGGCTGACGTTCCCAGTCAAATTTAACGACCGGCTGCGGCGGCTCAACCGCATCACGCCGGCCAACAGGATCAAGAGCGCGGCGATTGCGGCGCTCATCGACATGGTGCCGCCGCTTGCGGCGCCGATCTTTGCCACGCTGGCCGACCGGCGCGTCGATCTTGCTGCATTGGCCGAAGATGACGCGGCGCTAGCCGATTACATTGGCGACAATGTCGGCGGCACGTTCCACCCCGTCGGCACCTGCCGCATGGGCGCATCGGACGATCGCGACGCCGTCACCGATCCGGCCGGCCGCGTTCACGGCGTCGAAGGCTTGCGCGTCATCGATGCCTCGATCATGCCGACGATACCGCGCGGCAACACCAATATTCCGACCATCATGGTGGCGGAAAAGCTTGCCGACGCGATGCTGAGCGAATTCTCGGCTACTTGATTCGGATTATTTGGGCACGCTGACGTAAATCTGCCCATCGCGCACGGCGACTTTCACCGGCGTCAGCCGCACCGAGGCGTCGCCGGGGTGGCAGCCGGTGGCGATGTCGAATTCGTAGCCGTGCCAGGGGCAGACGATGTGGCGCTGCTTGCCGAAGCGCAGCCCCGCGCTCTTCTTGTCGGGGGTGATGATTTCCTCGACCTGATGGAAGATCTTGCCTTGGCACACCGGGCCGCCGGCGTGCGGGCAGACGTTCTCGTAGGCCAGCACTTTGCTGCCGGTGCGGAAGATGCCGACTTCGAGCTCCTCGACCGCGAAGATCCGATAATCGCCATCGGCGATGTCAGTCAGTTTGCCAACTGAGACTTCGTCCATTGTATTGCCCCTTAATTATTCGATTCCCGGCGGGCGATGAAACCAAATCGCCACGTCAAACATGTTGAGATCGGCGGCGCGGATCATGGCGCAGGCCGTCACCACTGTTTCGGTCGCCGTCACCGCGTGTTGCGGGAATGGCACGACGTCGTGGCCGCGCCGCTCAACCTTCGCGGCATAGACTTTCACCGCGGCAGTCAGCACCTTTTGCAACGTCTTGTCGGAGATCGCATCGGGCTCGCCGCGCTTGAGCGCGTCGCGCGCGGCGGCACAGAAATCCGCAAGCTTCACGCCATTGCGCGCAACGCGGCGGCTCGGCTTGCCGCCCCGCTTGGCCGCTTTGCGTTGCACCGCTTTCGGCATTTCAACTCAAGCCGTCACCGGCTCGCGCCGCGCCGGCGCCTTGCTCGGCCTGGTCTTGAGCTGCTTGTGCTTGGGCACTTCGAGATTGAACAGCCGCGCCGAATTGAAGCCCAAAATGTTGCGCTTGGCCTCCTCGTCGAGGAACGGCAGCGTGGTGATCGAATTCGGCAAGTCGAAATCCCAGTGCGGCCAATCCGACGCGAACAACAGCTGCGTCTCGGCCTTCATCGCCTTGAAGGTCGCCTCGGTCAGCTCGATATTGGAGCGCTCCAGTGGCTGGCTCGAATAAAACATCTCGCGCATGTATTCGCTCGGCTTGCGCTTGAGCAGCGGCGCTTCCGAGGAGCGCATCATGTATTCGGAATCGAGCCGCTGCATCAGGAACGGCACCCAGGCCAGCCCGCTCTCGATCCACACCAGCTTGAGCTTCGGGAAGCGCTCCGGCAGACCGTTCATGATCCAGTTCGTCATGTGGATGATGTTGTAATAGACGAACGAAATGGCGTGCATGGAAATAAACTTATTGCACTGTTGCATCGACTGGTCGCCCCAGTGGAAGCCGGAGTGGAACGCCAGCGGCTTGCCGGTCGCCTGGATGGCGGAATAGAGCGGCATGTAGCTGTCGTGATTGACGGCGCGGAAGCGCGTCGAAGTCACCGAGAAGCCGATGATGCTCGGATTGTCGGCATACATCTCGACGGCTTTCAACGATGCTTCCGGATGGTTGAACGGCAAATACAGCATCGCCTTGATGCGTGGGTCGTGCGGCAGCACTTCCTCGGTCAGCCATTTGTTGAAGGCGTTGCCGATCACCACTTCCATCTCGACTTGCGGATGCATGCCAAGGACCAGCATCGGTGTCGGAAACACCACCATGTAGTCGATGCCCATGGAGTCCATGGCGCGCTGCACCAGCGTCACCTGGGCGTGGGTGCGGCCGCCGGGCACCGCCTCGCCGAGGCGTTGCTGATGCGGGATGCGGCCGAACACGTCTTGGTACAGCATGCCGGGCGTCGAATTCATCAAGCCGGGCGAGCCGCCGCGCTCCTTGAAGGCGCGCGCCATCTGTTTGTAGACGTCGCTCTCCATGCGATCGACAACGTCGGACCAGAACGCCGTCTCGGTGACGTGGGCGTCGACGTCGACGATGAAATAATTGTCCTGGCGGGCTTCCCTGGCGGCGTGGGCGAGAATCTCGCGGGTGTCGGTCGAGGTGCTGATCTTCGGCAGTTCGGTGACGCGCGAAATGCCTTTGCCGTTTTTGCCGTTGCGCGGCGTTTTGGTCAGCATCGATATCCTCCACCCTTAGAGCGGTTTTTGCGATCGGGCCCGTCAGTCACGACCGTTGGAATCCGCCGGAAAGCTAGCAGCATTCGCCCGCAATGGACATGGCAATTTGCCTCGAACTACCGCCGGTTGCCCGGATCAGCCATGCCGAAACGTCCGGACGCGGCCTCCCATCGGCACGCGCCGCAGTGTAGCTTTGCGGCCAAGAAAGCGGGAGGGATTATGAGCTACCAGGATTTGATCTACGGCGTCGACGGCAAGGTCGCGACCATCACGCTGAACCGGCCCGAGCGCATGAACGCGCTGTCGCGCAATCTCGAGGCGGAAATCCACCGCGCGCTCGACGAGGCCGATGCCGACCGCAACGTGCGGGCCATCATCCTCACCGGTGCCGGCGCGGCGTTTTCCGCCGGCTACGACCAGCAGGCGGCGCCGGCGTCGGGCGTGCGGCCGCTCGATCCGCACGGCAAGAGCCACGCCGAGTACATCGAATTCTGGCAGCGCCTCGACGGCAGCCGCGTGAACCACTGGGAGCATATGTGGAACCTGGGCAAGCCGGTGATCGCCGCGGTCAACGGCTGGGCCATGGGCGGCGGCTTCTGGTATCAGCTTGCCGCCGACATCACGATCGCCTCCGACAAGGCGACCTTCGCGCAGCCGGAAGTGCGCCAGGTTTCCAATACCAGCTATCTGCTCACGGCCTTGTGCGGCTGGAAGGCAGCCAATCGCTGGGCGCTGACCGGCGATCATTTCGACGCCCAGGAGGCGCTGCGCATCGGCATGGTCAACGAGGTGGTGCCTCATGACGAGTTGATGCCGCGCGCTCGGGCGCTGGCCAATCGCATCGCGCTGGTGCCGGAGCCGTCGATCCGGCTCAACAAGGCCATCGCCATGCAAGGGCTGCAAGCCTCCGGCGTCCACGCGGCGCTGCTGCTCGAAGGCGCGCTGAGCGCGTTGGCTCATTCCTCGCACAACGAGGATCGCCAGCGGCTGTTCGAGGCGCAGCGCACCGGCGGCCTGAAGGCCTATCTGGAAGCGCGTGACGGCCCGTTCCATCCCGAGCCGATGGGTCCGAAGTCGAAGCCGCGCGCCAAATGAGAAGCATTAAGCGTTTCGCTTTGGCGTTGGTTGCAGCGAGTTCGCTCACCATCGCGGCGCCGGCGTGGGCCGAGGAGAGTTGGCCGCAGCGGCCGGTGACGATCGTGGTGCCGTTCCAAGCCGGCGGCTCGGCGGACCTGCTGGCGCGCATCCTGCAGCAGCACATGGAGGCGGATTTCCATTCGCCGTTCGTGGTCGAGAACCGTTCCGGCGCCGGCGGCAGCGTCGGCACCGCTTACGTGGCCAAGGCGCTGAACGACGGTTACACATTGCTGCTCGGCACGCTCAGCGGCAACGTGCTCAACGAATTCGTCTTCAGCAAATTGTCCTATGACCCGGAGCGCGATTTTCAACCGATCTCGCTCCTTGTGCATCTGCCCAATCTGCTGGTCGTCAATCAAAAAGTTCCGGTAAAAACCGTCCCGAAATTGATCGCCTATCTGAAGGCCAATGACGGCAAGCTGAATTACGGCTCCTCGGGCGTCGGCACCTCGTCGCAGCTCTCCGTCGTGATGTTCCAGCTCGCCACCGGCACGCAGATGACGCACGTGCCGTTCCGCAGCACCACCGACGAATTGACCGCCATGATGAGCGGCAACGTCGATCTCGCCATCGACAGCATGACGACACTGTGGCCGCAGGCGCAGGCCGGCGCGGTGCGGGCGCTGGCGGTGACCAGCGCGGAACGCCTCGCCAGCGCGCCCGAGGTGTCGACCATCGGCGAGACCATCAAGGGTTTCTCGGTCACGGGTTGGCAGGGCCTGTTCGCGCCTGCCGGCACGCCGCGCGCGATCGTGGAAAAACTCTCGGCCGAAGTGAAGCACGTTTTCGAGGGGCCGGACGTGGTCGCGACGCTGACTAAAGTCGGCGGCGAGCCGGCGCCGATGAGCCCCGACGCTTTTGCGGCGTTCATCGCCGCCGAGCGGCCGAAGTGGCGCGACGTCGTCAAAGCCTCCGGCGTGCATATCGATGTGAACTGATGCGGCAAGCCGGAATCAAAACGTCATGACCTCGGTCGGATTGATCGGCTACGGCGGCATCGCGCAAGACGTGGTCGCGGCGCTGCGCGAGGCCGGCGGCAGTCCCAAGATTGCCGGCGTGCTGTGCCGGTCCGGACGCGCGGCGAAGGCGCGCGCCGCGCTCGGCGACGTCGCGGTCGTGGAATCGCTGGCCGATTTGCTGGCGTTGCGTCCGGACATCGTCGCCGAAGTCGCCGGACAGCAGGCGGTGGCGGAACATGGGCCGGACGTATTGCGCCGCGGTTTTGATCTCCTGGTGATTTCCGTCGGCGCGCTCGCCGACCCGGCGCTGTTCGAACGCCTCAAAACCGCGGCACGGAAAGGCAAAAGCCGCATGCTGCTGCCGGCCGGCGCCATCGGCGGCATCGATGCCATTGCGGCGATGCGCCTCGGCGGGCTCACTTCGGTGCACTACCGCTCGCGCAAGCCGCCGGCGGCGTGGCGCGGCTCGCCGGCGGAAAAGGTCACGGAGCTCGATAAATTGACCGGCCGCACCGTGCTTTATCGCGGCACTGCCGGCGAGGCGGCGCTGCTTTATCCGCAGAACGCCAATGTTGCCGCCGCGGTGGCGCTTGCCGGGCTCGGTTTCGAGAAAACCGAGGTCGAGCTGGTCGCCGATCCCGACGCGCCCGGCAATGTGCATGAGATCGAGGCCGAAGGCGCCGCCGGGCGTTTTGCCATCCAGCTCCAAGGCAAGCCGTCGCGCAGTAACCCCAAAACATCGGCGCTTGCGGCGCTCAGCGTGGCGCGTGCGCTGATCAATCTGGATGCTACAATCGTCATATGACCGTCCCGACAACGCGCCGCGCCACCAACGCCTTCATCGGCAGTCCGATCGAGCGGCTCGAGGATTTGCGCTTTCTCACCGGCCGCGGCCAATACACCGACGATCTCACCGACGAAAGAATGCTGCACGCGGTGATCCTGCGTAGCTCCGTCGCGCACGGCCGCATCCGCTCAATCGATACGGCGGCTGCCCGCGCGCGGCCGGGCGTCCATGCGGTGATCACCGCGGCCCATATCGGCGATATACCGACGATTCCGTTGCGGCACGATCCGCTGCCGTCGTCAATGCGTTACGTGCAGCCGATCATCGCTGCAGATAAGGTTCGCTTTGTCGGCGAGCCGATCGCTGTCGTGGTCGCCGACAGCGTCGCACTAGCCGAAGACGCATTGGAGGCGATCGCTGTCGATATCGAACAGCTTCCGGCGGTGGTCGACCGCGACGCTGCGCGCAAGGCCGATGTTTTCCTGTTCGAAGATACCAGCAGCAACGTCGCCGGCACGATCACCGCCACCCTCGGCGACACCGATGCGGCGTTCAAAGATGCGCCTTACGTGCGCCGCGAGCATTTCAAGGTGCAGCGCCACGGCGCGGTACCGATGGAGCCGCGCGGCCTTGTCGCCGACTGGGATACGGCGAAACAGCGCGTGACGGTGTCCGGTGTCTGCAAAGTGCCGTTCAATAACCGGCGCGCGCTGGCGCAGATGATGAAGCTCCCCGAGGCGTCGGTACGGATGCTTGAGTACGACGTCGGAGGCGGTTTCGGAGCGCGTGGCGAGTTTTATCCGGAAGATTTTTTGATTCCGTTCGCGGCCAAGGTCGTCGGCCGTCCGGTGAAGTGGGTCGAGGACCGGCGCGAGAATTTGATGTCGCTCAGTCATGCGCGCGATGCCGCATGCGATCTCGAAATTGCCTGCAGCCGTGACGGCGTCATTCTTGCGCTGCGCGGCCACGCTTTTACCGATCTCGGCGCCTATGTGCGCACCAACGGCGCCACGGCGTCGCGCAATATTTCGCAAATCATGTCCGGGCCCTATCGCATCCCCCATGTGCGCATGGACGTGACCATGGTGGTGACCAACAAGACGCCGTCGGGCACCTATCGCGGTCCGGGGCGTTTCGAGTCGGATTTTTGCCGCGAGCGGCTGTTCGACATGGTGGCGGCCGATCTCGGCATCGACCGGATTGAATTCCGCCGCCGCAATCTGATCGCGGAAGCCGACATGCCCTATGCGCTGGCGAAAGTGCATGTACTCGACATCGTCAGCGAATGCGACAGCGGCGATTATCAAATCACGCTCGATCGCTGCCTTGCCGAATTCAACTGGGCCGAACGGTCGAAGCTGCAAGGCGCATTGATCGACGGGCGCTACCACGGCATCGCCATCGGCTGCTATCTCGAAGGCGGTGGCACCGGGCCAAGGGAGAATGCGCGGCTCCTCATCGAGGCCGACGGCAAGATCTCGGTTTATGTCGGCTCGTCGTCGGTCGGGCAGGGCGTCGAGACGGTGTTTTCCCAGATCGCCGCCGATGCGCTCGAACTGCCGATGGAGCGCATCAAAAATGTGTTCCACGGCTCGACCGATTATGTCACCGAAGGTTTTGGCTCGTTCTCGTCGCGCTCCATCGTCATGGGCGGCAACGCCATCGTCGATGCCGCCAATCGGCTGCGCGCGCTCATCCGCGAGGGCGCGGCGCAGCGGCTCGGTTGTGCGGCGAACCAAATTTCATTCGACAACGAGACGGTGGTCGGGCCGAACCGCGCCATGCTCGAGCTCAAGGAGTTCGCGGGCCTTGCCGCCGACGGCACCCACGCCAGCAACAAACGGACTTATTCCTATGGGGCGCACGCCGCCTATGTCGCGGTCGATCCGAAAACCGGCCAAGTCGCATTGATCGATTACGTCGCCGTCGAAGACGTCGGCCGCATCGTCAATCCGTTGACCTTGCACGGCCAATGCGTCGGCGCGGTCGTGCAGGGCCTGGGCGGCGCGCTGCTCGAACATTTCATCTACGACGAGAACGGCCAATTCCTCACCGGCTCGTTTGTCGACTACCTAATGCCGACCGCGAGCGATTTCCCCAGCATTCGCGCGGTGGCGCTGGAGCAGAAGCCGTCGCCGCTCAATCCGATGGGTACCAAGGGCGCGGGCGAGGGCGGCATCATTCCGGTCGGCGGGGTCGTCGCCAACGCCGTCGCCGCGGCACTGGGCTCGCTGGGCGTGCAGCCGCACGAATTGCCGCTGACGCCGCCGCGGGTGTGGCAGTTGATACAGGACGCGTCATCGCGTTAACGTGGCAGCATGAAACTCCCGCCCTTCGAATACGCCTGCCCGACCACGCTCTCCGACGCGGTCGCGCTTCTGGCGTCGCATGACGGCGAAGCAAAGCCGCTGGCCGGCGGCCAGAGCCTGGTGCCGATGCTGGCGTTCCGCGTCGCTTCGCCGTCGCTGCTGGTCGATCTGCGCAAGCTCGCCGAGCTGCGGCAGATCAAGATCGCGGACGATGGCGTAACGCTCGGCGCCATGGTGCGCTGGCGCGACATTCTCGACGATGCGCGGCTTCGCAAGGCGCATCCGCTGCTGGTCGCCGCCGTCGAGCATGTGGCGCATTATCAGATCCGCAACCGCGGCACCGTCGGCGGCAGCATTGCGCACGCGGATCCCGCCGCCGAGATGCCAGGCATCGTCGTGACCTGCGAGGCGAAGATCGCTGTCGTCGGCAAATCCGGTGCCCGCGTCATCGACGCGGCGAATTTCTTCCAAGGTCCGCTGATGACCGCGCTCAAGCCCGACGAGATCATCACCGAAATCCGCCTGCCGGCATGGCCGGCGAAACGCCGCTTCGGCTTCCAGGAATTCGCCCGCCGCCGCGGCGATTTCGCGCTGGCCGCGGCGATGCTGTTCTACGACGAAGAGGGCGGCAAGGCGGGCAACGCCCATGTCGGCGCCATCGGCGTCGCCGACCGGCCGTTGCGGCTGCCCGCGGTCGAGCAAGTTCTTAACGGCAACAAGATCGATGAGGTCACCCTCGCCAATGCGGAAGCCGCGGCGTCCGCGTCGGTCGATCCCCATGACGATATCCACGCCGGCGGTGCCTATCGCAAAGCACTGATCGGCGTCATGGTCGAGCGCGCGCTCAAAAGCGCGGCGGCGTAGCGAACAAAACCATGCCGGTAAAATTCGAAGTCAATGGCAAGCCGGTCGAGGTCGAAGTCGAGCCGCGGCTGACGCTGGCCGATTGCCTGCGCCATCACTTGCGCCTGACCGGCACCCATGTCGGCTGCGAGCACGGCGTGTGCGGCTCCTGCACCGTGCTGGTCGACGGCGCGGCGGTGCGCTCGTGCCTGTTGCTCGCGGTGCAGGCCGAGGGCGCCAAGGTGGTGACCGTCGAGGGTCTGTCGCTCGAAGAAGGTTTGACGCTGCTGCAGGCCTCGTTCCGCAAGCATCACGCGCTGCAATGCGGCTTCTGCACGCCGGGGATGATCACGACCGCGCACGCGCTGCTCAGCGAGGAGCCGGACTGCGACGCGGACCGGGTGCGCGAAGTGCTGTCGGGCAATCTGTGCCGCTGCACCGGCTATATCTCCATCGTCGAAGCCGTGCTCGACGCGCGCTCCGCCTATAAGCGCGACGGAAAAGGCGCATGAGGACGGTCAACGCGTTCGTCGGCCAGCCGATCGAACGGCTGGAAGACTTCCGTTTCGTTCGCGGCCGCGGCCAATATGTCGACGATCTCGCCCGCAATGACATGCTGCATGCGGCGATCCTGCGCAGCGCGGTTGCCCACGGCCGCATCCGCACGATCGACGTGTCGCGGGCGAAAAAAGTCCCCGGCGTGCATGCCGTCATCACCGCGGCCGATCTCGGCGATCCCATTCCACTGGTGCCGATGCGGTTGCAGCCGATGCCGGAGTTCGAAGCGTTCGGCCAGCCAGTCATGGCGCGCGACAAGGTGCGCTATGTCGGCGAGGCGCTGGCCATGGTGCTCGCCGACAGCGCCGGCGTTGCCGAGGACGCCTTGAGCGCGATCGAGGTCGATATCGAACCGCTGCCGGCTGTCGCGAACTGGCAAAGCGCGGCGAAAAACGAAACGCTGTTGTTCGAGAACAAAGACAGCAACGTCACGATGAAATTCCGCGCCGTGCTTGGCGATGCCGCGGCGGCGTTCAAAGACGCACCCTATACGCGACGTGAAAGTTTCAGCACCCAGCGCCACACCGCGCTGCCGATGGAGCCGCGCGGCCTGCTTGCCGAATGGGACGCGGCGAGCGGGCGGCTGACGCTGTCGGGCGCCGCAAAGGTGCTGTTCGCCAACCGCCGCATCCTGGCCAAACAGCTCGGTCTCGCCGTCGATGCCATCGACATGGTGGAATACGACGTCGGCGGCAGCTTTGGCGCGCGCGGCGAATTCTATCCGGAGGATTTTCTGATTCCGTTCGCAGCGCGCCACGTCGGGCGTCCGGTGAAATGGACCGAGGACCGCCGCGAGCATCTGATGACCATGAACCACGCCCGCGAGGCGGCGTGCGACGTCGAGATCGCCTGCGCCCGCGACGGCACCATCCTCGGTCTGCGCGGCCACGCCTTCGTCGACATGGGCGCCTATATGCGCACCAACGGCGCCGTCGGCGCGCGCAATATCGCACAATTCATGTCGGGGGCATATCGCGTTCCCAACATCGATCTCGACGTTTCGCTCCTGCTCACCAACAAAACGCCGGTCGGCACTTATCGCGGGCCGGGCCGTTTCGAGACCGATTTCTTCCGCGAGCGCCTGCTGGACATGGCGGCGCGCGATCTTGGCATCGACCAGATCGAGTTCCGCCGCCGCAATCTCGTCCGCGAAGCCGACATGCCGTACAAGGTCGCGACCATCGCGCCGTTCGAGCATAAGGACGAGCTCGACAGCGGCGATTATCAGGTCACGCTCAACCGCTGCCTCGGCGAATTCGGCTGGGCCGAGAAGGAAAAGCTCAAGGGCAAGCTGATCGACGGCCGCTATCACGGCCTCGCAGTGTGCTGCTTTATCGAAGGCGGCGCCGCAGGCCCGAAAGAGAGTGCGCGTCTGGTGCTGGAAACCAACGGCACGCTCACCGTCTATATGGGCTCGTCCGGCGTCGGCCAAGGGCTGGAGACGGCATTCGCCCAAATCGCCGCCGACGCCATGGACATGCCGATGGACCGCATCAACCAGGTGTTCCACGGCTCGACGACTTATGTCAGCGACGGCTACGGCTCCTATCACTCGCGCTCGATCGTGATGGGTGGCTCAGCCGTGCTCGATGCCGCGACAAAACTGCGGGCGGCCATGAGCGCGGAAGCGGCGCGGCGGCTCAACTGCGGCGCAGCCGAGGTCGTGCTCGCCGACGGCCGCGCCACCGCGCCCGACGGCAAATCGGTGTCCTGGGCGGAGCTGGCGCCGGAGCCGCTGTCGGTCGAAGGCGCGTTTTCCAACCATAAGCACACCTGGGCTTATGGTGCGCACGCCGCCCATGTCGCGGTCGATCCGAAGACTGGCGCCGTCGCGCTCATCGATTATGTGGCCGTCGAGAACTGCGGCCGCATGATCAACCCGCTCACGCTCAAGGGCCAATTGGTCGGCGCCGTGGTGCAGGGTCTCGGCGGCGCGTTCATGGAGCATCTTGCCTATGACGAGAACGGCCAGCTGTTGACCGGCTCGCTGGCCGATTATCTCATCCCGACCGCGAGCGATTTTCCAAAAATCCGCGGTTTTGTGATGGAGTCGCATCCCTCGCCGATCAATCCGCTCGGCGCCAAGGGCGCCGGCGAGGGTGGCATCATCTCGGTCGGCGGCGTGATCGCCAATGCGGTCGCCGATGCGCTGCGTTCCCTCGGCGTCGAGCCACGCGATCTGCCGCTATCGCCGTCGCGAGTGTGGCAGCTGGTGCAGGACGCTAAGTAGCCCGCATGGAGCGCAGCGCAATGCGGGAACGCCGCCCCCGGATTTCGCTGCGCTCCATCCAGGCTACTTCGTTGACGCGCAGCGCCATACAAGAATAGATTCGCCGCAACCCGCACGTTCAGGAGCAAGCCATGGCCGTCGCCCGTCATCCGCGCCCGAAGGAACTCGAAGGTGTTCCGCTCGAAGACATCATGAAAAAATACGTCGGCCGCTTCAAGGACAAGAAGCCGGACTGGGCCGCCTTCGAGGACGCCAAGATCGAGGGCTACAAGCGGGCGCAACATCGCTTCATCGGCGCCGGCGGTTCCGGTAAGCACGATGATCCGAACATCATTCCGTCGGGCAATTTCACGCTGTCGATCGTCTACGTGAATCCCGGCCAGGGCAATGCCGCGCATACCCACGAGGTCGAAGAGTGCTTCTTCGTGCTGCAAGGCATTCTCGACGTGTTCGTCGAGGACGAAAGCGGCCAGCGCGTCACCACCCGGCTCGGCCCTTGGGAGTGCATCGCCTGTCCGGCCGGCGTGATCCACGGCTATCAGAACGATTCGCTGGCGCCGGTTTACGTGCAGATCATGCTCGGGCGCGGCCGGCCCGATCCGATGGGCTATTCCGACGGCGAGCTCTACAAGCGCCGGGACGCGCATTTGAAAGCGGTGTAGGTGATCTTCGCGAAACGGCCAGCCGTTGCGCTCGCGGGATTTCTGACATGGCTGCTGTGCTCGCCCGCCGTTGCGGCAACGCCAAGTTTTCCCTGCACCGGTAATCTCACGTCCACCGAGAAAGTGATCTGCTCGGATGACGGCGTGGCGGCGCTCGATGTTGCGCTGGCTGCCGCGTACAAG
>DATHHM010000332.1:0-14786 GCA_035317145.1 Xanthobacteraceae bacterium | reverse complement strand
GCCATTAGTTCATTCCCGGGTTCATCCCAGACGCTTCTTGCTCAAGATCCTCGCCGCGTGACCGCCGAGAATAATGTCGCGGTCGGCCGTGGAGATGTTCGCCGCACGCACCTGCCGCACACATTCTCCGGTGCCCATGTCGTAAGGGTAATCGCTGCCGAGGAACACCCGATTTGCGCCGACCGAGGAGATCAGAAATTCCAGCGGCGCCTGGGCGTGCAAAATGGTGTCGTAGAGGAAGCGGTCGAGATACGGCCCCGGCGAATGTTTCACGTGCACCTTCGGCTCCGGCCGCACCTCCCAGCCGTGCACCCAACGGCCGCCTTGGTAGGGAATGAAGCCGCCGCCGTGCGACATGATGAAATTGAGCTTGGGGTGGCGTTCCAGCACGCCGCCGAAGATCAGGCAGGCACCGGCGATGGTGGTGTCGAGCGGATTGCCAATCAGGTTGCCGAGATAATAGGAGCGCAGCCGGTCGGCGCCGGCGACATTGCCGGGATGGATCATCATGAAGGCGTCGAGCTCTTCGGCCGCCGTCCACAGCGGCTCAAAACTCGGATCGTCGAGATTCTTGCCGCCGATGTTGGAGCCGATCATGGCGCCGTGCAGGCCGAGCTTGCGCATGGCGCGCCGCAATTCGTCGGCCGCCTTGTCGGGCGCCTGCATCGGCAACGTGGCGATGCCGGAAAAGCGCTCCGGGTGCTCCTTCACCAGCCGCGCAATCTCGTCGTTCTGGATCGCCGACGCCGTGACGCCAACCGCCGCCTCCTGGCCATAGAGCCAAGTCTGCGGCGCCGCCGAGAGCAGGTGCACATCGACCTCGGCCGCATCCATGTCCTTGAAGCGCCGCTCGATGTCATGGCCGCCACGCGGAAACGGCCGGTACGCCACGCCCGAGACCTCGCAGACCGCATTGTCGGCGTCATACGGCGCCATCTTCAGGCCGAGGCTCGGGATTTCTTTCTGCATAAGCTTCACGGTGGCGTCGGCCAGCACGTGCGTGTGCATATCAATGGTCTTGGTCATAGGTTCTCCCCGGATGGCGGGCTTCTTTGCGCATAATGGGCGCGACGGCGCAAGGCATGGCGGACATGCTTCCCCGTTCGTCGTGCCCGGGCTTGACCCGGGCATCTATGCTGAGGTGCGACCGGCAGATTGTGCTAAACCGCTTTCGACTGCGGAGCCGCGCCATGAATTGCAGGATCAAGCTCGGCAATGACGACGAGAAGGCCAAACATGCGGTTGTTGCTGCTGATTGCGTTTGCGGGCTGCTTTCTCAATCTCATGGCGCCGCCGGCAATGGCCACCGATACCATAAACTTCTGCGCGACCGGCACCATGACCATGGGCCCGTTCGACGAGCACATCGCCGAAATCCGAAAAGCGAACCGCTACGAGAAAGCGGACATCGACGAGCTGATCACCGAGCGGAAAGCCGGCGGGCCGGATTTCTTTTCTACTCAAGTCGTCATCAAAGAGGAGCAGTCGGGCTCCGGCGATTTCGATCTGCACCTGTTCCAGGGCTTTTCCGACCCGCAGGCCAAATACAACGTCGTCGAAAAATGGCATTGCGAACATGACGACTATCCAGTCGCGTATTTCGTCGACTTCAAGGTGCGGCAGATTACGGGCCAGACGATCTTGGTGTCGCGCGAGAAGGGCACGGTGAACATTATCTCGCTGAAGACGATCGATCCCAATCTCGATAAGCCGACCAGCATCAAGGATGCCGATAATCACGCGGTACTGTGCGCCGACATCGCGACGGGTTGCATCAAGACGATATTCTACGGGCGATATTGAGCCCTTTAGCTCCCGGCCGTTTCGGCTATAAAGAGGCCGCCAAAACCCTCCGCAAAAAGCATTTCGGGACTTCCCTATGGACGCCACGACCCAGCACCACGAGCCGAAACACGTCCGCGTCGAAGACAATGTCCTGGTGCGCGGGCGCGGCAGCTATGCCGCCGATGCGCCGATGCCGAACCAGGCTTACGCCCATTTCGTCCGCTCGCCCCATGCCTTTGCCCGCATCGTCAGCATCGACACCGCGGCGGCGCTGAAGGCGCCGGGCGTGGTCGGCGTGCTGACCGCGAAAGACATGGACGGCATCGGCAGCCTAGGCCGGCATCCGCCGCTGCCCGGGCGCGGCGGCAAGGGGTTGATCCTGCCGCACCGGCCGGCGCTGGCCGGCGAGCGGGTGATGCATATCGGCGAGCCGGTGGCGATGGTGGTGGCGGAAAGCGCGGCCGCCGCGCAGGACGCCGCCGAGCTGGTCACGGTCGAATACGAGGAAATGACGCCGGTCACCGACGCGCGCGAAGCGTTGCGCGACGGCGCGCCGCAAATCTGGCCGCAGGCGCCCGGCAATCTCGCGGTCGACTGGCCGGGGCCGAACCCCGATCCCGACGGCAATGCCAAGAAGGTCGATGAGATTTTTGCTACCGCCAAACATGTCGCCAAGGTCGCGCAGATGAACCAGCGCATGATGGTGCATTCGATGGAGCCGCGTGGCGCCACCGCGAGCTACGATGCGGCCACCGACAGCTACCTCACCCGCACCTGCTCGCAGGGCGCCGGCGCCATGCGCGAGCCGATCATGGCGATCATGAGCCTGCCGAAGGAGCGCGTGCGCGTGCTCACCGAGGACGTCGGCGGCGCCTTCGGGCTGAAGACCGGGCCGTATCCGGAAAACATCGCGCTGTTGGTCGGCGCCAAAAAACTCGGCCGGCCGATTCATTGGATGTCGTCGCGGTCGGAAGCGTTTCTGTCCGACAACCAGGCGCGCGACATCTACTCCGAAGCCGAACTGGCGCTCGACGAGAAGGGAAAATTCTTGGCGCTGCGCGTGCGCAATGTCGGCAATCTCGGCGCCTATGTGGGCCCGGTCGGCGCCAATATCCCGACCGCGAATTTCACCCGCTGCCTGCCCGGCATGTACGACATCAAATATATGGACGTGTCGGCGAAATGCGCCTTCACCAACACCATCCCGACCGCGCCCTATCGCGGCGCCGGGCGGCCGGAGGCGAGCTACATCCTCGAGCGCGTGGTCGATGAGGCCGCCCGCATCACCGGCATCGATCCGGCCAAACTGCGCCGGCGCAACCTGATCAAAAAGTCGGCGATGCCCTACAAGACCGCCGTCGGCACCACTTACGACTCCGGCGATTTCGAGCCGATCCTCGACAAAGCGCTCGCCTTGGCCGACTACGACGGTTTCAAAAAACGCCGCCGTGAATCGCAAAAGCGCGGCAAGTTTCGCGGTTTTGGCATCTGCTGCCTCCTTGAACACTCAGGCGGCGCGCCGGTGGAGAGCGCCAAGCTGAGTTTTCCGGGCGACGGCACGCTGTTGCTCACCCTCAATGTGCAAAACACCGGCCAGGGTCACGCCACGGTTTTCCCGCGCGTGATTGCGGAAAAGCTCGGCATTCCGGCGGACAAAATTCCCCATGCCCACGGCGATTCTTCGAACGAGCTGCCCGGCTATGCGTCGGTCGGCTCGCGCTCGGCGATGACCGCCGGCCACTCCATCGTCAAGGCGATGGACACCATTTTGGAAAAGGGCAAGCCGATCGCCGCCGCCATGCTGGAAACCGGCGAAGCGGACATCGTCTATAAGAACGGCAATTTCGAAGTGGTCGGCACCGACCGCAGAGTCGCGCTGTTCGACGTCGCATCTCACGCTGCCGCGCTAAAGAAGCGCGGGGAGATTGCGGAGGACCTCGACACCAAATCCACCACGGAAACGCCGCTCACTTTTCCGAACGGCGTGCACATTGCCGAGGTCGAGATCGACCCCGACACCGGCCACATGAGCATCGCCACTTACACCGCGATCGACGATTGCGGCCGCGCGCTCGACCACATGATCGTCGAGGGCCAGCTGCACGGCTCCGTGGCGGCGGGCTTAGGCCAGGCGCTGATGGAGAATACGGTCTACGATTCAGGCAGCGGCCAGCTCGTCACCGGCTCGTTCATGGATTACGCCATGCCGCGCGCCGAAGACATGCCGCCGCTGCGCGACGCGCTCTACGACGTGCCGGCGACCACCAATCCGCTCGGCGTCAAAGGCGTCGGCGAAGCCGGCACCACGGCGGCGATCTCGGCGGTGATGAATGCCGTCGCCGATGCCATCCCGGGCGGCGCCGGCAATCACCTCGACATGCCGGCCACGGCACAACGGCTGTGGGAAGCCTGCCAGCGCGCCAAACAATAGGCTATAATCGCCCGAGGGATGAAACGCCTTCGGGAGATAGTCATGTCAAAACATCTGCTGCTGACGACGTGTAGCCTCGCCGGGCTTCTGCTCGCCACCGCCGCACAGGCGCAAAGCGGCGCAGCCCTCACCGGCAAAGTGACCTCCGCGCAAGAGCCGGTCATGGAAGGCGTCCTGGTCAGCGCCAAGCTTGACGGCAGCAATGTTACGACGACCGTGGTGACGAACGCGCAAGGGATCTACAGCTTCCCCGCGGACAAGCTCGCGCCCGGCCATTACTCCATCTCGACTCGCGCCGTCGGCTATAAGCTCGACGGTCCGAAGGCGGCCGACGTCGCGGCGGGCAACGCGGCCACCGCCGATCTCACGCTGAACAAGACCAACGCGCTCGCCAATCAGCTGTCCAACGGCGAATGGCTCAACAGCCTGCCGGGCGACGACAGGCTCAAGGCGGCGCTGACCAATTGCGTCGGCTGCCACACCATCCAGCGCATCGTGCAATCGACCCACAACGCCGACGAGTTCATGCAGGTGTTCAAGCGCATGGGCACCTATTCGCCGGGCTCGACGCCGACCCATCCGCAGCCGCTGCTTGCCGGCGGCAACAATTCGGATCGCTCGCCGATGCCGGGGCCGGTCCAGCAGAAGATGGCCGACTACTTGGCCAGCGTGAATTTGAGCAACGCCGAGACGGTGGAATTTCCATTGAAGCCGTTTGCGCGGCTGACCGGCCGCTCCACCCACGTCATCATCACCGAATACGATCTGCCGCGCAAAGACGCGCAGCCCCACGACGTGGTCATGGCTAGTGACGGTGTCGTCTGGTATTCGGACTTCAGCCATCAGTTCGTCGGCGAGTTGGATCCCTCAACCGGCAAAGTGACCGATCACGAAATCCCGACAATGCGCCCCGACGAGCCGAAGGGCTCGCTGGCGCTCGAGTTCGATCCCAAGGGTAATCTGTGGATGGCCGGCATGTATCAGGCCGGCATCTACAAGATCGACACTGCGAGCAAACAAGTCACGGCTTACCCGTTCCCGGCGGAATGGCTTAATCCGACCACGCAGGCCTCGATGCTGTCGGCGCAGCATTCCGACGTCGACGGCAAGGTGTGGACCAACAACCAGGACACCCATCTGGTCTATCGCTTCGACATGGTGAGCGGCAAATACGAAGACTTAGGCCAGGCCATCGACAAGAACGGCACCCACATCAACGGCTACGGCATGCCGACCGATGCGCAGAACAGCGCCTATCAGCTGAATTTCGGCGGCGCCAGCATCGGCCGGATCGACGCCAAGACCAAAGAGGTCACGATCTGGAAAACGCCGCTGCCGTTCTCGCGGCCGCGCCGCGGCCGGGTCGACGCCGACAACATCCTCTGGTTCGCCGAATACGGCGCCAACGGCATCGGCCGCTTCGATCCCAAGACCAACGAGATCAAGGAATGGCAACTGCCGACGCCGTGGGACGAGCCCTACGACGTGGTCAAGGGCAAGGACGGCGAGATCTGGACCGGCTCGATGCTGACCGACCGGGTCGCGCGGCTCGATCCGAAGACCGACGCCATCACCGAATATCAACTGCCGCGCTCGACCAACATCCGCCGTGTCTTCGTCGATGATCGCGGCGCGCGGCCGGTGCTCTGGGTCGGCAGCAACCACGGCGCCTCGATCGTCAAGGTCGAGCCGCTGGATTGATGCACTGTCATGCCGGGGCGCGGGCCAAAGGCCCGCGAGCCCGGAATCCATAACCACCGCCTGTGAATATGGATTCCGGACTCGACGCTTCGCGTCGATCCGGAATGACGAGGCGCGCGGAGACCAGCCATGACCGACATCACCACGCAGCGCGAAGCGCCGCTGCCCAAATCCATGCCGATCCTGCTGTGCTTCGTCGCCGGCTATGTCGACAGCTACACCTATCTGGCGCTGTTCGGCCTGTTTGCCGCCCAGGTCACCGGCAGCTTCGTCATTGCCGGCGCCGAATTGGTCACCCATGATTACGGCATCGCCGGCAAGCTTCTCGCCATCGTCGCGTTCGTTGTCGCCGCGGCAATCACCGCAGCCCTGATCGGCCTCGCGCGCAACACCGGCCGCACCGCGCTGCCCTGGATGCTGGCGCTGGAAGCGGCGCTGCTCGCCGTCTTCGCCGCCATGCTGCTGGTCGGCCCGGCGATTAAGAATGCCAGCGACTGGCACGGCATCGTCGCCGGCCTGATCGCGGCAAGCGCGATGGGCGCGCAGAGCGTGCTGGTGCGGCTCCTGATGAAAGGCATTCCGCAGACCAACGTCATGACCGGCAACATGACCCAGCTTGGCATTGCCACCACCGAGCTGATCCTGGCCTGGCGCCGCTTCGCCCGCAGCCGGCACGGGGAAGCGGCGATCCGCGAATTCCACGAGGTTCGCGAACAGCTGCTCACCGTGTTGTCCGTCGCCGTCGGTTTCCTGGTCGGCGCGGCGGCTGGCGCCGTGGCTTTCGCCACCACCAATGTGCGCGGCGCATTGCTCGCAGTCGCGATCGTCGCGGCGCTTGCGCTCTGGGCGCTTTATCGGGAAAGAAGAACCTAAACCACCTCCCCCTGCAGGGGGGAGGTTGCCGCGCGAAGCGCGGCGGATGGGGTTGTACTTCCCCACCCGGCCGCTTTGCGGCCGACCCTCCCCCTGCAGGGGAGGGTGAGAATTGAGAATGGAGTAGCTCGATGTCCGATCACCCCGAAGCGATCCTCGCAGGCAAGAACCGCCCGTTCACCGGTGCGGAATATCTGGAATCGCTGCGCGACGACCGCGAGGTCTATATCTACGGCGAGCGGGTCAAGGACGTCACCGCGCATCCGGCGTTCCGCAATGCGGCGGCCTCGATCGCGCTGCTTTACGACGCGCTGCACGACGAAAAAACCAAAGCCGTGCTCACCGCGCCGACCGATACCGGCTCGAGCGGCTACACCCACAAATTCTTCAAGGTGGCGCATTCGGCCGGCGACGTGATAGCCCAACGCGACGCCATCGCCGCCTGGGCGCGCATCTCTTACGGTTGGCTCGGCCGCAGTCCCGACTACAAGGCGGCGTTCCTCAACACGCTCGGCGCCAATGCCGAGTTTTATGGCAAGTTCGCCGACAACGCCCGCGCCTGGCACAAGCGCGCGCAAGAGGCGGTGCTCTATCTCAACCACGCGCTGGTCAATCCGCCGATCGACCGCAACAAGCCGGTCGAAGAGGTCAAGGACGTCTACATCACCATCCAGAAAGAAACCGACGCCGGGATCTATGTCTCGGGCGCCAAGGTGGTCGCCACCAATTCGGCGCTGACCCATTACAATTTCCTCGGCCAGAACATGGGCCAGGAGATCAACGATCCGAGCATGGTGGTGATGTTCATCGCACCGATGAACACGCCCGGCATCAAACTGATCTGCCGGCAATCGTATGAGTTCGCCGCCGCCGCCACCGGCTCGCCGTGGGATTATCCGCTGACCTCGCGCTTCGACGAGAACGACGCCATCTTCGTGTTCGACAACGCCTTCATCCCCTGGGAGAACGTGTTCATCCACCGCGACGTCGAGCGGCTGAAGAATTTCTATCCGAAATCCGGCTTCTTCAACGGCTTCACCATGCAGGGCTGCGTGCGGCTGGCGGTGAAGCTCGATTTTTTGATCGGCGTTCTGGTCAAGGCGGCGCGCGCCACCGGCGTCGACGGTTTTCGCGGCGTGCAGGCGCAGATCGGCGAGATCGTCGGCTGGCGGAATCTGTTCTGGTCGCTGACCGATGCGATGGCTTACAATCCCGAGCCCTGGGTCAACGGCGCGGTGCTGCCGAACGGGCGCGCCTGCTCGACCTACCGGCTGTTCATGACGGAAGCCTATCCGGCGATCCGCAACATCATTGAAAAGGTGGTCGCCTCCGGGCTGATCTACCTGCCGTCGAACGCGCGCGATTTCAAAAACCCCGACATCGACAAATATCTGGCCAAATACGTCCGCGGCTCCAACGATATCGACTACAAAGACCGCATCAAGATCATGAAGCTTTTGTGGGATGCCATCGGCACCGAATTCGGCGCCCGCCACGAGCTCTACGAGATGAACTATTCCGGCAGCCACGAGCTGGTACGCATCTTCCCGCTGCAACAGGCGCAATTCACCGGTCAGATGAAGCAGATGGAAGCGCTCGCCGAGCAATGCATGGCCGATTACGACGAGGATGGCTGGAAGCACCCGGCGTACAAAGATGGCAGCGATATTTCATTGGTGGGGAAAGTGTAGCCGGAGGCAACATCCATGATGCGGGCCAAGACCGAGCAGAAGGTGAAGCGCTGGAAGGATCAGCGCTGGCTGATCGACAGCGTGATCCAGGCCGTCGGCATGGAATGGGACCAGCCGCGGCTGAACTACACCATGTATCCCGCCGGGCCCGACGCCATCGGCGATTTCCGCACCGTCGGCATGCGGGTGCGCAAATTCGCCGATATGCATCGCGAATTTGCCGCCGCCGCCCATCGCCGCGAAGTCAAGGCGCAAAATTTCGAGAAGCAGGGCCGCAAAATCTCGGCGCGCGAGAGCTACTTCATCGCGTCGCTGCTCTATTCCGCGGCGCGCTGGCCGATCTTCGAGAGCAATGCCAAGTCGATCGACTACAACGCCCGCATGGTCACCTGTTACGACAAGTTCGCAGGCCTGATGGACCGCCCGATCGAACGGGTCGAAGTGCCGTTCGGCAAAGGCAAGACTCTCCCCGGATATCTCCATTTGCCGCGTGCGCCAAAACCCGGCGAAAAATTTCCCTGCGCCATCGGCATCGACGGTATGGACGGTTCCAAGGAAATCATGTGCTCGATGTATGGCGACAAATTCCTCGAGCGCGGCATGGCGCATTTCATCTATGACGGGCCGGGCCAGGGCGAATGCACCTATCGCGACATTCTGGTCACCGAACGCAATCACATGGACGCCGGCAGCGCGGTCTACGACTGGCTGAGCAAGCATCCGCACATCGACGCCGCGCGCTCGGTGATCTGGAGCGTGAGCATGGGAACGTTCTTCGGTCTGCAGGCCGCCGCCGCGCTGGGCGACGCGATCCGTGGCGCCGCCGTCAGCTTCGTCTGTCACGAGCCCGGCCTGACCAGCCTGATGAACCGTTCGGCGCCGTCGTTCAAAATGCGCTTCATGTACATGTCCGGCCACGATGACGAAGACGAATTCGACCGCTTCATGGAGAAATTCAGCCTCATCCCGATCACCGACGGCATCAAATGCCCGGTGCTGATCCAGGCCGGCGAGGACGACGAACTGTCGCCGCTCGAATTCTCCGACGAACTGGCCGCCAAGCTCCGCGCGCCAAAAAAACTCGTGATCTACGAAGGCGAGCGCCACGCCATCGGCGGCAATAACCTGTCGTCCGCCTTGGGTGAGAACTGGTTCACCATGCTGGCCGACTGGTGCCTCGACCGCATCGAGGGCAAGCCGGCGCCGAACGAGCGGGTGTTCATTAATTCGCTCGGCCAGGCCGTGACAGAGCCTTACGGTCGTTGAAGGGAACCGGCGGCGACCTTGAGCGTTATCGCGAATGGTCTCAACCGAGGAGCTGGCTTATGACGTTGGCCCAAGCGACGTTTGCCCCCGAGACTTCGGAGCAGTTTTCCCGCGCGCTCGGCGAGGCGGTGGTCAGGATTTGGGGCCATCTGCCCAACACGCTGCAAAGCCGCCTGTTCGAAGAGGCCGTGACGACACACGACGGCGAGCTGCGGCCGCAGCTGGCGGTGTTCCTGCACGACAAACATCCGCGTACCGCCGCGGCGCGAAAAGCCCGCGCCATTCTCGAGCCTGACAGTTTAGGCGGCTAGCCGTTATGCCGCGTGAGATTCCGGCACGCGTTGCGGGACGTAAATCAACGCCTGCCGGTAGGCGGCATTGATCTTCTTGGTCTCCGCCTCGGCGAGCGCCCGGAACACCGGCGCCATGCCGTGCACCCGATCCGGGTGGTTCTGCTTGATCAGCGTCTTGTAGGCTTGCCGGACGTCCTCGATGGTCGCGGCCGACGGCAGGCCGAGCACGGCAAACCAGGGGGCGTTCGCGTTGTTCTCGTTCGCTTCGGTCTGCTGCGGTGGGTCCGAGGCGGCCTGATCCGCCGGCGCCGGCTCGGCCGGCCGGCGCGGATCGGAATCGGCCAAATCCTTGAACGCGCAAATTTCAAGCTCGTAGTCGCGGCGCAGACGCGCGCGGCGCAGCAGATAAAATAACGCGGCGGCAGCGGCGGCGCAGCCGGCGGCAACCGCGTTGGCGTAGAACAAGCGCGCATCGAGCGGATACCAGGCGAGCGCATGGTGCGCGCCGGCGTTCAATTCGTCCGCCCAGGCCGCTTGGCCGGGCGCCTGTGACGCGGCGATGACGAGCGCGAGAGCCGCACCATAAGCCGCAATGGCGCCGGCCAAGGCCCATCGCGAACTTGCCACGTGGACCCACGCGTAAAACCGCTGCAGCGGCCGGCGCTTCAAGCGCGCGATCGTCCCCCGTAAATGCTGGGCGTGCGCTTGCAGATCGTCGTGTTCTTCGGCTTCCGATTGACGGATGTCGTCGGTGCGATCGAACAGCGCGCGCCAAAAGCGCCTCGGCGTTTCCGCCTGCTGTTCGATTATCTCGAGGCGGCCGCAGACCTCATCGTACAGCCGCATCGCGCGATCCAATTCGGCGACTTCCGATTTACGCAGCGCGAATTCCGGCCGAATTTTTCGCGCCGCCTGCGCTTGCCGGACATAACCGAGAATGAGCCCGGGCAATGCCGCCCACAACGCGAGCACGATCGCGTTGACGAGAAGAGCCGACAGCCCTCCGCCGCTTTCCGGCACGAACATGCACGCGACTCTACTGAACGCTACGCTACAAACGCCGACAGTCGCGGGCGTATAAGATCGCCCTCGCCGAAAAGGCTAGGTGCGGTTCCTGACCGAATGCGGGCGGCAGACGGGCAAAATGCGGGCGGGCAGTTCGAAGTAAGGCGACGTCAGCGCGACGGCTGGAAGGCCGGCTGGTCTTCGTTGGTTTTTTGCGCCGGCGGCGGATTGGCCGCCGCGCTGGGCCCCGCCGACGGCGTGGCATCTCGGGATGGCGCAGCATCACGGGGCGGCGTGGACGTTTGCTGCTGGCGCGGCTGCGTTGACGCGCTCGCGGTCGGGTCCGGCGGCTGCGTGGCGTCCTTTTCCTTGGTCTTGTCGACGGGAGCTTGCTTCTCCTCTTCGTGGCGCGAGTGACTGCGGGTGGAATAGTGCGACGACCCCGAGCGGTAATGCTGCGGGCCGCCCAAGTTGAAATTCGGGATCATAAACGGGATCTGGGCCATCGCCGCAGTCGGAACCAGCGCCACCAGACCCCATGCAACGATAAAGGCTGCCACGATTGACGGTTTGCCGGTTCCAGCCATCGACCCCTCCATTCGCACAAGCCGCCGCCAAAACCGCGGCTACCGTTTCGAACTATGTCCCAATCATAGCATTTGTAAGGTGGCTTGTGCCGGTGGCGCGAGGACGGCAACAATTTTTCTTCAGCAAACCCTGGGTAGAAAACGGCACAACCGCCGTCACTTTTCCGTTGACACGCGTCTCTTCTTCAGTTACGGAGGAATATCTCGCTCGTGTGAGGACGTTTCTCGAGACGATCCCTGAAACGGAGCGAGTGCGGTTCCCGCGGGCGGGGTTCGTAACCCGCTCCCGGGCGGCCCTGGGAAGACGCCCGGCCGGCACTATGACCGGTCTGCGAGAAGCTCGTTGGACTGGGATAGGCGGAGACGGATAACGACCGTTTCTTAGCCGCGTCCCAGGAAGCGCGGCCTGGGGCTGAGCGGTGGCGTTCGTTCGCCTATGCAAGAACCGCGGCGGAGCGCCGGTAGGCGAGCGCGCCCCGTATGGCGCGCCCGCGCCCCGAGCGCCGACAAGCGGTAACGCGCGTCGGCGTGGCGCGGTCACGAGACAGTGGCGTCTATCAGCGCTCCGCCCCCTCAGCTTTTCTGAGGGAAGAGATTACGAACGGCGAGTTGGAATTAGGGAAGAGCGAATAGAACGAAGCGAATAGAGAAAACATTCGATCATTTGCAAAATCGATTTCGCAGACTGCGTTGCGAGCGCGCCGCCACTTTCCGCCCCCGCGAAGCGGGGGAGGGGGACCACTGGAGCTCGCGAAGCGAGCGAACCGTGGTGGAAGGGGCGCCGGACGCGGAGCTTCGTTGTCGGTGCAGACGGATTACAGGGGTGGAGCTGTCTCGTTACTCGAGAGGAAACGAGCAAGCTTAATGTCAACGCACGACGGCAGCTTTCGTGCAACGTCGAGTCCAGCGCCCCCTCCACCACCCCTTCGGGGTGGTCCCCCTCCCCCGCTATCGCAGGGGCGGATGAAAATGCCGCTATCGCGGCGAAGGAGCTGGTGCCTGATGGCCATCGAGCCCGATACCGGCGAGGTGACCGAACAGCGCCACAAGCTTCGCCCGATCGGCCTCCGGCAACGGCGGTTTGAGCAGCGAGGCGACGTTGGTGCGCAGATGCGCGGCGTCGCCGGTGCCGAACAGCACGACGTCGACGCCCGGCTCATGGCGCGCGAACCGATAGGCCGCCTCGATCATGTTGGCCGCGCCGGCCTCGTGCACCAGGAAGCCGAGCGGATCGTCGCTCTCGCCGAGCCACGGCTCGACCGCCCCCTTGGCGGCGAGCGCCTTCATCTCGCGGGCGACGCGCGGCGGATCGGCAAAAATGCTGCGCACGGCGAACATGATCAGTGTGCCAATGCCCTTTGCACGCGTCGCCGGAAACACGTTGGTCCGCGCGCCCTGGTGCATCATGTGGAAGCCCACCATGAACACCTCCCAGACGGGATCGTTCGCGGCGCGCTTGAGCGTCTCGTTGGTGTGATCGAGGATCGGATTTTCGGTCAGCCCGATATGCCGGATCTTGCCCTTCGCCTGCTGCTCGACGAGCGCCGGCGCCAGCGTATCGCGCGCGTATTCGTACATGGACGGATCGACGGCATGCAGATTGAACACGTCGACATAGTCAGTGCCCATGAGGCGGAGCGAATTGTCGAGGCTCGCGACCACGCGCGCCGGCGACCACCATTCGTCGTTGCGGTGAACGGTGCTCTTGGTCGCCACCACCACCTTGTCGCGCGGGATCGATTTGAGCGCGCGGCCGACGACGCCCTCGGTGCCGTAAGGCGGCGCGGTGTCGATGAAATTGACGCCGAGATCGACAGCATCGAGCACGAGGCGCGCGGCCTCGTCCTCGGTCTTGCCGGTTTTCAGCCCCATCCGGGAGAATCCGCCGGTGCCGAGCCCGGCGACGCTGACGCGTAGGCCGGTGCGGCCGAGGGTGGTGTAGTGCATGGGTGGGTTCCTATGGGGATCAGACTGAAGGAAAAATTCCGGGTTGGTCCCGACACTTTGCATTTTGCGTTTGGCGTCTCAACCCGTTGACCCGCCGCGCCCTTTCGTGTCACGTCGCGCGGCCTTAGATAATTGCCGGAAACGACTGCGAATCAATGGCTACCGACCGCTACAACGCCGCCGAGGCTGAGGCCCGTTGGCAGAAAATCTGGGACGAGCGCGGCATCTTTGCGACGCGCAATGAGGACGTGCGCAACAAGTACTACGTGCTGGAAATGTTCCCCTACCCGTCCGGCCGCATCCATATGGGCCATGTGCGCAACTACACCATGGGCGACGTGGTGGCGCGGGTGAAGCGGGCGATGGGGTTCGACGTGCTGCATCCGATGGGCTGGGACGCCTTCGGCATGCCGGCCGAGAACGCCGCCATGGAGCGCAAGGTCCATCCCAAGACGTGGACCTACCAGAACATCGACGCCATGAAGAAGCAGCTCAAGTCGATGGGGCTGTCGCTCGACTGGAGCCGCGAGATCGCGACTTGCGATCCGGCCTATTACAAGCATCAGCAGAAAATGTTTCTCGATTTCTATGGCGCCGGCCTGGTCGAGCGCGAGAAGCGCAAGGTGAACTGGGATCCGGTCGATCAGACCGTGCTGGCCAACGAGCAGGTAATCGACGGCCGCGGCTGGCGCTCGGGCGCGATCGTCGAGCAGCGCGAGATGAACCAGTGGGTGTTCAAGATCACCAAATATTCGCAGGAGCTGCTCGCCGCGCTGGACGGACTCGACCGCTGGCCGGAAAAAGTCCGGCTGATGCAGAAGAACTGGATCGGCCGCAGCGAGGGTCTCAAAATAAAGTTCAGGCTAGACCCCGCATCCGCGCCCCTGAACGAGAAGGAAATCGAAGTATTTACAACGAGGCCGGATACGCTCTTCGGAGCTAAGTTCATAGCGCTCGCTCCTGATCATGCGGTTGCGCTTGCGGCAGCGACGAAGAATCCGGCGCTGGCTCAATTCATCGAGGAGTGCCGGCACCGCGGCACTGCACAGGCTGAGATCGACACCGCGGAAAAGCTCGGCTTCGACACCGGCATCAAGGCGAGTCATCCGTTCGACGAGAGCTGGAAGCTACCGGTCTATGTCGCCAATTTCGTGCTGATGGAATACGGTACCGGCGCGATCTTCGGCTGCCCGGCGCACGACCAGCG
>DATHHM010000331.1:0-6735 GCA_035317145.1 Xanthobacteraceae bacterium | reverse complement strand
TGACAGCACGCCGGTCGCGATCAGGCCCTTGTAGAGCGCGCCCATGATCGACTGGTTGGCGCCGAGCTTGACGAAGAAGGTGCCGATGATCGAGGTGATGATGCAGACGCCGCCGATCGCGAGCGGCAGCGTCATCATGTTCACGAGCAGTGGCGAGGTCGCGAAGAAGATCGCGGCGAGCACCATGGTGGCGACCGCGGTCACCGCATAGGTCTCGAACAGGTCGGCAGCCATGCCGGCGCAATCGCCGACATTGTCGCCGACGTTGTCGGCGATGGTGGCCGGGTTGCGCGGATCGTCTTCGGGAATGCCGGCCTCGACCTTGCCGACGAGATCGCCGCCGACGTCGGCGCCCTTGGTGAAGATGCCGCCGCCGAGACGCGCGAAGATCGAAATCAGCGAAGCGCCGAAGCCGAGCGCCACCAGCGCATCGACCACGGTGCGGCTGTTGGCCGCGAGCCCCATGTAATGCGTCAGATAGGCGAAGTAGATGGTGACGCCGAGCAGCGCCAGACCCGCCACCAGCATGCCGGTGATGGCGCCGGCCTTGAAGGCGAGTTCAAGTCCGCCGGCCAGCGACGTGGTCGCGGCCTGCGCGGTGCGCACGTTGGCGCGAACCGAGACGTTCATGCCGATGAAGCCGGCCGCACCCGACAGCACCGCGCCGATGGCAAAGCCCGCCGCCACCAGCATGCCGAGGAAGTAGGCCAGCAGCGCAAAGATCACGATGCCGACCACAGCGATCGTCATGTACTGGCGCTTGAGATAGGCCTGCGCGCCTTCGCGCACCGCAGCCGCGATTTCCTGCATTCGCGGATTGCCCGCATCGGCCTTCATGACCGATGCCGTCGCCCAGATGGCGTAAACGATCGAAAGCGCTCCGCAGAGCACGATCACCCATAATGCTGTCATTGAATTTGCCTCAGATCCTGGTCTACCCGACGCCAATCGCCGCGGGAGCGGCGCGCGCATAAAAAGAAGGCCCGCCCTGCCCAAAAGACGGCCTCAAATCGGCGGGACCATGCCAAAATCGTACCCCCGGCGCAACGCTGCGGAGGCCAGAAACGGTCGAATTCGGCAGGTATTTTGCGTGAAACGGACGAGCTGCCGATTTTCCGCAACATCTCAGAAATGGCTGTAAGAGAGGCGCTGCAGCGCTATCTCCCTGCCCTGCGCGTCCAGAAACTTCGGAACCGACGCCCCGGCGATCACCGTTCCTATCGAAGCTACCGCCACCCCGGCCCGTCCTGCGGCTTGCGCGAACGCCTCAAAGTGATTCTCCGGGATCGCGCATAAGATCTCGTAATCGTCGCCGCCGGAAACGATGGTCTCGATACCGATCGTGCCGCGCGCAAGCAATGTTGCAGCGACCGCGGACAACGGGACGCTGTGGACATCGATGACGGCGGACACGCCGGACGCAGCGCAGAGCTTGGCGAGATCTCCGGCAAGACCATCGGACACATCCATCGCCGCATGCGCGTAATCGCGAACCGCTCCGGCCAGCGCCGTGCGCGGCTGCGGCAGGCGATAGCGGCCGACCAGCATCTCTCGTGCGGCAGCGTCATCGGCGAGAACAGCAGCGGCCGCGCCGCCCCGGAGAATATCGAGACCCAACGCGGCATCGCCGATCGTGCCGGTCACCACGACACGGTCGCCGGGCTTCGCGCCACTGCGATGGATCATCCGGCCTTTGGGAACGCGCCCGAACGCCGTGATCGAGATCATCGTAGGGCCCGGCGTCGACACCGTATCGCCGCCCAGCAGCGGGCAGCCGAACTGCGCAGCATCCTCTCCAAGTCCGCGCGCGAACGGGACCAGCCACGCATCGTCCGCGGTCCGCAACGCCAGCGTCAGCACAAAGCCTGCCGGTGTCGCGCCCTTGGCGGCGAGATCGGACAGATTCACCCGCAGCGCCTTGCGCGCGACCGTGTCCGGTGGATCGTCGGTTAGAAAATGCACGCCTTCCACGATCGCGTCGGTCGTGACCACGGTGTCGTCGCCCGACGCCTTGAGGATCGCCGCATCGTCCATGAGGCCGAACGCGCCGGGGTCGGTCGCAAGGGGGCGAAAATAGCGCGCGATCAGCGAGTCCTCAACGGAGAGATTACTTTGGCGATCTGTCATGACGCCCCAACCGTCCAACAGCCGTCATCGCCCGGCTTGACCGGGCGACCCAGTATTCCGCCGCGCCGGTAATTAACATGAACTCCGCGGCGTACTGGATCATCCGCTTTCGCGGATGATGACAGCAGAATGTGTGGCCGGCCCGCGCTCATCTCGACTATCCGCGCACGAACTCGTCGGCGCGAAACTGGCGGGCGATCTGGTCGAGCACCGCATTCACCATGCCGGTCTCGTCGCCATCGACAAAGGCATTCGCGACATCGACATATTCGGACACCACGACGCGTGCCGGCACATCCTTGCGATGCTCGAGTTCGTAGGAGCCGGCCCGCAAAACGGCGCGCAGGATGGCGTCGATCCGCTTCAGCGGCCAGCCCTTCGACAGCGCATCGTCGATCAAGGGATCGAGTTTGCCCTGATCGCGCACCACGCCGGCAACGACGTCTTTGAAAAATGCCGCCTCCGCGGGCAGGTATTTGTCGCCTTCGACCTCGCCGCCGAGCCAATGGCTCTCGAACTCGGCAAAGATGTCGTTGATGCCGGCGCCACCGATGTCCATCTGATACAGCGCCTGCACCGCAGCGAGCCGCGCCGCGCCACGCCGGTTGGCTTTCTTGTCCGGAGCTTTGGCTGATTTCTTCTCCTGGTTCTTTTTGTTGTCTGCCATGATCAGATCCGCGTCAGCCGGCGCTTGATCCGCAGCATCGCCAACGCCGCGCGCGCGGCGTCGCCGCCTTTGTTGAGCTCGCTGGCGCGCGCCCGCGCCCAGGCCTGCTCGTCGGTATTGACGGTGACGATACCGTTGCCGAGCGGAATCCGTCTCGCCACCGCAAGGTCCATCAGCGCACGCGAGGATTCCATCGAGACGATTTCGAAATGGATGGTATCGCCCCTGATGACGCATCCAAGCGCGATCGCCGCGTCGTAGGGTTTGCCGCTGCTCTCCGCGGCATCGAGCGCAATCGCGATCGCCGCCGGAATTTCCAGCGCGCCGGGCACGGTGATGACGTCGTGACCGACACCGGCAGTCTTCAGCTCGGCGACGGCACCTTCCAGCAGCGCATCCTGGATGTCGTCATAGAAGCGCGCCTCGACGATCAGCGCGCGGGCGCCCGATATGTCGGTTTGATCTTTCAACTGTGCGCGCCGCGCGTCCGCCATCTCACACCACGATCTCAATGCTGTGCGGGGGTTTTAGTCGCCGCGCCGCAGGAAGCCAAGCACTATACTGCTCATCACTGGCCTGGATCAGCCCGCTATGACGACTTTGTAGTCAAACAGGTAACCTCCCAGCGCGGCTTCGGCAGCCGATCGTTTGGCTGAATGTTCAACAGGCAGCATTACAGTGACATCGATGCCGCGCTTTCCGCCGGCCACGACATCCACACTGAGATCGTCGACACCAACTCCCTTGACAAGTTCTTCCACTACGACCCGCCGCACGGCATCGTTACGAAGTTGGGGCTTAAATATCTTGCCGACGCTCGTCATCGGAATAGCGTCGATGACAAAGACTTGCTTCGGCCACGCCGGCCGTTCGGCGATCAACGGTTCGGCGAATGCCTTCAGTTCCTCGGCCGTCGCCTGCGCGCCCGGCCGTAATGCGACGTAGCACACTGGCAACTCGCCCGCGTAACGGTCCGGCTGCCCGACGGCAGCCGCCATTGCCACCGCCGGATGCGCCTCCAGCGCGCTTTCGATCAGCATCGGATCGATGTTGTGGCCGCTGCGGATGATCAGGTCCTTCGATCGGCCGGCGATGAAAATCCGCCCCGCCTCGTCGGTATAAGCGAGATCACCGCTGTCGAGATAGCCATCACGAACCGAACTCGCGTTGTGGATGGGATCGCGATATCCCGGCGTGACGTGCGGGCCGGAAATCGTCAGCACGCCGATCTCATGCGGCGCACACCGCCCGGCCAGAACACCGTCCGAGTCGAGCTTGCGGACGGTGACGTCGGTATAGGGAATGCGATAGCCGACCGATCCCAGCACCGACTCCGCCCGTGCAGGGTCGACCGCCAACACGCCGGCGGTTTCCGTCATCCCGATGATCTCGTGAATCCCGGCACCGGTCATGGCCTGGATCTTCTCGCCGACGGCACGGGGCAGCATTGATGCACCGGTGATCACACAACGTGCCGACGAGATATCCGCGTCCACGGGAACGTTCACCAGTGCAGCCAACGCAGTCGGCACACCACCGATCACGGTGGCGCCGGTGCGCTCCACGATACGCCAGAAATTCTTGACCATCAGCGGGTTGCGCATCCCCCCAGGAGACATCACGATCATGTTCGTGCCGGCCAGGAAGCTGGACAGGCTGCACGAGATGGCGCCTCCGACATGAAACAACGGCAAGCTGTTGGTCAGCCTGTCGGTCTCACTTAAGTCGTACATGACGGCCGCCCCGAACGCCGCGACTATCTGGTTGCGATGGGTGTGCACGACGAGCTTCGGCGAACCGGTCGTGCCTCCGGTGTGGAAATAAGCTGCGATGTCGTCGTCGCGCCTTGTATTGCCGGATGCGAGAGCTTTTCCGTCCTGGGTCGCCAGCGCCGATGAAAACTCGATGACGCCTTCCGGCAGCGGCGCGTCCGACACCGACACCCGAACTATCCTGAGGTCGGGGATCAATGCCTGAACCGCGAGGGCCTTCTGCCAGATGTCGAGCTGCGGGTGAGGCCCCAGCGCCACCAGGATTGTCGCGCCGGATGCCTGGATCAGCTCGGCGATGTTCTGTGCCTGCAGCAGGAAATTAATGGGTACCGCATAGCCAGCGGTCTCCGCGCCCCACAGCACGAGATGAGTTTCGACCAGGCTCGGCAGGATGTAAGCCACGCCCGGTGCAGCTCCGCCGATGGATGTGAAGAGGTTCGCCGCCTTCGTGATGCCTTCCAGTAATTGACGGTAGGAAACCAGACGCGGTTTCTCGCCGTCCTCTCCCGTCATCACCATGGTCAGCGCGGTGTGGTCCGGATGCCGTGCGGCGCTTTTGACGAAAACGTCATAGACACTGCGGGCGTCGTAACGCTGCGCAAACGGCTTTTCATTTTCGAACCGGATCACGTCCGCCAGAGTTGCGATCGGATAGTCGCTGAATGCAGGCACTGGACTTCTCCGGATGGTTGTAATCTCTGACAACGACCTGTGCCGCGAATTGCGCCGCTACGATGACATCTCACTGAGCCGCGCGGCGTAGCGCGCCATCAAATCGACCTCGAGATTGACCTCGCCGCCGGCGCGCCAATCGCCGAGCGTGGTCACATTCAGGGTATGCGGAATGATCAGCACCGAAAACACCACATCCTGCACCGTATTCACCGTCAACGACACGCCATCCAGCGTCACCGAGCCTTTGGCGGCGATGAAGCGCGCCAGTTCGCGCGTGGTTCGCAGTTCGAATCGCGCCATGTCGGGCAGATCGTCACGCTTGACGATGGTGGCGATGCCGTCGGCATGTCCGGCGACGATATGGCCGCCTAGTTCGTCGCCGATCTTCAAGGCGCGTTCGAGATTGAGCTTTGTTCCGGCGATCCAATGCTTCGCGGTGGTCATGCCGAGCGTTTCGGCGGCGGCATCGACATCGAACCAGGTTTTGCCGCCCTCGACGCCCGAGGCGACCACCGTGAGGCAAACGCCGTTGCAGGCGATCGAAGCGCCGTCCGCGATGGTGGCGCGGTCGTAGCGGCAAGCGATCCGCAGCCGGTGCAGCTGGCCCTGCGCCGTTGGCGTCAGGCTGACGATCTCGCCGATGTCGGTGACTATGCCGGTGAACATTAAGTGCGCTCGTAGATGGTCAGGGTGTCCCTTTGCAGCGTTTCGCTAGCACTTCGGTTGAACGCGGGCGACTGGGTGATTGCGGTCAGCGGCAATGCGTCCAGCGCGGCGATGCCATCGGTTCCGACCGCATCGGGCCCGCGCAGCAGCCAGACTTCGTCGACCAGGCTTGCTGCGACAAAGGATGACGCCACGCGAGCGCCACCTTCCACCAGCAGCCGCGTGATGCCCTTCTCGGACAGCGCCTGCAGCACGGCCCCAAGCTCGAGCCCCGGCGGCGGCGTGGTCGTGGTGGCGACGCGGATCACATGGGCCCCGGCGGCGCCGAGCTTCATGGCGGCCGGCGCTTCCGACAAGCTCGATGTCATCACCCACAGCGGCGTCTCGCGCGCCGAATGAACCAGCCGGCTGGTGCCGGGCATGCGCAAGCCGCGATCCAGCACCACCCGCACCGGCGATTGCGCTTCCATGCCCGGCAGCCGGCAGGTCAACAGCGGATCGTCCGCCAGCACGGTGCCTATCCCGACCAGGATGGCGTCGCATTGCGCGCGCAACAGATGCACCCGCGCCCTGGCGGCTTCGCCGGATATCGCGACGGGCTTGCGGCCGGCCGCGCCGATCTTGTCGTCGGACGAAACCGCGAGCTTGAGGATCACATGGGGGCGCTTGTCGCGGACGCGCCTGAAGTGTCCGGCATGATCATGTGCGGCTTCGAGCGCGCCGAGCCCGATATCGACTGTGATGCCGGCGGCGCGAAGCCTGTCATGGCCCTGCCCGGCCACCTCCGGGTTGGGATCCTCGATCGCCGACACCACGCGGGCAATCCCA
>DATHHM010000330.1:0-2268 GCA_035317145.1 Xanthobacteraceae bacterium | reverse complement strand
TCGAGGCGAGCATGGATTTCGTCATCGACGGCGGCGCGCTCACCGACATATTTTCTCCGGCCGCGGTGTTACGCAATTATGCGCGCGCACTGCGGCCTGGCGGGCGGCTGATCGCGGTCAACAATCTCAGCGCCCATTTCGATCCTTATTCGATCCCGACCGCGTCCTGGTATCTCGATTATTGCGTGGTCAACGCGTTCGTCGACGGCAAGGCCTATGTGCTTGACTATCCGCCCGGCCAGCCGGCGCGCGCATTCTGCCTCGATATCGATTGCCTTCTGGATCCAGCACGCGAGATCAGGGCTTTTCTGTCGCCGTACGAAACCGCCGTCATCATATTTGCCGAAAAAGGCGCGGCCTCGACCACTGAGGAAATGCCGACCCATGCCCACTTGCGCTCGGGCGACGAGTGGCAGCGCTATCGGCAAAACCTCGCCCCGATCAAGCGCGCACCACGCCCGCACCTGGTGCGCTCCCGCGCCGAGCCGGGCAAGCTCGTCGTCCGCGGCGGCCATCTTTTCATGCGCCCGGATTATAGCGCGGTCGATCCGTCGTCATTGGTCCTGCGCGCCGACGACACCGTGTTCGCGTCGCCGTCATTGCCGCCGATGCCGGCGCACGTTGCCGGCTCGTCATCGCCATCGAAGCTGAAAATTCTCTGCGTCGGCACCGGCCGCGACGGCACGCAATCGCTCAATCACATGATCCAGCGCGTTTTTGGCGAAACCGGCGACCGGCAATCGGTGCACGAATATTGCTGCCGGGAAATCTATCAGGCGTTTTGCGATTTCAACGAAACCGGCGACGGCCGCCATGCCGACGCGCTCAGGCGCATGGTCGCGGACTGCCCCTATGACAGCATCGTCGGCAACGGCTATGCGGCGGTCCTGCCGCTGTTCGCCGAACATTACGGGCGTGGCCTGAAAGTCGTGCATCTTTATCGCGACCGTGAAGCCTGCATCGAAAGCCTGATGACGAACTGCGAATTGTTTCCGACCGCCTACCGCTATTATTCGTCGAGCCCCGACGCCCAGACCAAGCGCATGGCAGCGTTCCATTTCGGCGACATGTCGCGCGCCGCATGGGACCGCTTGCCGAGCCGCGAAAAGTTCTGCTGGTATTACGACAAGACGCATGCGCTGGTGGGGCAGCATCTGGCGCTGTTCGATCACCATATCGAGATCGCGACCGAAAGCCTCAATGACGAGACGACCCGGCGCGCGATTGCGGATTTCGTCGACGGCGGCGCGGCGGCGCCGCCGCCGCGGACCCATCTCAACGCGTCCGTCATCGACATCTCGTCCTTTCCCAAGCAGCATCAAGTCAAGATGAACTGGCTGATGGGCCGGCTGAATATGGAAGAGCTGGCCAAAGACGACGTCTACGCGCTCAATTATTTCCTCGACAAATTCGTCGCCTGGACCGGTTATCAGATCACTAACGCGCCGCAGCTCGGCGGAACGCCCACGGCGTCGGCGCCGGAGATCGCCGCCGATCTCGAACGGGCCGGTCGGATCATGAACGAAAGATTGCGGGAAATCGACGCGCTTTATAAGCTCGTTCGCGATCGCGGCGGTAAAGACCCCGCGCAATGATCGCGGCGTCCGCGCGGCGCCCTGACGCGCGACGGGTTGCGTCGGCGGCGCAATGCGGCTACGACGCCGTTTCAAGACATGGTAATGGACGCCGGCCTAGGCCGAACCGACGGAGCCGATGTGAAACGAAGAATACTGATCATGGGGCTGCCCGGCGCCGGCAAGACTACGCTGGCCAACGCGCTCGCGCCGCTCATCAACGCGGTCGTCTTCAATGCCGATGCGGTGCGCGCCAATCTGTCGCGCGACCTCGGCTTCACCCACGAAGACCGCGTCGAGCACGCCCGCCGCATGGGATGGATGTGCGACCGTGTCGTCGAGGCCGGCGGCACTGTGATCGCCGATTTCATCTGCCCGACCGAGCAGACCCGCGCCGTGTTCGGCGATGCGTTTACGATCTGGCTCGACCGCATCGACGCCGGGCGCTTCGCCGACACCAACCGGATGTTCATTGCGCCTGAAAAATACGATCTGCGCGTCGGCCCGGACGGCACGGCGCAATATTGGGCCGAGCAGGCGCTGGCGCTTTTGCGCCCGGCCTTCGATCCGCAACAGCCGACGGCGCTGTTCATCGGCCGCTACCAGCCGTTCCACGGCGGCCATCAGCGCCTGATCGAAGAGGGCCTGCGTCGGGTCGGGCAGGTGTGCGTGGCGGTGCGCGATACCCACGGTA
>DATHHM010000329.1:0-14288 GCA_035317145.1 Xanthobacteraceae bacterium | reverse complement strand
TGCGCATGGCGACGCAACCGGCGCACAGTCAAACCGAAGCGCGCCGCATGGCGACCGAGAAAGTCGCCGCGCTCGGCGAAGCCCAAGCCACCGCGGCGACCGCCGTCATCAAAGGCGGCAAGAGCCATCGTGTCGCAAAGAAGGTTTTGGGCGTTTACAAAAAGCGCGTGCGGGCCAACCGGCGGCGGCTGACGAGGCGGTAGCTGGTGGGTAGAGAGAAGCGAAATCCACTGTGGCTTAGAGAAAGATGATGGGTTTCGCTTCGCTCTACCCATCCTACGAGCTACGAGCTACGAGCTTGAAACAAAGTAGCCCACAGCGACCCGCAATAAACATTGGTGGAATGAACCTAACCACGCACTCAGAATGTCATTTGCCCAGCCAAACAATCCAGTGGATGATGTCAACAAGCGTAGGATTTTGAAATGCATTCGTGACATAGGCAATAAGCATTTCTGAGTGCGTCGTCACAAACTGGATGAAGGTACTTGTGAACTTGGTCACGCCGGTCATATCAGTAACCGCTCCCGTGATTAGTGCTGCACCGGCCGCCTTGTAAGCTCCGTCGCGGAGACCCTTCCATGCAACTCCGCTTTCTGCTCTTACCTGCCTTGCTAGACTCCGCACAGGCGCATAAGCCCGACGCAAAAGCTCTCCTACAAAATTCTGGAATGAACGCCTGCCAAACTCGATTGCCTGCCGTTCAAATGGGCGATCTCCAGTCGATTCTAAATTCTCGAATTGTTCTTTCAACTCGTCCCGCGCAGCCTCTGTCGTGATACGGCCATCCGTTACTATCTCATCCAGCAAAGGTTTCAGTACGTTTATCTCTTTTCTAGCAACCTCAACCTCTTGTGGGCCAATACTCACTGCGTCCAGTTCCATTAAGCCTGGATCATCGAATCCAAATACGTTTATATTTTTTACAAGATCCTTGAGAAGAGATGCAACGGTAGATTCAAGCCTGCGCTCATCGGGTTCGCGCGCGCCGCGCGCAAGCGCGGTGGTTGGATCTGCGTTTGTCGGCGTTCCGCCTCCCCTTCTTTTTTGAGGGAAGAGATTACGAATTGCGAGAACGGAATAGGGAAGAGCGAATAGAACGAAGCGAATAGAGAAAACGCTCGATCATTTTGCAAATCGATTTCGCGGACTGCGGTGCAATGCATCGCGAGAGCGCCGCCACTTTCCGCCCCCGCGATAGCGGGGGAGGGGGACCACTGGAGCTCGCGAAGCGAGCGAACCGTGGTGGAGGGGGCGCCGGACGCGCAGCTTTGTTATCGGTGCAGACGGATAACAGCGGCGGAGCTGCTTCGTTTACTCGAAAGGAAACGAGCAAGCTAATGTCAGCGCATGACGGCAACGTTTGTGCAACGTCGAGGCCAGCGCCCCCTCCACCACCCCTTCGGGGTGGTCCCCCTCCCCCGCTATCGCGGGGGCGGATAAGATCAGCCCTCGTCGATCTCTTTGAGAATTTCCTTCGTATGCTCGCCCAACCGCGGCGCCGGGCGGTCCGAGGCCATCGGCGTGCCGTCGAGCACGATCGGGGTGCGGATGCCGGGGCTGGTGCCGCCTTTGGCGGCGGGGTTTTTCAGCTCGAGCCGCATGCCGCGATGGATGACTTGAGGATCGGCGAAGACCTGCTGCAGATCGTTGATCGGACCCGCGGGAATGCCGGCGGCTTCGAGCTTGTCCAGGATCTCCTCGCGCGTCAGGCGCGCGGTGAGCGCGCAAAGCTTGCCGACCAGCTCGGCGCGATGCGCCAGCCGGCCTTTGTTGTCCTTGTAGGCCTTAACCTCGGCGAGTTGCGGGTCGCCCAGAATGCCGCACAGCTTGACGAATTGCGCGTCGTTGCCGGTGGCGATGATGACCCTGCCGTCGGCGACCGGAAATTCCTGATACGGCACCAGGTTGGGATGGGCATTGCCGATGCGCTTGGGGATTTCGCCAGAGACCAGATAATTGAGCGCCTGGAATGCCAGCGTGCCGACGGTGGAATCGACCAGCGCACAATCGACATAGCCGCCCTTGCCGGTTTTTTCGCGCCGCGCCAGCGCCGCCAGAATGCCGACCGCCGAATAGACGCCGGAGAAAACGTCGGCAGTCGGCACGCCGACCCGCATCGGCGGGCCGTCGGGCTCGCCGGTCATGCCCATGATGCCGCCGATGCCTTGCGCCATGAGATCGTAGCCGGCGCGCAGCGCCGACGGTCCGGTCTGGCCGAAGCCGGTCACAGAGCAATAGATCAGGCGTGGATTGTCGGGCACGAGGCTTGCATAATCGAGGCCGAATTTCTTCAAGCCGCCGACTTTGAAATTCTCGATCAGCACGTCGGAGCGCGCCACCAGTTTCTTGACGATGCGTTGGCCGTCGGGCGTGGTGAAATCGGCCTCGACCGAGCGCTTGCCGCGATTGGTGCAGTGAAAATAGGCGGCGCTGAGATGGCCGCCGTCGGCCGCCTCGACGAAGGGCGGCCCCCAGGCGCGGGTATCGTCGCCGGAGCCGGCGCGCTCGACCTTGATGACGTCGGCGCCGAGATCGGCGAGCAATTGGCCGGCCCAAGGACCCGCCAGAATCCGGGCAAGCTCCAGCACACGCAAACCAGCCAACGGACCCGGCATGAAACGCTCCCGACCTCGCGCGGCCATGCGCCGCACGGCGTTTTAACTGGCGCAGTGGCGCGAATTTGTCCAGGCGGTGCGGTTCATACGTTCGTCACCGATCAAGGCCGCTTTCTGGGCCTCAAATATGTCTTTCGCGGACAGGCCGGCGTTAACGTGGCTTGTTTACAGTGCGCCGCACCGCCAACTTGTCATTGCCGCCGGCGACCATTAGCTAATCCGGGCCGGGCGGATGGGAAGAATTCGGTGAACACGACCTTTTTCAGCGAAATGTTGCAGAGCATCGCCGACCGCGGCCGTGCCCTGATTCAGCGCCGCGAACCGTCGCGCGAGCGCTCTGCCGGCCTGTTGGAGCTGTGCGAGGCGCTACTGTCGGGCCGCGGCGAGGCCTCCGGCGTGGCGCTGGCTCGCGACATCCTCGGCCGCTACGAGGATCTGACCATCGGGCCGCGCATCGCGTTCTTCGAGGCGCTCGCCACCACCTTCGGCTCCGACGGCGCCCGCATCGAGACGGCGATCAAAGCGTGGCAGCAAGCGCCGTCGGACGAAACCGCGGCCGAATTGCACCACGCCAGCGAGCCGCGCCGGCTCGAACTGTTCCGCAGGCTCAATCTTGCCCCCGGCGGCACCGCGGCGCTGGTGCGCATGCGCGAAGAGCTGATCGACGCCATGGATCACCGCGACGATCTCGGCGTTATCGACAATGATTTCGTCCATTTGTTCTCGTCGTGGTTCAACCGCGGTTTTTTGGTGCTGCGCCGCATCGATTGGTCGTCGCCGGCGATCATTCTGGAAAAGATCATCCGCTACGAGGCGGTCCACGAAATCCAGGACTGGGACGATCTGCGCCGCCGCATCGATCCGCCGGACCGGCGCTGCTACGCGTTCTTCCATCCGGCGCTGGTCGACGAGCCGGTGATTTTCGTCGAAGTCGCGCTCACCCGCGAGACGCCGGCGGCGATCGCGCCGATCCTGTCCGGCAAGCGCGATGAGGTCGATCCGGAGCGCGCCACCACCGCGGTGTTCTATTCGATCACCAATTGCCAGCGCGGCCTTGCCGGCGTCAGCTTCGGGCATTTCTTGATCAAACAAGTGGTCGAGGAGCTGTCGCGTGAGTTCGGCCGGGTCGCGACCTTCGTCACCTTGTCGCCGGCGCCGAATTTCGCCGAATGGCTCAAGCGCGAGCGCGCCAATGCAACCTCGGTCGCGCTCGACGAAGACGATCGCGAGGTGCTGGCCGCGCTTGACGACGTTAACTGCTGGCGCGTGCCGGAGATCGCCGAGCGGGTGCGCGAGCCACTGTTGCGCGCCGCCGCCTGGTATTATGTGCGCGGCCGCAACCGCCGCGGCCTGCCGCTCGATGCGGTGGCGCGCTTCCATCTCGGCAACGGCGCCCGGCTGGAGCGGCTCAACTGGCCGGGCGACACTTCGGAGCGCGCGCTGGCGCAGTCCTACGGCCTGATGGTGAATTACCTCTACGATCTCGGTTACATCGAGAAAAACCACGAGGCCTACGCGCAGCAGCACGCCGTCGTCGCGTCAAACGCGGTGACGCGGCTCGTTCATTCCCCCGTGCGCGAAGTCGTGCCAGTGTCGGGCTGAGCCATGCCCAACCTGCACGGCATTCTGGAAACCGTGCTCTACGTCGACAGTTTTGAGCGCGCCTGCCCGTTCTACGAACAGGTGCTCGGGCTCAACAGCGTCTATCGCGATCAACGGCTGTGCGCCTACGACGTCGGCGGCCGCGGCTTGTTGCTGCTGTTCTTGCGCGGCCATTCTCTCGAAACCGTGCACATGCCCGGCGGCACGATCCCGCCGCATGACGGCAGCGGCCCGGTGCATATCGCGTTCTCGATCGGCGCCGACGCGCTTGCCGCCTGGGAAAAAGAACTTGCCGAAGCCGATGTGGCGATCGAGGGCCGCACTACATGGCCGCGCGGCGGCGTCAGCATTTATTTCCGCGATCCCGACAATCATCTCGTCGAACTGGCGACGCCGGGATTATGGCCGGGCTACTGACAAAAACCTTGCTGTCCACTCCTTAGAAATGAGGAGCGTAAATCACAGTCCTTCTAAGTATCAGTTGCAACACAGTTTTTAGATCACGCCTTGGATTCATAGTTTGGACTAGGGTTGTAAACGCGACTCAGCCTAGTTTGCGGTTGTTATTCAATTGCCACGCCCAGGAAGCAAGTCGGGCTGCTCGATTTATCGAACACTGGAGACATCGCGTGACCGCGCCTCAATTGGAAAATATTACACAAACCGCTACCGCTGCTCTCGACGGTTGGAACTCGTTTGTCAGCGAGCTATCGTCGCTAGAAGGCCCCGACCACGTCGCTTTCGACCTGGAAAAACCCATTCCCGGCGTTAGTCCCGCCACTTCGATTGAGCAAATTGGGACTAAGCTAACTGGCGCGCTGGCGCTAGCACATAATTTGTCAACGATAGAGTCGACGGACCTCATCCCCGATGCGGCCGTGACCGAAGTTACCGCTCGGGTAAGCGCCGTTCGCACTAGCGTCGAAAAATTGCTGGCTCAGATTACCGGCTTTGAAAAAGATAGTGACATTGTGTCACTTGATCCTACGATCATGACAGCCGCCAACCAGAAGAGTCAGCAAATAAATCTGCCGCCGACTTTCTCGGAACTGTATCAGGCAGTTCAAGGTCTTCTTGTCAGTCTGTATCAAATACGCACGATGTCTAAACTGAGCGAAAAGGGTGGCTATACGCTTCACTTGTCACAACTCAATGCGGCCCGCTCAGCACAGCAGAAGGCCTATGGAAACCTCAACCGGTTGAGGCATGCCCTCGAAGGCAATCGAGATAGATTGGTGGCAATAATCTCGGAGGCCCAATCAGCCTCGCAGGAGCTTGCGACTGCAAAGACGCAAGTGGCAGAGACGCTCACAAGGACAGAGGAATCAAAATCGAGAGCTGAATCACTCGTTTCAAATACCAATGGGATTAACGATTCCGCGAATAAACTAAAGGAGTCGGTCGACGCCTATCAAAATGCGTTCGCTAAATTCCAAGCCGACCTTGACGGCAGAACAGCGACCTTTGCCCAGGGTAAGGCAGATTTAGACAGACTGCTAGCCGAGAGTAAATCTGCGTACGATAAGCTCGTGGCTGACGGCAATGCAGAGCGCACCAGTTTTCTATCGGACGGAAAGGCAAGTTTAGAAAAACTAGTGGCTGAGGGTAACGCTGAACGAACCAAGTTCGCATCAGACAGCAGTACGGCTCTTGAGAAATTTCTCGCAGATGGCAGGGCGGGTCAAGATAAACTTTTATCAGAGAAGACTAAAGCGCACGACCAACTATTAGCCAAGAGCCTTGAGGACCACCAAAAAATCGTTTCGGACCTCGCCGTTGCACAGAAGGAAGTCGATCGATTACTTGCGCGCTCCCGGGAAGTATTAGGCGAAGCTACCGTTTCCGGACTCTCGGAAAGTTTTGCGCGCGAGATGAAATCAACAGGAAACCAACTGGGATGGATTCGTATACTTTTTTATTTTTCCGTTGCAGGTCTCGCGGCGGCGGCCGGCATCGTGCTCAATGCATTTCCTTGGCTAGAGGCATATATCCACATTGCCAAATTTGAACCGCCCGCCAACGCTGATCCTATGGCGATAGGACTTCTGTATCTTGGCAATTTCTTGAGTAAGCTAACATTCCTCTTGCCATTTTTCATTCTTATGCTTTTCGCGGGCCGTAGATATACGGAAGTATTCCGTCTCAAAACTCAGTACACCTACAAGTATGCAGTTGCGGCATCACTGCCTGGATTCAAAGTCGAAGCACCAAATTTCGCTGATGCCGTTACAGCATTGGCGTTCAAGGAATTGCTGTTTAATCCTGGCGAGAGAGTAAATGCACCGGAGGACATGTCAAAAGATGCAAGCGGCGGCAGCACGTTCATACAAAGATTGATTGAACCCATAGTGAAAAAGGCGATGGATAAAATAGGAGATGCAACAAAATCCCCGGTTTAATTCTAGCAGCATTCAATTGGATGTAAGGCAAACGTTACGATCGTCCATAGACCGACACGATGGCGCCGCGGGTGACGCGGTTCTCGGGCGAGACAAGAAACACTATCGTCGCCGCGACCTCTTCGACCTTCGGCCACAGCGCGTAATCGGCCTTCGGCATCGACGCCCGATTGGCCGCCGTGTCCATGATCGAGGGCGCGACCGCGTTGACCAGAATGCCGTCCTTGGCGACTTCCTCGGCGAGCGCCGCGGTCAGCGCCGCGACCGCCGCCTTGCTCGCGGTGTAAGCCACCATGCCGGCGCCGCTGCGCCATTCGAGGCCAGGGCGCGCCGAAACATTGACGATGCGGCCGCCGCCGGCCATTGCGCTCACGGCGGCGCGGCAGCACAGCGCGCAGCTGACGAAATTCATGTCGAGCTGCTGCCGCAGCAGCACCGCCGTAGTGTCGCGTATCGGCGCCATGGCAAAACCGCCGGCGATATGGATCGAGGCCCACAGCGGCGCGATGCCTTGATAGAAGCGGGCCACGACCGCCTCGTCGGCCAGATTGCCGGCGACCGCGAGTCGCACGTTCTTGCTCTCTTGCAGCCGGCAGCTCTGCTTCTCCGCTTCGTGCAGGCACGGCACGTGACAGATCGCGCCGGCGCCGGCCAAAACCTCGACCACGGCGGTGCCGAGCGCGCCCGCTCCGCCGCTGACGACGATGTGACGATCGCGGAAATCCATGCCCCATCATCGCCAATTCGCCATTCCAGGCAAGCGGGGCCGGCGAGAAATCTCTATCATCGGCGCGAGGGGGACGCAGTGGCTGATTACGATCTCGCGGTCATCGGCGGCGGCATCAACGGCACCGGCATCGCGCGCGATGCCGCCGGCCGCGGTTTGCGGGTCGTGCTGGTCGAGCAGAACGACCTGGCGTCCGCCACGTCGTCGGCATCCTCGAAGCTGATCCACGGCGGCTTGCGCTATCTCGAGCACTACGAATTCCGCCTGGTGCGCGCGGCGCTCAAGGAACGCGAGGTGCTGCTGCGGGCGGCGCCGCACCTGATCCGGCCGCTGCGCTTCGTGCTGCCGATCAACGAGGCGCGCCGCTCGGCGCTGGTGCTGCGCCTCGGCCTCCTGATCTACGACTGGATCGGCTGGCGCAAAATTTTGCCCGGCACGCGCGAGCTCGATCTTTTGACCGACGCCGCCGGCGCGCCGCTGCGCCGCAGCTTCCATCACGCTTACGAATATTCCGACTGCTTCGCCGACGATGCGCGCCTCGTCGTCCTCAACGCGGTCGACGCCGCCGAACGCGGCGCCGCTATCCGCACCCGCACGCGCGCCGTGCGTGCCGAACGCGGCGACACTTGGCGGCTCATCCTCAAGGCGCGCGGCCGGCGCGAAGAGGTGACGGCGCGGGTGTTGGTCAATGCCGCCGGCGCCTGGGTCGAGACGCTGGCCGAGAGCGTGCTGCGGCAACAGCAAAAGCCGCATCTGCGCCTCGACAAGGGCAGCCATATCGTGGTGCGCCGGCTCTACGACCACGACCGCGCCTATATCCTGCAAGCCGCCGACGGCCGCGTGGTGTTCACCATCCCGTTCCAGCGCGATTTCACGCTGATCGGCACCACCGACCAGACCTTCGCCGGCGATCCCTCAGCCGTACTGCCGACTGGCGCGGAAATCGACTATCTGTGCGGCGTGGTGAACGAATATTTTCGCACCATGATCGGCGCCGCCGATGTGGTGTGGGCCTATGCCGGCGTGCGCTCGCTCTATGACGATGGCGCAGGAAAATCCCAAGACATTGGTCGCGAATACGTGCTGAGCCTCGACGAGCGCTCGGGCGAAGCGCCGCTGCTCACGGTCTATGGCGGCAAGATCACGACCTACCGGCGGCTCGCCGAAGACGTCATGGCGAAGCTTGCGCATTTCTTTCCGCGCACGCGGCCGTGGACCGCGGGCAGCCCGTTGCCGGGCGGCGATTTCGTCTATGACGGACTGGAAACGCTGGTGGCGCGCACGCAGCGGACCTGGCCGTTCCTCAGTGCCGAGCATGCGCGCCGCCTCGCGTCCGCTTATGGCACGCGCGTCGACGTCGTGCTCAAGACCGTGAAGGAACCGGCCGATCTCGGCCTGCGCTTCGGCGCCGATCTCACCGCCGCCGAGGTGCACTACCTGATGGACAAGGAATGGGCGCAGACCGCCGACGACGTGCTGTGGCGGCGCACGAAGCTCGGCCTGCGTTTTAACGACACTCAGCGCATGATACTCGATCGTTTCATGGCGCTGGCGAGCAGCCCGACCGCGTAATTTTCAGTTCCCACGTGGGCCGTGGGCCGCCGCTTGACAAACTAATAGTCATATAATAGGACTATCATTATATATGATTAAATGGTACGCTCATGCGCAGGCACGTCTCCGTGTCGTCCAGTCGCGCGACCAAGCCCCCGCGGAAGACCGCAGGCGCCGCTCCGGCCTGGCACGCCATCCCGACCGCCGCGGCGCGCCGCTTCCACCAAGTCTGCGTCGCCAAAAGCGCGGAAATATTCGCCGAATTCGGCCTCACGACGCTGCAATTCGGCGTCATGGTCCATCTCAACAAGATGAGCGGCACGCCCGGCATCGAGCAGAACGTGCTCGCCGCACGGCTGAACATCGACCGCAACACCGCAAGCGTCATCGTCGAGCAAATGGTGAAAATGGGCGTCGTCGCGCGCCAAGTGAACGGCGCCGACCGGCGCGTGCGCCTGCTCAGCCTCACTGCGAAAGGCGACTGGATCTACGCCGAACTGCTTCCGGCATTCAGGACAGCCAACGCCGACATCCTCGCGCCGGTCTCGCCGCGCGAGCGCAAGCTCTTCATGACTCTTCTGATCCGCATCGTCGAAGGAAATCTGCGCGAGCAAAATCGCTGAACGGCGGCCGCAGCGATCAAAACCGCCGGTCCAGCCGTTGTGAAGGAGTTTGACATGCAGCTCATGAAATCTTCCCGTCGGCAATTCTTGAATCTTGCAACAGGCGCCATCGCGTTGCCGTTCGTGCCGCGGCCGGCAAAAGCCGAATCCTATCCGTCACGGCCCGTGCGCGTCGTTGTCGGCTTTGGTCCAGGCGTCACCCCCGACATCAGCGCGCGCCTGATGGCGCAACGGCTGTCGGAACGGCTCGGCCAGCAGTTCGTTGTCGAGAATCGCACCGGCAGTGCCGGCAATGTCGGCACCGAACTGGTGGCGAAAGCGTCGCCGGACGGTTACACGCTCCTCCTCATCACGACCGCCAATGCGATCAACCTGACGCTCTACGATCATCTCAACTTCAATTTCATCCACGACATCGCGCCGGTCGCGGGCATCTCGCACGGCCCGCTCGTGGTTGCGGTCAATCCGGCGCTTCCCGCCAAGACCATCGCCGAGCTCATCGCTTACGCCAAAGCCAATCCGGGCAAGATCAACATGGCCTCCGCGGGCGACGGAACGATCCAGCACGTCTCAGGCGAGCTCTTCAAGATGATGGCCAATGTCGACATGGTGCATATTCCGTATCGTAGCAGCTACGTGCCCGATCTGCTCTCCGGACAGGTCCAGATCGCCTTCAATCCGATACCCACCTTGATCGGTTACATCCGCTCGGGCCAGTTGCGCGCGCTTGCGGTGACCGGCGCCAGACGCGCGCCGGCGTTGCCCGACGTCCCGACCGTGTCCGAAACCGTGCCCGGCTACGAAGCCGTGAGCTGGTACGGCTACGGCGCGCCGAGGAACACGCCAGCGGAGCGGATCGAGAAGCTCAACGCGGAGATCAACGCCGCCCTCACCGAGCCCACCATCGTCGCGCGCTTGGCCGATTTGGGCGCCGAACCGATGACGATGACGCCGGCAGGCTTCGACCAGCTCCTCGTCGACGAGAGCGAGAAATGGGGCAAAGTCGTCAAGGCCGCCAATATCAAAGTGGAATAGCCGGCTCAACTTCTGGCAGACTTGCGCGGCACGCGACGCTATTCGAAACTTGCCAGCCGTTCATGCAAAGGATCGCCAGCGATGTTCTACGAACCCGACAAGGACGATCACGGCCTGCCGTTCAATCCCTATAAATCGATCGTGGTGCCGCGGCCGATCGGCTGGGTCTCCACCATCAGCCGCGACGGCATCGTCAATCTGGCGCCGTTCAGCCAGTTCAATAATCTCGCCTACGATCCGCCTTACGTGATGTTCTCGGCGAACTCGTTTCCCGAGTCCGGCCGGCGCAAGGACAGCGTCAAGAACGCCACCGACACCGGCGAGTTCGTCGTCAACATGGCGACTTATGCGTTACGCGAGGCGGTCAATATCACCTCGCAATTCGTGCCGCCGGAGGTCGACGAAGCGGCTTTGGCGGGCCTCGAAATGATCGGCTCGCGCATCGTCAAGCCGCCGCGGGTGGCGGCGTCGCCGGTGCATCTGGAGTGCAAATTTCATTCTTCGACCGCACTGCCGGCGCGCACGCTGGACGGCGTTCATCACGTCGTCATCGGCCGCGTCGTCGGCGTGCATATCCGCGACGATGCGCTCACGCCCGAGGGCAAGCTCGACGTGGTGAAAATCCGCCCGCTCGCTCGCCTCGGCTATCACGACTACACCAGCGTTGAGTCTTCGTTCACCATGCGGCCGATCGGGCCCTATGCGCAGGTGCGCGACGCCGGCCTCGAAGGCCGGCCGATCCGCGCCCGCAAGACCGGCAGCGACTGATCGATAGAATTTTAGCGATCCATTTCACGCCAAAATTATGAAATTGTGATCAGTTTCGCTCGCGAGGAATTCATCGCCGACGCATTGCAGGGATCTCATGCAGCCGGTCGCCAGCCACCAGTTTACGCAGCAGCTCGAAGCGCTGAAGGTGCTCATCGTCGATGACGAGGCGACCATGCGCAAGGTGACGAAATCGCTTCTGCAAGTGATCGGCGTCAAGACTATCTACGAGGCTAACGACGGCCGCAGTGGCCTCGAAGCCATCTGCCGCTGGGCGCCGGACGTGGTCATTCTCGATTGGTCGATGCCGAGCCCAAACGGCCCAGAATTCGTGCGCCAGGTGCGCGCGCCCGGCCGCTTCCCCTACCCCGACGTGGCGATCATCATGCTCACCGCCCACGGCGAACGTTCGCGGGTGGTCGAGGCGGTGCGGCTCGGCGTCAACGAATTTTTGCTCAAGCCGGTGTCCTCGACGGCACTGCTGGCGCGGCTGGTCTCCATCCTCGCCAAGCCGCGCGAGATGGTGAAGAAGGGCGATAACTACGTCCCCGCGCCGCGCAAAATGTCGAGCTACAAACCGGAGAACGATCCGGTGCTCGACGACGTCGTATTCGTCTGATCCGCTATCCGGCACGCAAGCCCATGACAGCGAACGCCTCGAAGACACAAATCGCCGATCAGATCCAGTCGCTGGCGGTGCTGGTGGTCGACGACAACCAGTACATGCGCAAGATGATCCGCAACTTGCTGGTCAATTGCGGCATCAAGGACATCTACGAGGCCAATGACGGCATCGCCGCGCTCGACGCCATCCGCACCATGGCCCCCGACGTCGTCATCCTCGACTGGGAGATGCCGCTCTTGAGCGGCGCCGAGCTGGTGCGCATCGTCCGCTCGCCCGGCGTGTTTCCGATGCCCGACGTGCCGATCATCATGCTCAGCGGCCACGGCGAGCGCTGGAGGGTCGTCGAAGCGGTGCGGCTCGGTGTCCACGAATATCTGATCAAGCCGGTTTCGGCGAAGGCGCTGTACGACCGCCTGGTCTCCATCATGATGCAGCCGCGGCCGGTGGTGCAGCTCGGCGATTATTACGGCCCGGAGCCGCGCAAGATGATGACCGAAAGCCTCGACGATGCGCCCATCATCGAGACCCCGTCGCTCGCGGTGGTCGATTGACCGCCGCCGGTCGACGCCACGCCGCCACGATCATTTCCAGTGAACGCGAAAATGCTCTAGCCTGACGCGGCGCCGTCGAAATGCGCTGTTGCCGCTAGAGCTAAGATGCCGACCGTCCGATCGAAACGTAGTTTTGCGCCGTGGGCGGATTCGACCGAGCGCCCGCTGTTGCGCATCGAGGATTTGAGCAAGCACTTCGGCGGCAGTGCGGCGGTCGATCAGCTTTCCCTCAACATCTACCAGGGCGAGTTCTTTGCGCTGCTCGGACCTTCCGGCTGCGGCAAGACCACGCTGTTGCGCCTGATCGCGGGCTTCGAGCGGCCGGACTCCGGCCGCATCCTGCTCGACGGCGTCGATCTTGCGGACGTGCCACCCTACCGGCGCCCCGTCAACATGATGTTCCAGAACTACGCGCTGTTCCCGCATCTCAATGTCGAGGCCAATGTGGCGTTCGGCCTCAAGCAGGAGGGCCTGGCCAAAGCCGAGATCGCGCAACGCGTCGCCGACATGCTGGCCATGGTCAAGCTGGACAGTTTCGGCCGGCGCAAGCCGCATGAGCTGTCCGGCGGCGAGCGTCAACGCGTGGCGCTGGCGCGCGCTTTGGTAAAGCGCCCGCGGGTGCTGCTGCTCGACGAGCCGCTGGCGGCGCTCGACAAGAAGCTGCGCGACCAGACGCGCTTCGAGCTGATGGATTTGCAACGGCGCCTCGGACTCACTTTCGTCATCGTCACCCACGACCAGAGCGAAGCCATGATCGTCGCCGACCGTATTGGCGTGATGGATCGCGGCTGGCTCCGGCAGGTGGCCCGGCCTGCGGAAATCTACGAGCAGCCGAATTCGCGCTGGGTCGCGGACTTCGTCGGCGACGTCAATTTGTTCGAGGGTCGTGTCAGCGAAGACGGCTTAAGCGTCGAAGGCACGGCGGCCGGTACGCTGCGCGCCGCCGCGAAGATCGATGCCAAGCCGGGCGCAACGGTTTGGCTCGCGGTGCGGCCCGAGAAGATGCGCGTCGCGCTCGAGCTGCCGGCGCCGGCGCCGCAACAGCCGCCCGAAAACTGCGCCGCCGGAACCATTGTCGATATCGGCTATCTCGGCGAGCTGACGATCTACAAATTGCGCCTCGCCGACGGCACGATCGTCACGGCAGCCATCGCCAATACCGGCCACGCCGCCGAGCGCCCGATCGATTGGGACGAACGCGCATGGATGAGCTTTTCACCCGACGCCGCAATCGTGCTGACCATATAAAGCCGCGGCAGATGCCATGACCCCGAAACGATCACTCCCGGAAAAGCTCGTCGTCAGGGTTCCATACGCGTGGCTGCTGGTATTTTTTCTGGTGCCGTTCCTGATCGTGTTGCGGATCAGCCTGTCGCAGCCGGCGCTGGCGCAACCGCCCTATACGCCGCTCTTTAATCTCCTGGCCGGCTGGCACGGCATCGCGGCGTTCTTCGGCGCGCTGTCGTTGGACAACTACGTCCTCATCGGCTCCGATCCGCTCTATCTTTTGTCCCTCGTGAAGAGCATTGAGATCTCGGCGTTCTCGACGCTATTCCTGCTGCTCATCGGCTACCCGATCGCCTATGGCATCACGCGCACGCCGCGCCGCGTCCAGGCGGTGCTGATGACGCTGGTCATGCTGCCGTTCTGGACCGCGTTCCTGATCCGCATCTATGCCTGGATCAACATCCTGCAGCGCGAGGGATTGCTCAATGACGCGCTGATCGCGCTCGGCATCGTTCACGAGCCTGTGGTGTGGCTCTCGACCGACACCGCGATCGTGATC
>DATHHM010000328.1:0-12852 GCA_035317145.1 Xanthobacteraceae bacterium | reverse complement strand
CTTATGGTGTCCCGACGCCGACGGAGATCGCGGTGCAGTCGCCTGACGACGCCGTGAAGGCTGCCCGGCAGATCGGCTATCCGGTGGTGTTGAAGGCGGTCGCAGCGAAGCTTCTGCACAAGTCCGACGCCGGCGCAGTGGCGCTGCATCTCGCCGACGACGAGGCGGTTCGCGCTGCCTATGGGCGCATTGCCGCCAATGTCCGGCGCGCTGGGGTCGAAGCCTTCGATGCCATGCTGGTCTGCCAACAGGTCAACGGCGGCTTGGAGCTTGTGCTCGGGCTCAATCGCGATCCGGAAATGGGCCTCGTTGTCATGGCCGGCTCAGGCGGCGTGCTGCTCGAACTGACCAAGGACGTCGCGTTTGCCGTGCCGCCGATAACGCCTGAAAAAGCACGCGCCATGATCGAGCGTACCCACGCCGCGCGGCTGCTGCGCGGCTATCGCTCGTCGCCTGCGCTCGATGTCGACGCGATGGTCGACGCGTTGGTCGCGCTCGGCCGCATCGCCGATGATTTATGCGACGTCGTGCAATCGATCGACATCAATCCCTTTGTCGTGCTGCCGCGCGGCGGCTTTGCGCTCGATGCGCTGGTCGTGCCGCATGTTTCCCCTCCCCCTTGTGGGGAGGGGTAGGGGTGGGGTCGTGAAGTGAATCGCCGGCGTCGACGCCCTCACTTAACCTCCCGACCCCCACCCCTCCCTCCCCACAAGGGGGAGGGGTAGATGAGTTTGCCGCTCGCAACGAATTACGAATCCCAACAGGAGAACGGCGATGACCGATACTTTGACCGATACTTGGCGCACGCTTAAAGCTTGGCCGGAATTGATCCTGGAGCAGCTTGCCGACGCCGGCGTGGCGCGGGTCATCCTCAACCGGCCGGACAAGCGCAATTGCTTGAACGAGGCGCTCGTCGCGGCGTGGTTCGAGGCGCTCGACATCGTGCGCGCCGACCGCGACATCAAGGCGGTGATCACCAAGGGCGCGGGAATTTGCTTCAGCTCCGGGCTCGACCTGCATTTCCTGCGCAAGATCAGCGAAGAGCCGCGCGACTGGGACCGGCCGACCTTGACGGTGCAGATGGCCGAGGCCTTGCGTGCCTTCCCGCGCATCGTCATCGCCCAGGTGCACGGCTATTGCCTCGGCGGCGCGCTTGGCATCATGAACTGCCACGATCTGGTGTTCGCCGCCGACGATGCGCAACTCGGCATGCCGGAAATTCTGCGCGGCAGTTTCGGCCAGCTCGTCACCTCGACGCTGGTGCATGGCGCGATCCCGATCAAGAAGGTCGCGCTGATGCAGCTAGTTGGCCGCAACATTTCCGGCGCCGAGGCCGACCGCTGGGGCATCATCTCGCAGGCGGTCCCCGCTGCGGAATTGGAATCAACAGTGACGGGCATCGCCCGCGAAATTTCCGAGCGCCATCTAGCGCCCCTGGAGCATGCCAAGATCACCGTGCAGATGGGCCGCGACCTATCGCTGTCGCAGGCGATCCAGCTCGATCAACTGGTTTCGGCGCGCATGCGGCGTGTGATGGATCCGACGCAGCACGTCGAGTCGTATCTGAAGTCGCAGAAGGGCGGGCCGAATTTGGAGTACAAGCGGCCGGATGTTTAAAGCGGCTACGCGGCCGCTTTCTTCTTATCGCCACGCTCCAGCGACTGCACCAACTCGTCCACCGACTGCACGTCGCCGAACTGGCCGTAGAACGCCGACAGCGTCGCGTTGTGCTCGTCGTCGGTATGCGTGGCGAGGCCATCGGACACCAGGACGACCTTGAAGTTGAGCATCATGGCGTCGCGCGCCGAGCTTTCGCAGCACACGTTGGTGGCGGTGCCGGTGATCAACAGGGTATCGATGCCGCGGTCGCGCAGGTGGCGCTCGACGTCGGATGAGTTTTGGATGAAGGCGCTGTAGCGCTTCTTGGTGATCTGCGCGTCCTCGGGGCGGATGTCGTTCCCGTGCCAGTATTCGTAGCCGTCTTCGCCGATATCCATGGCTTTCAGCCGCCGCTCGGCGCGCTCCGGCTTTTGCAGGTAGCCGTGGTAGTTCGACCAGCTCTCGCGGGTGTCCGTGGTGCCGTTGCGGATCCACACCACGTGGCCGCCGCGGCGGCGCAGCTCTGCCGCAAGCCGGTTGATGTTGGGAACGATCTCGCGCGCCAGCGGCACCTCGCCCTGGTGACCCGGCTTGACGAAGTAGTTCTGCATGTCGACCACCAGCAGCGCGGTGGCGCGCGGGTCGATGGCGTCGAACGGGTGGAGCTTGCCCATCCGCGTGTTCATGCGGTCAAGGGGAGGCTTGCGAGATCGCGATCTTGTGCATCGGTGCGTCCTCAACTAGTCGTGTCCATTGAGCATGACACAAAAGCAGGGCGGGATCGAGCGTATGTCGGGAAGCATGTCCGGCAGTTGGGAATTCTGGATCGATCGCGGCGGCACCTTCACCGACGTGATCGGCAGGCGGCCGGACGGCGCGCTCACCACCCACAAGTTGCTTTCGGAAAACCCCGAAGCCTATCGGGACGCCGCGGTGCACGGCATTCGCCACCTGCTCGGGCTCAAACCCGGCGAAGCGATCCCGGGCGAGCGCATCGCCGCGGTCAAGATGGGCACCACGGTCGCGACCAATGCGCTGCTCGAGCGCAAGGGCGACCGGACGTTGCTGTTGATCACCAAGGGCTTTCGCGACGCCCTGCGCATCGGCTACCAGGCGCGGCCAAAGATCTTCGCCAAGCACATCATCAAGCCCGACATGCTGTACGAGCGGGTCGTCGAGGTCAACGAGCGGGTGCGCGCCGACGGTACCGTGGAGCGCACGCTCGATCTCACCGCGGTGCGCACCGAACTTGAACGCGCCAAAGAGGACGGCATCAACGCGGTCGCTGTCGTGCTGATGCACGCCTACCGCTACAGCGACCACGAGCAGCAGGTCGCCAAGCTGGCGCGCGACCTCGGCTTCGTGCAGGTCTCCGCCAGCCACGAAGTCTCGCCGCTGATCAAGCTGGTCGGCCGCGGCGACACCACCGTCGTCGACAGCTATCTGTCGCCGATTTTGCGGCGCTACGTCTCGCAAGTCGCAGGCGATTTGAATCCCTCCCCCCTTGTGGGGGAGGGCAGGGTGGGGGGTCGGGAGGCGACGCGAGGAAGTGGACGGGCGTTTGAGCGCCAGTCTTCGCATGCGCGATACCTCCCGACCCCCACCCCCGACCCCTCCCCACAAGGGGGAGGGGAGAACACGCGCCTCATGTTCATGATGTCCTCAGGCGGTCTCACCGCGGCCGAATTATTCCGCGGCAAGGACGCGATTCTTTCGGGCCCGGCGGCCGGTGTCGTCGGTATGGCAGAGACCGGGCGCGCCGCGGGGTTTTCGCGGCTCATCGGCTTCGACATGGGCGGCACCTCGACCGACGTGTCGCATTTTGCCGGTACGTACGAACGCGCCTTCGAGACCGAAGTCGCCGGCGTGCGCATGCGCGCGCCGATGATGCTTATTCACACCGTGGCAGCCGGCGGCGGTTCGATCCTGCATTTCGACGGTGCGCGATTTCGCGTCGGCCCGGATTCGGCCGGCGCCAATCCCGGCCCAAAATGCTATCGCCGCGGCGGCCCGTTGGCGGTGACCGATGCCAATGTGATGGTCGGCAAGCTGATCGCGGATTTCTTTCCCAAAATTTTCGGTCCGGCGCAGAACCAGCCGCTCGATGCCGACGCGGTGCGCGCGGCCTTCGCGGCCATGGCCAAGGAAATCGGTGACGGCCGCAGCAGCGAACAGGTCGCCGACGGATTTATCAAGATCGCCGTCGAGAACATGGCGAACGCGATCAAGAAAATTTCCGTGCAGCGCGGCTATGACGTGACGCGCTATGCGCTCAACTGCTTCGGCGGCGCCGGCGGCCAGCACGCCTGTCTGGTGGCCGATGCGCTCGGCATGGAGAGCGTGCTGATCCATCCGCTGTCGTCGCTGCTGTCGGCCTATGGCATGGGCCTTGCCGACATCCGCAGCGTGCGCCAGCAGGCGATCGAGGAGCAGTTCGGCGACAAGGCGCGCAAGACGCTCGACAACGTGGCGCGCCGGTTGGCGCGCGCGACCATCGACGAGGTTACCGGACAAGGCGTCGCGACGAACAAGATCACGGCGCACGTGCGCGCGCATATTCGTTACGCCGGAACCGATACGCCGCTGATCGTGGATGCTGGCAAGAATGCGAAGCTTGCATCGCTGCAAAGCATGAAATCCGCCTTCGAGCGTGCCCATAAGGCCCAATTCGGCTTCATCGATCGCGCCAAGGCACTTGTCATCGAGGCAGTCTCGGTCGAGGCGATCGGCGGCGGTGCGACGTTTCGGGAAAAAACCCGCAAGACCACGCGGGCCAAGCTGCCCGCGCCGGCACGCCGCACGCGGTTTTTCTCCAACGGCAAATGGCAGCGCGCCTTGGTCTATACGCGCGACACGCTGGCGCCGGGTCACAAAGTCAAAGGCCCGGCCATCATCATCGAGCCGCATCAGACCGTGGTCGTCGAGCACGGCTGGCAAGCCGAGCTGACGGCGAAGGATCACCTGGTGCTGCGGCGGGTGCAAAAACTTAAGCGCACGCGCGCCATCGGCACCCACGCCGATCCGGTGATGCTGGAAGTGTTCAACAACCTGTTCATGTCGATCGCCGAGCAGATGGGCGTGGCGCTGCAGAACACCGCCTATTCGGTGAACATCAAGGAGCGGCTCGATTTTTCCTGCGCGGTGTTCGACGGCACCGGCTCGCTGGTCGCCAACGCGCCGCACATGCCGGTGCATCTCGGCTCCATGGATCGCGCCGTCGAGACCATCATCCGCGAGAACAAGGGCAAGATTCGCCCCGGCAACGTCTATGCCATCAACGCGCCGTATAACGGCGGCACCCACCTGCCGGACATCACCGTCTGCACGCCGGTATTCGACGGCGGCAAGATCCTGTTCTGGGTCGCCTCGCGCGGCCATCATGCCGACGTCGGCGGCATTTCGCCGGGCTCGATGTCGCCGAACGCCACGACCATCGAGCAGGAAGGCGTCTATATCGACAATTTCAAGCTGGTCGAGCGCGGCCGCTTCCGCGAGAAAGAGACATATCAGCTGTTGCAAGGCGCCAAATATCCGGCGCGCAACCCGCTGCAGAACGTCAACGACATCAAGGCGCAGATCGCCGCCAACGAGATGGGCGTGCGTGAGTTGCGCAAGATGGTGCGCTATTTCACGCTGCCGGTGGCGCGTGCCTATATGCGCCACGTGCAGGACAATGCGGCGGAGAGCGTGCGCCGCGTCATCGACCGGCTGCACGATTCAAGCTTCAGCATCGAGACCGATCAGGGCTCGACCATCAAGGTGCGCATCGCGGTCGACAAGAAAAAGCGCGAAGCCACTGTCGACTTCACCGGTACCAGCCCGCAGCAGGCGTCCAACTTCAACGCGCCCGAGCCGGTGACGCGCGCCGCCGTGCTCTACGTGTTCCGCGTCATGGTCGACGATGATATTCCTATGAATGCCGGCTGCCTACGACCGATCCGCATCATCATTCCGAAAAAGTCGATGCTGACGCCGGAATTTCCCGCCGCCGTGGTCGCCGGCAATGTCGAGACCTCGCAGGAGGTGACCAATTGCCTGTTCGGCGCGCTAGGCGCCATGGCGGCGGCGCAGGGCACCATGAACAATCTCAATTTCGGCAATGCGCGCTACCAATATTACGAGACCATCTGCTCCGGATCACCGGCCGGCCCCGGATTCCCCGGCACCGATGCCGTGCACACCCACATGACCAATACGCGGCTGACCGATCCGGAAATTCTGGAATTCCGCTATCCGGTGCTGCTCGAAGACTTCCACATCCGGAAAAACTCCGGCGGGCGCGGCGAATGGAATGCCGGCGACGGTATCCGGCGCACCATCCGGTTCCTGGAAAAGATGGAATGCACGATCCTGTCCGGCCATCGCCGCGTGCCGCCGTTCGGGCTTGCTGGCGGTAGCGACGGACAGGTCGGCGAGAACAGCGTGCGGCGCAAAGACGGTTCGATCGAAAAGCTGCAAGGCTGCGATGCCACCGTCATCGACGCCGGCGAAGCGGTCATCATCCAGACGCCAACGGCGGGCGGTTATGGCAAGCCGCAATGACGCTCAACGCAGCGGCGGCGTAATCGGCGAGTCATCGGTTGCCTTGCGCGCCACCGAATATTTCATGTTTGCCTTGTCACCTTCCCAGTAGAACGTGAAGTCGGCGGCAACATAACCGCCGTCGGGCAGCGCCAGCACGGCGCTGCACACCACCTGGTCCTTGGTGGCGGAGACCGTCTTGACCGGCGCGTATGTCGTCGGCTCGTACTTGAATTGTTGAAGAACTTCCGCCAGCGATTTTTTGGCACGCTCCGAATCGCACTCCGGCAGCACCAGGCGATCGCGGATGCCGCTGTAGATGAACACGCCGACGACGGCGACAACGGGGATAACAAGAATACGAAGCGCAAAGCGGTAGGGCGGCCGGGACGATGACGGCGAGGCGGGCAAGCGGGTGAACCGGGCCGAAGACTTGAACTTAGGCGAAGGTTTATCCGCGGCCATGCGCGCTCGCCCTTAAAGCATGATCCGGAAAAGCTTGTCCTTGGACTTGATCCGAGGCAGGAAACCGGTTTTCCGAAAAGATCATGCGCCACCTAGACAGCCTTGACGATCTCCTCGGTCATCTTCTTGGCGTCGCCGAGCAGCATCATGGTGTTGTCGCGGTAGAACAGCGGGTTGTCGATGCCGGCATAGCCCGAGGCCAGCGAGCGCTTGTTGAACATCACCGTGCCGGCCTTCCACACCTGCAGCACCGGCATGCCGTAGATCGGCGACTTCGGATCGTCCTCGGCGGCCGGATTGGTGACGTCGTTGGCGCCGATCACATAGGCGACGTCGGCCTGGGCGAATTCCGAATTGATGTTCTCGAGCTCGAACACGTCGTCATAGGGCACGTTGGCTTCAGCCAGCAGCACGTTCATGTGGCCCGGCATGCGGCCGGCCACCGGATGGATGGCGTACTTGATCTCGACGCCTTCGCGCTTGAGCTTCTCTCCCATTTCACGCAGCGCATGCTGCGCCTGCGCCACCGCCATGCCGTAGCCCGGCACGATGATCACCTTGCCGGCGTTCTTCAAGATGAACGCCGCATCCTCGGCAGAGCCGATCTTGACCGGCCGGTCGCCGGCGGCCGCCGCCGGTCCCGCCACCTCGCCGCCGAAACCGCCGAGGATGACCGAGATGAACGAGCGGTTCATGCCCTTGCACATGATGTAGGACAGGATCGCGCCCGAGGAGCCGACCAGCGCGCCGGTGATGATCAGCGCCGAATTGCCCAGCGTGAAGCCGATGCCGGCCGCGGCCCAGCCTGAATAGGAATTGAGCATCGAGATCACGACCGGCATGTCGGCGCCGCCGATCGGGATGATGATCAGCACGCCGAGCAGGAACGAGGCCACGGCGATCAGCCAGAACGCGACGTGCAACTGCGCCAGGTAGAACCACACGACCAGCGCGATGAGGCTCAAGGCCAGCGCGATATTGATGACGTGCCGGCCGGGCAGCGTGATTGGCGCGCCGCTCATGCGGCCGGAGAGTTTTAGGAACGCGATGATGGAGCCGGTAAACGTGATGGCGCCGATGGCGACGCCGAGCGACATTTCGATCAGGCTCTGGCCGTGGATGGCGCCTTCAACGCCGATGCCGAAAGCCGCGGGCGCGTACAGCGCGCCGGCCGCGACCAGCACCGCGGCCATGCCGACCAGCGAGTGGAACGCGGCGACCAGTTCCGGCATCGAAGTCATCGGCACGCGCCGCGCGATCACCGCGCCGAGGCCGCCGCCGAGCGCCATGCCGAGCACGACCAGGACCCAGGCGGCAAACGATGCCGGCGGATGCGCCGCCAGCGTCGTCAGTATCGCGATCGTCATGCCGATCATACCGAGCGTGTTGCCGCGCCGGCTGGTTTCCGGACTGGACAGGCCGCGCAGCGCCATGATGAACAAGGCGCCGGCGATCAGATAAAGCAACGCAGCGAGATTGGCGCTCATGAACGCGCTCCCGGTATTGTCATCATCCGCGAAAGCGGATGATCCAGTATTCGGCGTAGCGCCGGATCATCCTCCAATTTCGCGATTACTGGATGCCCCGCCTTCGCGGGGCATGACAGGGCAGTTTGGAGTGCGATCATCCTGGTCACTTCTTTTTCTTCTGATACATCGCCAGCATGCGTTGGGTCACAAGGAAGCCGCCGAATATGTTGACCGATGCAAAAGTCAACGCGACGAAGCCGAGCGCGCGCGCCCACAGCGGGCCGTCGTCGTTGCTGACCAGCGCGACGCCGACCGCGAGCAGCGCGCCGACCACGATGACCGAGGAGATCGCGTTGGTCACCGACATCAGCGGCGTATGCAGCGCCGGCGTCACCGACCAGACCACGTAATAGCCGACGAAGACCGCGAGCGCGAAGATCGACAGCCGGAACACGAACGGATCGACGACGTCGCTCGCCGCATGCGCGGCGCCGCTCCCTATGGTGGCGAGATCGAGCTGGGCCAGGATCGACAAAGTTATCATCGCACCGCCTCCGGTCCTTCTTTCCCCTCCCCCTTGTGGGGAGGGGCAGGGGTGGGGAAGCGGGAGCCGCGGCGGTGAAGATTTCCCCACCCTCGGCTTCGCTTCGGTCGCCGTCCCTCCCCCAGTCTTGTTGAAACAAGATTTGGGGGAGGGGGTAGAAATTTCACGCCGCGGTCTTCGGCTGGAAATTCGGATGCACGATGGCGCCGTCGCGGGTGAGCGCCGTCGCCTTCACGATGTCGTCGTCCCAGTTGACCGCAAGCGCCTTGGTCTTCTTGTCGATCAAAATTTCCAGAAACGCGTAGAGGTTCTTGGCATAAAGATTCGACGCCGTGGCGGCGATCCGGCCCGGCACGTTGCGATAGCCGACGACTTTCACGCCGTTCTGCTCGCTCACCGCGTCGGCGCTGACGCCTTCGACATTGCCGCCGCGCTCGACCGCGAGATCGACCACCACCGAACCCGGCCGCATCGACGTCACCATGGCTGACGAGATCAGCCGCGGCGCCGGCCGCCCGGGAATGAGCGCGGTGGTGATGACGATGTCCTGCTTCTTGATGTGCTCGGCGACCAGCGCAGCCTGTTTCGCCTGATACTCTTTCGACATTTCCTTGGCATAGCCGCCGGCGGTCTCGGCCGCCTTGAATTCCTCGTCCTCTACCGCGATGAATTTGGCGCCGAGGCTCTCGACCTGCTCCTTGGCCGCCGGCCGCACGTCGGTTGCGGTGACGATGGCGCCGAGCCGGCGCGCGGTGGCGATCGCCTGCAGGCCGGCAACGCCGGCGCCCATGACAAAGACCCTGGTGGCCGGAACGGTGCCGGCCGCCGTCATCATCATCGGCAGCGCCCGGCCGAACTCGGCCGCTGCATCGATCACGGCGCGGTAGCCGGCGAGATTGGCCTGGCTCGACAGCACGTCCATCACCTGGGCGCGGGTGATGCGCGGCAGGAGCTCCATGGCAAAGCTCGTGATGCCGGCATCCGCCATGGCGCGCAGCGCCGCGTCGTTGCCGTAAGGGTCCATGATGGCGATGACGATGGCGCCTTTCTTGACCCGCGTCAGCTCCGCGCCCTGCGGGCGGCGCACCTGCAGAACGACGTCGGCGCCGCTCAGAGCGTCGGCGGACACCGTGGCGCCGGCCGCCGTATAGTCGGCATCGAGAACGCCGGATTTCACCCCCGCGCCCGGCTCGACCGCGACTTCGGCGCCGAGCCCGATCATCTTCTTGATGGTTTCGGGAACCGCAGCCACCCGCGGCTCGCCCGCGTCGGTTTCGGCAACGACCGCAACCTTCATGATTCCTCCGAGGGCTGCCGCGTATGTGCGGCTAGCTGCGAACCGATTTGGTACGGAAACCTACTCAGGTCAGGAAATACGCCATTCCGACAAGGACGATCACGACGAACGTCATGACGACTTTCACCAACTTGATGAAATTCTCGTAGGTCTGTTCGTGAGCGGCGTAATCGTTGCCCTCTGCGGTCGCGTATTCGACCTCGCCGTGATCGGCCATACCATCGTCTCCAAACGTCGCACCCGGTGCGGGCCGACTTAGCTTAATTGCCTGTCCAGGGCAACGGGATGGCGCCGTTGCGAGCGTATTTTTGCCCGCCTGTCATGACGCCGCGCGCGGCGCGCCGCCATGCATGTTCCGCGGCCGCCGCTGCGGGCGTTCGGCTTGCCGGGGAGGGGCCGAATCCCTACTCTCAAAGGCAACGGCCATTGGCTACGGACAGCACCGATGCTCAGAAAAGAACAGAACGAATTATTGACCCAGACCGGCCCCGGCACGCCCATGGGCCAGCTTTTCCGCTCCTATTGGATGCCGGTGCTGCTTGCCGAGGAATTGCCCCAGGACGACTGCCCGCCAGTGCGGGTCAAGATCATGTCCGAGCGGCTCCTGGCGTTCCGCGACTCCAACGGCAAATACGGTCTGATCGACGAATTCTGCGCCCATCGCGGCGTCTCGCTGTGGTTCGGCCGTAACGAGGAGGGCGGGCTGCGCTGCCCCTATCACGGCTGGAAATACGACGTGAACGGCCAGTGCATGGAGGTGCCCTCGGAGCCCGCCGAAAGCGGCTTCTGCAAGAAGGTCAAGCTCACGTCGTACCCGCTGGTGAAGCGTGGCGAAGTCTTGTGGGCCTATATGGGCCCCGCCGACAAACGGCCGCCGCTGCCGGAATGGGAATTCGCCATGGTGCGGCCGGAGCAGACCTTCGTCTCCAAGCGGCTGCAGGAATCCAATTGGCTGCAGGCCATGGAAGGCGGCATCGATTCGAGCCACGTCTCGTTCCTGCACCGCGGCGATCTCGGTTCCGATCCGCTGTTCAAGGGCGCCAAGGGCAATCAGTACAATCTCTCCGACATGCAGCCGCATTTCGAAGTGGTCGAGCAGCCGGGCGGGTTGTTCATCGGCGCGCGGCGCAATGCCGAGGACGGCAAATACTATTGGCGTATCACGCCGTGGGTGATGCCGTGCTTCACCATGATCCCGCCGCGTGGCGACCATCCGATCCACGGCCATTTCTGGGTGCCGATCGACGACGAGAACTGTTGGGCCTGGTCCTACGACTTCCATCCGGTGCGGGCGCTGAGCAAGACCGAAGTCGACGCCATGAAGGATGGCGCCGGCGTGCATTGCAAGGTCGATGCCGCGTTCCGGCCGCTCGCCAACAAGGACAACGATTATCTGATCGACCGCGCCGCGCAAAAAGCCGGGCGGACCTATAGCGGCGTTGCCGGCTTCGCCATGCAGGATGCCTCGCTGCAGGAAAGCATGGGCCCGGTCTGCGACCGCACCAAGGAAAACCTGGTCTCCACCGACAACGGCATCATCATGGCGCGCCATCGCCTGATGCGCGCCGCCAAGGCGCTCCTCGACAAAGGCGTGGCGCCGCCCGGCATCGATGTCGAGCACCAGAAAGTCCGCTCCTGCTCGGTGGTGCTGCCGCCCGACGTGGCGTTCAAGGACGGCGCCAAGGAAGCGCTCTACGGCAAGCCCGGCATGGCGCAGACGACGGTGTAGCCGGCGCGCCCGCCGCATCATGCGCGGCTCGGTTCTGCTGACAATTGTTGTCGCGAGCTTCAGCGCGTTGAGCGCTACTTCGGCGCTTGCCGAGGAAGCGGCGTGCGCAAATTCAACCGGCGCGACGCCGATCACCGCGGCAAGCCAGCCGATCGCGAAACGCGAGCCGTCCGACGTGCCGCGCGTCGAACTTGCGGCGCGGCTCGCCGCCACAGGCGCTACGGCGACCGATGCATTCAAGCGAATGCGGGAGAGTGCGGCCCGCGAGCTCGCCGGCCGTCCCGACGGCGTCGGCGACGTCAGTGCTGACGCGTTGCGCAACGCTGACGATGCCATCGCCCGGCAAATCCGCATCGATCAGGGAGCGCTGCTACCGCCATCTTTCACCGCACTCGCCAAGCTGCCCGGGCGTCCGCAGATCGAAGGCGTCGACATCATCTATCTCAATCCGCTCGGCGATCCGGCGCGCGCCAACGCCTGGCAGAACATCATCGTGCATCAGACCGAGGGCCCGCCCGGCAGCGCGCGGCGCGAGGCCACCGACCAATTCGCCCATCCGACCAAGCGCGGCGTCACGCTATGGATGGAGACCGACGGCACGGTCTATTGGTCCGTCGCTGAGAATGTCATTCCGACCCATGGCGAAGGCGGCGACCGCAACGACAATAAGTACATCGACAACGCGAAGACCTACCGTCAGGTGGTCAAAACCAATTCGATCGGCGTCGAATTTATCGGCAATTATCCGGACGTCGCCAGGCCGGCAACGCCGGAGCAGATGCGGGCGTGGTCGTTGCTGGCGCCGTTTCTGCAGGAGCGCTACGGCATACAGCCGGACCACATCTACGCCCACAACTGGATCGATTTTAAGGATCGGCGCTATTGTGAGGGCTGCGAACTCGCAACGCTGGCGCGGAAGCTCGGGTATTGTCCGTCGAAGGCGCTGTAGGGTGGGCTCTCAATGCGGCGCGGGTGCCGTCATCTTGATCCCAGTCAGCGCTGCCAATTCGCCCTGACGTTTGGTTTCGCGGCGCATATAATCGGCGAGGCCTTCGGGCGTGTTGTCCGTGGGCACGGTCATGCCGAGCGCCGCCATGCGGCTGCGAAAATCTTGCGATTGCACCACCTCGTTCAGCGCTTTGTTGAGGTAAGCGATGATCGGCGCCGGCGTCTTGGCGGGCGCGGCGAGGCCGACGAAGCCGCCATAGTCGAAATTGGGGAATCCCAG
>DATHHM010000327.1:0-3233 GCA_035317145.1 Xanthobacteraceae bacterium | reverse complement strand
GATCGTACGACCGCTGGCCGCGTCGATCGCTTTGACGACACCGTCGACGCTCGCCGCGTAGAGATGCCCGTCGACGACGGTCGGCGCGAGCTTCGCGCCGGATTCGCCGGCGCCATCGCCCGCGCCTTCCGACCACAGCTTGTTGACCTGAACCGTCGGCGTGAATTCGGTCAGCGGCGTCGGCGGTTCGACGTTGTCTTTCTTGCCGAGACTCTTGATCCAGTTGCAGCCACCGAGTCCGATTGCAAAGAGGACGAGGATCAGAACGGAAGAACGCTTCATGAGCCGCTGCTCTCCTTGGAAGCCGCCGCCGGCATGGCCGGCGCCGATGCGAGATTGTCGAGCTTCATCTGCACGAAGGCCCGGTTCGGCGCTTGCGGATCGAGATGCGTGAGCGCTTCCTGGTAGGCGGCTCGCGCGTCGTCGTTGCGGCTCAGCTGCGCGAGCACATCGCCGCGAAGCTCACCGGCGAGCGCGGCGTAATCACCCTTCGGCAACCCGTCGAGCAGCTTCAATGCCGCGTCGGGCTCGCCTTGCGCAAGCTTGATCTTGGCGAGATTGATACCGGCAAGCGCCTTCAGGGCCGGCGCGGCAGCATGTTCCTGGGCCCAGACGAGATCGTCGGAGGCGGTCTTGAGATCGCCTTTTTCGTTGGCGATCTCGGCGCCGCGCATCGCGGCGAAAGCCGCGTAAGCCGTGTCGGGAAAATCCTTGCGCAGCGCTTCGGCGATCGCCTTGACGTCGTCGGCGCGCTTGGCGTCCGCAGCCTCGACCAGCGCCTGGTATTGCGTCGCGGCTTCGGCCGCGTGACGCGCGCGATGCGCTTTCCATTGTTGCCAGCCGAAAATCAGCAGCAGGCCGAGCGCAATACCGATCGCGATCGACATCGCGTTCTCGCGCAGCCACTTCTGGACGAGCTCTCCCTGCTCGTGTTCGTCGAGGACTTCAAAAGCCATGAAAACTCCGTAGGAATCAGGATCGGCCGCGCCGATACGCATCTGTCGGGCGCGACCGCAAACGCGGGACGCCGCATGCGACGGCTGTCATCACGGCGAGGCCGCGAAGCCGCGCAAGGTTAGCAGGAAACCGGCGGCCGGCGGCTGGCGCTGCGCCTGGAACCGGGCCGGATTCAGCCTCGCGTCAGAACTCGGCCCGCGGCGCATCCGCACCGTCGGCGCCGAACACGCGCAGCCGCGCCACGTTGGCGCGCCGGAACGGAGCGAGATCGAGCGGCTTGCCGTCGATCATGACCTCGGCGCCATCGGCATTGCCCAGACGCACGGAAAGCGGGCCGTCGCTCGCGTAGCTCTTTTCGGCACCGGCCGGCAACAGGCCGTACTCGATCTTGCTGCCATCCGCACCGACGATCTCGACCCAGCTCGCGGCACTCAGTTTCAGCGTCAGCGAATGGGCGCCCGTATGCGCGGGCGCGGTCGAGGTCTCGGCAGGCGGCGCGGACGTCGTCGTGGATTGCGTCGCGAATGGCGCCATGGATGCGACCACCGGCATCTGTTCCTGCTTCGGCGGCTCGGTCGCGGCAACCGTGGTGGCTACGTCGGCCGGCGCGGGTGCTGCTTGATCGGCCGTGGAATCCTGGTTCGCGTCGGCCGTTTCGGACGAGGCTTCGGATTGTCCGGCGGACGGCACTGGAGTCGTCGTTGTCGGGCTATCGAGGGACGTCGTGCGTGCGAGATTCTGTTCGAGTCCGCCATGCGTCGCGAGCCACACAGCCGGCAACACGATCAGCGCGGTCAGGATCAGGTACGTCGCGCTGACCGAATAACGGTCGAACAGATAACGCGAGCGCGACACCTTGCCGGTCGCGACCAGCGGCGCCGCCCGCATGTGCGCGACTGCCACAGTTTCGGCGGCGACGGTCGGTACATCGACCAGGCGCGCATAGCTCGAAAGATAGCCGCGCAGGTAAACGCCCTCGTCCATGCCGGCGTAATCGTCGTCCTCGACGCGCGCGATCAGCCTGAGCGGCAATCGCAGGCGCTGCGCGACGTCGGCGCGGCTGAGGCCCTTGGCCTCGCGGGCGGTGCGCAAGCGCCGTCCGAACGAAGGTTGGCCGACGGGCTCCGGCATCGTGAGGTTCATCTCTTCCACCGGCTGCGGCAGGACTTCGGATGAGGTCTTGCCGGCCTGCTCAAGCTCTTCGGCTCTCATAATTTGCCTTCCGGATGACAGCGGGAGTGCGAGCTGCCCGTCGTCTTGATCGATCGATGCACCAGTCTCCCGCTCACCGGAAACCGGGCACGCCCCTTGTGCGGCTTTATCGTTGGATTCCTGTCCGCCGCCCCTATTCATGACTGATTTTGCGCGTTCAGCTCACGCGCCTGCTGTGACTCAGGAAACGATTGCAGAAGCCGGCGCGTGTATTCGCTGGCCGCGCTGCCATTGCCGAGCCGGAGCTCGATGTTGCGCCCCAGCATCAGCGACTCGGGTCGCGGCTGCCCGACGCCCTCGAAACGCTGCATGAAAGCGCGCGCCTTGAAGTAGTCGCCCTTCCGGTACAGGACCGACGCCATCTGGAACAGGGCTTCCCCGTTGTTCGGCGAGCGGTCCAGCGCCTTGCGCAGCACGGCTTCCGCGTCATCGACCTTGCCGGCCTTGAGCAGGCAAGTGCCCGAATTGACCAGTGCGACGTCCGGCGTGTTGTAGAACGGGTCGGCGACGGCGCGCTCGAAATAGCCGGTTGCCTCGTCGTAGCGGCCGATCTTGCAGAGAAACACGCCGTAATTGTTCAACTCGTTGCCGCCCTTGGACTTGATCTGGGCCGCGCGGCGATAGTTTTCCTCGGCGAGCTTCATGTCGCCGATGCGCTCGTAGAGCACCGCGATCACGGTGTGCGCGTTCGCGTAGTCGGGATCGTAGTTGAGCGCCTTCTTGAGGTTGTCGAGCGCGATCTCGAGCTTGCCCTGCTGCATGTACTTCTGGCCGAGCTCGGTGTGCACGCGCGCCGCTTCGGTCTTTTCGCTGGCGGCGCTTTCCTTCTTGAGGTTGTTCGAACTGCCGCTCATGCTGCAGGCGCCGAGCGCCATCGCGAGCATCGCGATCAGCGCCAGCACCGGCGCCATCGCGAGCGGCCGCAGCGAAGCCTCACGCCGCATGCGCGACTCCCTCTTCGATCTTGCGGCGGAACTCGGCCTGGCGGCGCGTGCGATCCATGACCTGGCCCTTGAGCTGGCCGCAGGCCGCGTCGATATCTTCGCCGCGGGTGCGGCGCACCA
>DATHHM010000326.1:0-7680 GCA_035317145.1 Xanthobacteraceae bacterium | reverse complement strand
ACCGCTTTCAACGTGCGCGGCGAGCGGCGCGAGGACCGCATCGGCGTCTGGGTGCGCCGGCCGGAGCGCGGCGCCGGCCGCGAGGACAAGATCGCGGCCATCGGCATCCGTGTGCGGAAGTGGGTGACGCTGCACGGCATCGCGCTCAACGTCGAGCCGGAGCTGTCGCATTTTTCCGGCATCGTGCCGTGCGGCGTGTCCGACCGGCGCTACGGCGTCACCTCGCTGGCCGATCTCGGCGTGACCGTCTCCATGCCCGAGGTCGACATGATTTTGCGCAGTACGTTTGCGCCGCTGTTCGGCACGACAACCGACGATCAAACCGTCGGCAGCACCGAGAACAATGCGCCGCGCCGGCGCAGTTTTAGCTCTTCCACCGTACCGTCGCGCTGATCGATGCCGTCGACGCGCGAACCGCGCGGACCTTGATGGCACGCGGTGATCATCGCGGCGACGGCGTCCGGCGGTCCAACGAACAGCGCCTCGACCGCGCCATCGTGGCGGTTACGAACCCAGCCCTGCAGGCCGCGCTCCAGCGCGGTGTATTCGGTCCAGGCACGATAGCCGATGCCCTGTACCCGGCCGTGGACCACGACATGGCACATCACGTCCACGCGATATCTCCGAGCTTGCGGGAGCCCGCTCCCACCGAACGCCGCGGCAGCCAGTGCTGCAAAGAGGAAATATAGTCGCTCGGCAAGTGCCAAGCGCGCGCCGCCGCGACCACAAGCTCTATATAACCTGCCTTCGGCTGACCGATGCGGCTCGGCCGTGCCACATAGACCAGCGCCGGCCGCAGGCGGTCCGCCTGACGAACCGGCAATATTTCCGCGCGATAGAGCTTTCCCGCCACGTTCTCCCAGGCATCGAGCGTGACGCGATCGCGCGGCGTGATCCGCCACAACACGCCGTGAACCGTGTGCGCCAGCGCCGGCGCGACCGAGGCATAGCCGTCGGCGGTGATGATGAAACGATGATCGGCGAGCGCCGCGGCGCCGATGGGCTGCGCCGCCGCAGCATGGCGGCGCATGACGTCGCGATGCATGTTCGCACCGTAGGCGAAGTGCAACATCACGATTGGCGCTCACCCGCGCTCGGCCGGGTTGCCGCCCACAGCGTAACGGCAACCGCCACCACGATTGGCAAGAACGCCAGCACCATCAGGATCACGACGACGACCCAGCCGACATCGTAGCTCGACGAACCCGCCAGGGCCGCGATGATCGAGAGCAGAAGAATGAGCCCAAGTGCGCCTGTCGGGTTAGCGTCCGTCATTGCACCGGGAGAGGTGGAGAAGAACGCCGTCGCCACGATCAACAGCAACACGACCGCAAGCGCGTAAAGCAAACTGGCGCCAACCGCGAGGCCGGTCGCGCGATCAGCATCGCGCAGTCGTTTGGCATGAAGCGTGAACCATACCCAGATCAGCACCCCTTGCGCGAGCACGAATGGCCACAGTCCATTTCGCGCAATCACTCCCGGCACCGTAAGCCATTGCGATGCCGCGCCCGCGGCATAGACGACGATCACGGCAACAGCGAAGGCTTGCGGCCCCAACCGTCCGGACGGCGAGAAAAGAAAGCGCAGCGCCTGCATGATGGTTGGCCCCGGCTAAGCCGGCATGATGCCAGATTCGGCGCCCGCGCTTTAGGCGAATTCCATGATCACCGCGTCGACGGCGACACCGTCGCCCGGCTTGACGCGGATTTTCTTGATGGTGCCGTCGCGTTCGGCGCGCAGGATGTTTTCCATCTTCATCGCCTCGACCACGGCCAGCGTCTCGCCGGCCTTGACCTCCTGGCCCTCGGTGACCGCAATCGAAACCACGAGGCCCGGCATCGGGCAGCGCACCGCCTTGCCGCTGTCGGAGAGCACCTTTACGGGCATCAGGCGGGCGTAACGCGCCTCGCGCTCGGTATAGACGAAGGCTTTGGCCTCGACGCCGCGATAGGCGAGCTCAAAACCGTTGGGGATCATGCGGACATGCATCGCCACCGGCACGCCGTCGATCGTGCCCTGCCACAGCGGCAGGCCCGGAATCCATGGCGAGGACAATTTGTGGATCGCGCCGTCTTCGTAAGTCACGGCAATAGCGTCGCCGTCGCGCTCGACGTCGACCAGGATTTCCTCCTTGCCGAGCGATACGGCGCGACGGCGCTCCCGCGTCAGCGTGGTGTTCAATTGGCCCGAAATCCGGCGCTTGCGCTCGCCGAGCACATGGTCGATCGCCACCGCGACGCCGGCCATGGCGCGCGCCATGACGCCGGTCGGCGGCGTGTGCTCGAAACCGCGTGGAAATTCCTCGGCGATGAAGCCGGTCGAGATATTGCCCGAGCGCCAGCGCGGATACGCCATGATGGCCGAGAGAAACGGGATGTTGTGGCGGATGCCCTCGATGGTGAAAGCGTCGAGCGCATCGGCCTGGGCGTCGATCGCCGCGCTGCGCGTCTTGGCGTGGGTGACGAGCTTGGCGATCATCGGATCGTAGTAGAGCGAAATCTCGCCGCCTTCGAAGACACCGGTGTCGTTGCGCACCGTCACGCCGTCGTGCTCGCCTTCGGCCGGCGGCCGGTAGCGCACCAGCCGGCCGATCGACGGCGCAAAATTGCGATACGGGTCCTCGGCATAGACGCGGCTCTCGACCGCCCAGCCGTTGAGTTTGATGTCGCTCTGCTTGAGCTTGAGTGGCTCGCCCGCGGCAACGCGGATCATCTGCTCGACCAGGTCGATGCCGGTGACCAGCTCGGTGACCGGATGCTCGACCTGCAGCCGCGTATTCATTTCCAGGAAATAGAAGCTGCGATCCTGTGCGGCGACGAACTCGACCGTGCCGGCGCTGTCGTAGCCGACGGCCTTGGCCAGCGCGACCGATTGCTCGCCCATTTTTTTTCGGGTTGCTTCATCAAGCAGCGGGCTCGGTGATTCCTCGATGACTTTCTGGTTGCGGCGCTGAATCGAACATTCGCGCTCGCCGAGATAAATGACATGGCCGTGCTTGTCGCCCAGCACCTGGATTTCGACGTGGCGCGGATCGGTGATGAATTTCTCGATGAAGACGCGGTCGTCGCCAAAACTCGATTTTGCTTCCGAGCGGGCGCGGGCAAAACCCTCTTTCAGCTCGGCGCGGCTATGGGCGATGCGCATGCCCTTGCCGCCGCCGCCGGCCGAGGCCTTGATCATCACCGGATAGCCGATCTCGTCGGCGATTTTTTCGGCCTGCGTGTCGTCCTCGATGACGCCGAGATGACCGGGCACTGTCGCCACCTTGGCGGCTGCCGCCGCGCGCTTGCTCTCGATCTTGTCGCCCATGGCGCCGATCGCCGTGGGATTGGGCCCGATGAAGACGACGCCGGCTTTGGCCAGCGCCTCGGCGAAGGTTTTGCGCTCGGAGAGAAAGCCATAGCCCGGATGCACGGCCTCGGCGCCGCTCTCCTTGCAGGCGGCAACGATCTTATCGATGACCAGATAGCTCTGCGCCGCGGGCGGCGGGCCGATCGGCACCGCCGCGTCGGCCATCTCGACATGGAGCGCGTTGCGATCGGCCTCGGAATAGACCGCGACGGTCGCGATGCCCATGCGGCGGGCGGTCTTGATGATGCGGCAGGCGATCTCGCCGCGATTGGCAATCAGGATTCGCTTGAACATTGCGTTACACGATCCCGCGGCTCGGCTCGTTGGCTTTGCGGCGGCATCAGGAAAATGTCAATGACACCGGTCAATCGACATGCACATTGGCCTTGTCGACAATGACGCGATTGCCGGCAAGCTCGCGCTTGATGCGGGCGTCGAGCTCGGCCGCGCTCGACGGCATGGTGACGACGCCGCCGCCGGCAAAGCGCTCTTTGACGTCGGCGGTGTTGAGGATTTTGACCACCTCGGCGTTAAGCTTGTCGAGAATCGGCTGCGGCGTTCCCTTGGGCGCAAGCAGCAACGTCCAGTTCGACATGTTCACGTCGCCGGCGCCCTCGGCCTGCAAGGTCGGCCATTCCGGATTGAGCGCCGAACGCTTGGCCGTGGTTATGGCCAGCACCCGGATGTTGCCGCTCGGCACATGCGGCGCGACCGATGAGCTTGCCAAGATACCGAGCGGAATGTCGCCGGCGACCAGCGCCTGCGCCGCCGGCGCGCCGCCCTTGTAAGGCACGTGCACGAATTTGGTGCCGGTGTTGAGTGCGATCGATTCCAACACCAACTGGTTGATACTGCCATAGCCGGGCGTGGCGACGTTGAGCACGCCGGGTTGCGCCTTGGCCGCGGCAATGACGTCGCCGACCGTCTTGTACGGGCTCTTGCCGTTGGTCGCGAGCACCAGGGGCGCGTCGCTGACCGACGCAATCGGCGCGAAGTCGCGATCGACGACATAGGGGATGTCTTTGAACAAGGCCGGGTTGATCGCGACGTCGCCGACGGTGCACAGGACCAGCGTATAACCGTCCGGCGCCGCTCGCGCGGTCGCCTCCATGGCGATGAAGCCGTTGCCGCCCGGCCGGTTTTCGACCAACACCTGCTGGCCCCAGGCCTCGGTGAGCTTGGCGCCGACGAGGCGCGCGGCGATATCGGAAATGCCGCCGGGCGCATAGGGGACGAGAACACGGATCGGACGCGTCGGGTAATCCTGCGCCGATGCGGGCGCTGCGCCGCAGGCAACGAGCGCGGCGACCACGCTCAGCATCTGCGCCAGAGAGAAATGTCGTCGGCTCATGTTGGCATCCATTGTCATCACGGGGTTCGGGATGGGTTTGATCGCTCAATGCCGCAGCCATAGCGAGGCGGCGAGCGCAATGGCGAGCAGCGCCGAGACGCCCTGCCAGAAGCGGATCGGCGAGCGTTCGTAGAGCGTCAACGGCCGGCGCACCGCGAGCGGCGCGCGCACCGGTCCCTGCTCCATCTCCGTGGCAAATTCGTTCATGTCGCGAAACCGCTCGTTCGGATCGGTGGCGACGGCGCGCGCCAACACCGTCTGCAGCCAGGCCGGCAGATCCGGCCGCAGCTCGCCGAGCGGTATCGGCCGGGTTCGACGCGGCGGACTGACGGCATCGAGATTGCCGTAGGGAAATTCGCTGGCGAAGGCGCGGAACATGGTGACGCCGAGCGCGTAAATGTCGGTCGCCTCGTTGCCGGGTTCGCCGGCCAGCATTTCCGGCGCCATATAGCCGAGCGTGCCGGGAATATCTTCGGGCGGGAAATCCTCGAGGCCGGGAACGCGCACCACGCCGAGATCGATCAGCTTGAGCGATCCGCCGCCTTCGAGGATCACGTTGTCGGGCTTGATATCGCGATGGATGATGCCGGCGCGGTGCAGCGCCGAAGCCCCCCGCGAAAGCTTGATCGCGATGTTGCGGCCCTCCTCCAGACCCATCGACGGCCGGCGCGCCAGCCGCGTCGACAACAGCTCGCCCTGGTAAAGCGGCATGACCGTGTAGAGGCAGGTCTGCCGCCCGGGCGGCAGTTCGATGATGTCGCCGATCCACGGACTGTTGACGCGCGCGCCGACCCAGGCTTCGCGCACAAAGGCGGCATGGTAGGTGGCGACCGCCGCGACCTGCGGCTTGGGAAATTTCAGCACCACCTCGCCGCCTTCGATCTCGTCGATGGCGCCGAACAAGCGGCTATAGCGGCCGTCGGACACCAGCACTTTCAACAGAAAGCCGTCGACCGCCTCGCCCATGATCGGCGTCGGGATCAGCGGCAGTTGCATGATGGTGGTGCCGACGACCTCGGCCGATTCCGCCGTCGGCAGTTCGACCACGTCGATCACCATGGCGGTGCAGTTGTCGGCCGAGCCGGCATCGAGGGCAGCCGCGACCAGCGCGCGCGCGGTATCTTCCGACGCCGAGCGCTCGCGCATGATGTCGGCGATGGCCTCGGGCGCCAGATAGCCGTGCACGCCGTCGCTGCACATCAGGAAGCGGTCGTGCAGCGCCACCGGTTGGGTGGCGTAATCGAGCCGCACTTCCGTCTCGACGCCGAGCGCGCGGAACAGGATGTTGGAGCGGCCGGAGCCGGTCGTGCCCTCGCGCACATGGTCGGTGGTGAGCAGCGCCAGGCGGTCGCCGCCGAACCGATAGGCGCGGCTGTCGCCGACATGCAGCACGTGCGCGATCCGCCCGCGCAGCACGATCGCGGTGAAGGTGCATCCCATGCCGGCGAGTTTTGGGTCGCGCTTGCCTTGGGAATAAATCCAGCCGTTGAGCGAACTGATGACAGTCGCCGCGGCGCGCCGCACTTCCATGGTCTCCGGCATGTCGCAAAAGCCGTCGAGGAAGCCGCGCACCGCGGTCTCGGCGGCGATGCGGCCGCCCTTGGCGCCGCCAATGCCATCGGCGATTGCCGAGACGACGTCGCGGCGCGGCTTTGGCAGCTCCCAGCCAAACACAGCGCCGCCGAAATCTTCGTTGCGCTCGCGCGGCCCGTTCTCCGAGGCGAACCCTACGCTTGCCTTGACGCCGGAAACCCGCTCAGCCATCGCCCTATCCTGGCCCTGATCCTGGTCCGTGCGACGCTGGTTAGTCCGGGAGATGACGGGGTGAGCTCAATTGCGCGCTCGCGACGTCAGTGATCGAGCAGGCAGCGATGGAAGTAACTATTACCGCCCATGGAGGACGCCAGGATCACAGTAAGATCGCCGGACTTAAGATCAAGCGTATAGCGCCAGCCATCGTTGGCATCGCGCCAGGCGATTTTGGCGTCACTGATACTCGCCGGGTTCGTATCCACCGTGTTGTGGTCGTAGTCGACCTTGATTTGCCAGGTCGTACCGCTCGATTTGTTCATGCACGTGATGGCTCGCTCGCCATGCGGGGCCTCGGCGCTGACCGCGGGAGCGGCAACACCGATCACCAACGCGGCAGCGAGCCCCGCCAATGGCCGAGTTCGCTTCGTCATTGACCTAGTTAGACCGACTGATCCTTCCATTTGTCTGCCTACTTTATAATCACACTGCGGATTTTCTAGACACCATTGCTTAGGCTGAGCCACAACCTTCATCAGAATATATGTCCAGTCAATGCTCGATTGGCTGGCATAGTTTTTGCGAAGTCCGCTCGTATTCGGCTGTGTGCCTTCCGGCGCGCAGGCCGCATTTTACTGGGGGAAGGCAACAAATGGCACTCGTACCGTCACCACAATGGCTCGACACAGGCGATAACGCCTGGCAGTTGGCAGCCGCAACATTCGTTGGTCTGCAAAGTATACCCGGCCTCGTCGTTCTCTACGGCGGCATCGTCAAGAAGAAGTGGGCGATCAACTCCGCCTTCATGGCGATGTACGCCTTCGCTTCGGTTCTCGTCGTCTGGGTTCTGTTCGATTACAATATGGCATTCGGGCATGCTTGGCTCTCGATCGCCGGACAAACCTTCCTCGGAATGCCGCAACTCGCGACCTCGGCCGCGTTTACGACCGGTCAAGCCATAGTTCCGGAAGCGGCATCGGGCATGCCCCCGCTCGCATTCCCGATGGCGACCCTGGTCTACTTCCAGTTTGTGTTCGCGGCGATCACCGTCATCATTCTTGCCGGTTCAGTGCTTGGACGCATGAACTTCACGGCGTGGATGATCTTCTGCCCGGTGTGGATGACGCTGGTTTACACCGTGGGCGCGTTCAGCCTCTGGGGTGGCGGCTGGCTCGCCGGATTGGGTGTAGCGGACTTCTCGGGCGGCTACGTCATCCATCTCGCCGCCG
>DATHHM010000325.1:0-7529 GCA_035317145.1 Xanthobacteraceae bacterium | reverse complement strand
GCGTCATCCGCGCCATCATCGACGCGGCGCGGCGGCACGGCAAACCGGTGGTGGTCGATCCGAAAGGCCACGATTACAGCGTCTACCGCGGCGCGACATTGATCACGCCGAACCGCCAGGAACTCGGCGCCGCCGTGCATCGCCCGGTCGCGACGGAAACGGAAATCGCCAAAGCCGCGGCGGAGCTGGCGCGCCTGGTCGAAAGCGAAGCGGTTCTGGTGACCCGCAGCGAGGAGGGCATGACGCTCCACCTCGAGGGTCATGCGCCGGTCCATATTCCGGCCTATCCGGTCAAGATCCGCGATGTTTCCGGCGCCGGCGACACGGTCGCCGCGGTGATGGCGGTGCTGCTGGCGATGCAGGCGCCGTTCGAATCCGCCATGCGCGCCGCCAACGCCGCCGCCGCCGTGGTCGTGGGCAAACGCGGCACGGCGACGGTCTCGCTGGCCGAGCTTCGCCACCGCATCCTGCCTGCCGCCTCGCTCGCGCCCGAGGACAAGATCGTGTTCGACTGGGCGGTGCTTGACGAGCGGCTTGCCGAATGGCGCAAGCACGGTTTGCGCATCGGCTTCACCAACGGTTGCTTCGATCTTCTGCACCGCGGCCACATCAAATTGCTGGCCGAGGCCCGCACCGCCTGCGACCGTCTCGTGGTCGGGCTCAACAGCGACGCTTCGACCAGGCGGCTGAAGGGCAACGGCCGGCCGATCAACCCTGCCGAAGGCCGTGCCGAAGTGATTGCCGCGCTCGAAGCGGTCGATCTCGTCGTCGTCTTCGAGGAGGACACGCCGCTCGAACTGATCAAGCGGGTGCGGCCGGCGGTGCTGGTCAAGGGCGCCGATTACACGCGCGAGGAGGTGGTCGGCGGCGACGTGGTCGAGGCCGCGGGCGGAACCGTGATGCTCGTCGATCTGGTGCCCGGCCACTCGACCACCGGGCTGGTGCGTCGCTCGGCCGAATCGGCATCGTGATCGGAGCAGCGCTTTGATGCTCGCACGACAGCGCGCGATCTTTCCGGACAAGGCCGAGACCCCGCTCAAGGAGGAGTTCTTCGGCGGGGCGCGGACCGGCTACTTCGTCGACGTCGGCGCCAACGACCCTGAGTACATGTCGCAGAGCTGGCATCTGGAACGTCTGGGCTGGCGCGGCGTCCTGGTCGAACCGCAGCCGGCGCTGGCGCAGAAGCTGAAGGAACAACGGCAAGCCCAGGTGTTTGCCTGTGCCTGCTCGTCGCCGTCCAATGCCGGCAAGATGCTGCGCTTGCATGTGGCCGGCCTCCACTCCTCGCTCAATCCGGATTTCTTTGTCGCCGGCATGCGCAAGGAAGACGTGATCGAAGTGCCCGCGCGTACGCTGGATGATATTCTCGAGGAAGCAAAGGCGCCCACCCCGATCGACTTTCTTTCAATAGACGTCGAAAATCACGAGATCGAAGTGTTGAATGGCTTGACGCTGACGCGTTGGCAACCGCGGCTGATCCTGATCGAGGATCTGGCGCTGAATTTGAAGCTGCATCGACTGCTGACGTCGCGCGGCTATAAATGGGTGCGCCGCACCGGAATCAATGGCTGGTACGTGCCAGCTGACTCACCGATGACGGTGAGCCCGTTCGGCCATTGGCAGTTCTTGCGCAAGCACTATCTCGGCGTTCCGTTTCGGCACCTGCGCGAGGCCAAGCGGAAACAGCGTGAAAAACTCCGGGCCGCGCTCGGACGAGGTCGCTAGTACCAATTTGGAGCAGTGCCGTCGTGGCCGAACGCATCTCCGTCATCGTCGCGACCTATAATCGTCCCGACGCGCTCGGTGCGGTGCTGCGCTCGCTGGCGCGCCAGAGCGATCCCGATTTCGAGGTGCTGGTCGCCGATGACGGCTCCACGCGGCAGACCAAAGAGCTGATCGACGCCTGGCAAAAGCGGTTCAACGGCCGTCTGGACCATGTCTGGCACCCCGATGACGGCTTCCGCCTCGCCGAAATCCGCAACCGCGCAATCCTTGCCGCGTCCGGCGACTATTGCATCTTCCTCGACGGCGATTGCATCGCGCGAACCAATTTCGTCGCCGCGCATCGCGCACTGGCCAAGCGCGGCTGGTTCGTCACCGGCAACCGGCTCTTGTTGTCGCGGGCGCTTTCGGAGCGAATCCTGAAAGAAAAACTGGAACCGGAAAGCTGGACCTTTGCCGATTGGTGGCGGACGCGGCGCGCCAAAGAGATCAAACGGCTTGCGCCGCTCGTCGCGCTGCCGCTCGGGCCGCTGCGCCAATTGCGCCAGCGCGACTGGCGCGGCGCCCAAGGCTGCAATCTCGGCATCTGGCGCTCGGACCTCATCGCCGTCGATGGTTTCGAAGGTGACTTCGCAAGTTGGGGAGGTGAGGATTCCGATCTTCTGGTCCGCCTGATGCGCGCCGGCGTGCGGCGCAGAGACGGCCGCATGGCGACCGGAGTCCTGCATTTGTGGCACGCCGAAGCCGACCGGTCGCGGCTGGCGGACAACGAGCGCCGGCTCGTCGCCATTCTCTCCAGCAATCGCATCCGTGCCGAGCGCGGGCTGACGGCTTTACGACAATGAATACTCCGGCATTCGGCGCACTGGCACCAAACTGGCTCGATCGGACGGTCATGGCATTGACCAAACCGCTGCCCGACACTTGGGCCGGATTGCGTCTCGCCATCCTCCTGCGCCGCGCCGTCACCATGCGTCTCGCTTATCCCGACGGCGCTTTGGACGTGGAGCGCTGGGGCCTGCACATGCGGCTGCATCCGCGCGACAACGGCTGCGAAAAAAATCTGCTGTTCACGCCGCGGATGTACGAGCCGGAGGAACTCGCGGAGCTGAAAAGCGACATTGCCCAAGCGAAAGCTGACGCGCGGCCGTTCACCTTCGTCGATATCGGCGCCAACGTCGGCCTGTTCTCGCTGTTCGTCGCATCCTGCGCGGGGCGGCAGGCGCGTATTCTCGCCATCGAGCCGGAGCCGGGAAACCTTCGCCGCTTGGAATTCAACGTTCGCGCCAATCCTGGCGTGCCGATCACCATCATCCCGAAGGCATTGAGCGACGAGGCAGGTGTCGTTGCGGTCGAATTGGACCGGCGCGATCGCGGCGGCACGCGGACGAAGAAAATCGATCAGGCGCAGCCGCCAACTGAAACGGTGCGCGTACCTTCGCAAACGCTATCGGACGTGCTCGCCGGCGAAGGTGTCGATGCCGTCGATGCCTTGAAGATAGATGTCGAAGGCTTGGAGGACCTGATTCTTGCGTCATTTTTTCGCGATGCGCCGCCGCGGCTATTGCCGCGGCTCGTGATCATCGAGGATTCGCGCCCAAGCTGGAAAGTCGATTTAATGTCGGTCATGCAGGGATGCGGCTATGAGCTTGTCGCGCTGAGCCGGCATAAAAACCTGATGCTGCGGCTTAAGCCATGACGCTCGATAGGCAGTTGTTGCAACAGGCTGCCGACTGGCTCGCCATAGCCGTCGTAGTGTCGCTGCCGTGGTCGACGTCGGCGAGCCTCATTCTGATCGTGCTGTGGCTTGTGGCCGTGCTGCCGACCTTGGCCGCTGCTGACATGCGCCGCGAACTTTTGACCGCCGCGGGTGGCTTGCCGGTCTTGCTCTGGGTGCTCGCCGCCGTCGGCATGCTGTGGGCCGACGTGCCGTGGGCCGAGCGCATCGATGGCCTCGGCGGTTTCCATCGTCTCTTGGCCATCCCCTTGCTGCTGGCGCAATTCCGCCGCTCGGAATTCGGGTGCTGTGCCTGCTATGGTTTCCTTGCTTCCGCAACCGTCGTGCTCGTGCTGTCGTCGCTGTTGGCGCTGATGCCGCCGGGGCTTGTCGGGCGTATTCCTGTCTTTGGCCGACACGCCATGGACTATGGCGTACCGGTCAAGGACTACATCTGGCAGAGCGGTATCTTCCTCATTTGCGCCTTCGGGCTCATCGGCGCGGCCTGCGAGCGCTGGCGCGAAGCCCGATGGCCAACCATAGCGGCGCTGCTCTGCCCTGCCGCCTGTTTCCTCGTCAATATCGCCTTCGTCGCAACGAGCCGCACCACCGTCGTAGTCGCGCCGTTGCTCGCTGTTGTGCTCGGCTATCGCTATTCCGGCGGGCGAGGTGCGGCTCTTGCCGGCATCGTCGCGGCCGCTCTTACCGCCCTGGCGTTGAACGCATCGCCTTATTTCAATGTGCGCGTAATGCATTCGTTCACTGAGCTTCGTACCTATCAGAACTCGGACGCGGCCAATTCAACCGGGCTGCACATGGAGTACCTGAAGAAGTCGGCGGCCATCGTCGAGGCCGCGCCCTTCATCGGCCACGGCACGGGATCTATCGCCGAGCAGTTTCGCCTCGCGGCCTCCGGTGATGCCGGTTCGGCTTCGGCCGCTGCCACGGTCAATCCGCACAACCAGATTTTCGCCGTGGCGATCGAGCTCGGCGCCGTCGGCGCCGCGGTGTTGCTGGCGATGTGGGCCGCGCATGGACTGCTGTTTCGCGGGGCCGGACTGATGGCGTCGATCGGCGCCATCATCGTCGTGCAGAATTTCCTGTCGTCGCTGGTCAATTCACATTTGTTCGATTTCGGCCAGGGCTGGCTCTATGTCTTCGGCGTCGGCATCGTCGGCGGCACGGTGCTGCGCGACGCCCAAAGACCGCCCGCTGCCCCGCCTGCCGCATCGCCCGGCGTGACGCCATGACGCCGCTTGCCTTGCCGAGCAATCCCCGTGTGCTGGTGGTGGCGTTGCGTCGGCTCGGCGACGTTTTGCTGACGACGCCGCTCATTCGCAGCATCAAGCGCGCCTACCCCACAGCTTCGATCGAGGCGCTGGTGTTCGCCGGAACGGAGGGAATTTTAGCCGACAACCCCGATCTCGCCGAAGTCATCGCCATACCGCAGCGTCCGGGCGCCGGCGAAACTCTTGCCCTGCTGCGCCGGTTGGCGCGGCGTTACGACGTCGCGCTCTCCACTCAGACCGGCGACCGGCCGACGATGTTGGCGTGGATCGCGGGCCGGCAAAGCGCCGGGCCCATCGAATCGGATGGATTGTCGGCGACGGTGAAGCGTCTGGCGCTCAGCCGCTCCTATATCGCCGACCGGCAACAGCATCGCGTGCGCGACGTGCTCCGCCTCACCGAACTGCTCGGCATTCCCGCCGTGCCGGAAATCGTATGCCCGGCAGGCGGCGTGCAATCGAACCTGATCCCGGCGCAGCCGTATGCTGTCGTCCACGCCGCGCCGATGTTCACTTACAAGCGCTGGACCATGGACGGCTGGCGGGCGCTCGCCACAGCGCTGCGTCAGCGCGGCCTCGCCGTCGTCACCAGCGGAGCCAAAAACGACCGCGCCTATCTCGACGAAGTCTGGCGCGACTGCGAGGTCACGCGGCTCGACGGCAGGCTGGACTGGCCGGAGCTTGCCGCCACCATCGCCGCCGCGCGGGCCTATGTGGGTCCGGACACCGCCATCACCCATCTCGCCGCCGCCACCGGCACGCCGACGGTGGCACTCTACGGGCCGACCGATCCGCGCCTTTGGGGGCCCTGGCCGATGGGCGGCCTCGACCGGCCGTGGGCGGCCGCCGGCACCATCCAACAGCGCGGCAATGTGTGGCTGGTGCAAAACCCCTTGCCCTGCCTGCCGTGCCAGCTCGAGGGCTGCCAACGGCGCCTCGACAGCTTCAGTCAGTGCCTCGACGAGCTTTCTGCCGTCCAGGTAATAACGGCTGTAAATCAAGCACTTGCGGTGCGCCGGGCGGCCTAGGGCGGCCGCGCTGGGGTGGCGCCTTGGAACAAAGCCCGGTATTGAAAAGCCGGGATAATCCATCCCGCGGCACGGATTTAAGGATGCACGGACTGCACATAAGCCCGCGCAGAACGCTGGTTATCGCCCATGACCTGGTCATGACGGCGGCGGCGGTCGTTGCGAGCTTCTACATCCGCTTCGAGGCGGCGGGCTTGATGGAGCGCGAAAAGCCGCTGCTCCTGTTCTTGCCCGGCTTCGTCGCCTATGCCGCGATCGTTTATTACCTGTTCCATCTCTACGAGGCGAAATGGCGGTTCGCGTCGCTGCCGGATTTGATGAACATCCTGCGCGCGTCGACGGTGCTCGCCGTGTCGCTATTGGTGCTCGATTACGTGCTGGTCGCGCCCAACGTGCTCGGGCAGTTCTTCTTCGGCAAGATCACCATCGTCCTGTATTGGGTCCTGCAATTCGTCTTCCTCGGCGGACCGCGGCTGGCTTATCGTTATTTCCGCTACACGCGCACCCGGCATCACGCCCGCGCGGAGGCCGCCAATCCCGCGCTCGTGCTCGGCCGTGCCGCCGACGCCGAGGTGCTGCTGCGCGCCATCGAAAGCGGCGCGGTCAAGAAAATCTGGCCGGTCGGCGTGCTGTCGCAGTCCGCTGGCGATCAAGGCCAGTCGATTCGCGGTATTCCCGTTCTCGGTTATTTTTCGGCGCTCGATGCCGTCGTCAACGACTTTGCGCAACGCGACACTGCGATCTCGCGGGTGATCTTCACGCCGTCGGCATTCGAGCCGGATGCAAAACCCGAAGCGACCTTGATGCATGCGCGCCGTCTCGGGCTTGCGGTCAGCCGGCTGCCTTCGCTCGATGACGCCGGCGAAATGCCGCGGCTGGCGCCGGTCAACGTCGAGGATTTGTTGCTGCGGCCGAGCGTGAAGATCGATTACGCGCGGCTGGAAACCTTCCTCAACGGCAAATCGGTGGTGGTGACCGGCGGCGGCGGCTCGATCGGCGCCGAGATTTGCGACCGCGTCATCGCGTTCGGCGCGTCGCGGCTGCTCATCATCGAGAATTCCGAGCCGGCGCTGCATGCGGTGCTGGAAGCTCTTGCCACCAAACAGGCGCGGCCGGTGATCGACGGCCGCATCGCCGACGTCCGCGACCGCAATCGCGTGTTCCGGCTGATGACGGATTTCAAGCCCGACATCGTCTTCCATGCCGCGGCGCTCAAGCACGTGCCGCTGTTGGAGGCGAACTGGGAAGAGGGCATCAAGACCAACGTGTTTGGCTCGGTCAATGTCGCCGACGCCGCCGCCGCGGCGGGTGCCGCGGCGATGGTGATGATCTCGACCGACAAGGCGATCGAGCCGGTCTCGGTGCTCGGCGCCACCAAGCGCTTTGCCGAAATGTATTGTCAGGCGCTCGACGCCGATTTTTCGCGCCGCGGCGAAGCCGAACGTCCGACGATGCGGCTGATCGCGGTACGGTTCGGCAACGTGCTCGCCTCTACCGGCTCGGTGGTGCCGAAGTTCAAGGCGCAGATCGACGCCGGCGGTCCGGTCACCGTCACCCATCCCGACATGGTGCGCTACTTCATGACCATTCGCGAGGCGTGCGATCTCGTCGTTACCGCGGCGAGCCACGCGCTTGGGCCCGATCGCTCCGACGTCTCGGTCTATGTGCTCAACATGGGCCAGCCGGTGAAGATCGTCGATCTCGCCGAGCGGATGATCCGCTTATCCGGCCTCGAGCCGGGCCACGACATCGAAATCGTCTTCACGGGCATGCGGC
>DATHHM010000324.1:0-20865 GCA_035317145.1 Xanthobacteraceae bacterium | reverse complement strand
CGAACCGAACGTCTTGACCTGCAAGCCGACCGAACGGAACAGGCTCGAGAGCGCCTCGCGCAACGGCGCATCGTCGTCGATCACGAGGACGATCGGTTGTGCTTCGGTGCTCATGCCACACCCGGCATTCCGGCAGGCAGGACGATGCGAAAAGCCGAGCCGCGCGGCTCGGCCGGCGCCACCGAAAGGCTGCCTTTGTGGCGCTCGATGATCAGGCGGCAAATGGCCAAGCCCAATCCCAGACCGTTCGGCTTCGTCGTGATGAAGGCATCGAAGATGGTCTTGAGCTGCTGCGGATCGATGCCGGGGCCGGAATCTTCCACCGCCACAATGATGGCATTGCCGCCGTGCCGCTCGGCGCGCACGCGCAGGATTCGATCATCCCCGCCGACGGCATCCATGGCCTCGATCGCGTTGTGCACCAGGTTGATGAAGACCTCCTGCAATTGACCGCGATGACCCATGACGAACGGCAGCTGCGAGGTCAGCTCGGCCTGCGTGGTGACGCGGTGATCTTTCAGCTCTTCGCGCAGCGCTTGTAGCACACCGAGCGCCAGCTCATTCACATCGATCGGCTCGTGACCCTGATCGGCCTTGCCGAACAAAATACGGATATTGTCAAAAACCTGGCTGGCGCGGTGACTGTCTTTGACCATCCGCTGCAAAGCCTGCCGCGCCTCCTCGAGATTGGGCGGCGCATGGCCAAGAAATCGCAGCGCCGCGCCACCGTTCGAGGAGATACCGGCCAGCGGCTGTCGCACCTCATGGCCGATCGACGCCGCCATCGCCTCGAGATTCATGAGCTTGTTGTCCCGCTCGCGCTGCAGATCCGCCACCGAGCGGCCGAGCTCATCGGTACGCTGGCGCAGCTCGTTCAGCAGGCGGGCATTTTCAACGGCAATCACGGCTTGGGCGGCAAAATTCTGAACGATGTCGATCTGCTTGACGGTGAAGGGACGGACCTCCCGGCGTCCGACCGTGAACGAGCCGATGAGCTCGTCGTCCTTGAACATCGGCACAGCCAGCGTCGTGCGCACGCCCGCAAGCTCGACAGCGGCAACCGTGGTCGGGCTGCGCGCGGCATAAGCCCGGTCCGCGGCCAGGTCGGGGATGTGAACCAGCGATTTGGTCATCAACAGGCGGCCGCTCGCGGAATTTTCGTCGGGCCGGTACGGCACAAGTTTGCGCGCTTCGGCAAAAGCCGGCGGCATATTGTGGGTGGCGACGAGCTGCAGGATTTCGCCGTCCCAGCGGTTGATAGCGCCGTTGGCGGCGTCGCAGACCCGAACGGCATTCGCCAATATGGTCGTGAAGACGCGCTCGATGTCGCCGGTGGAACTGGCAATGACGCGCAGCACCTCCGAGGTCGCCTTCTGCAGCTCCGACGCCGCGTTGAGCTCGCGCCTGAGCCGCGCGATCTTTGCCGCCGGACCGGGCGCAGAGGAGCGGCGGCGGCGCGCCGGCTTTGGCGCATGGCTGCGCTTCGGCGCCGTTTTGCGGCGTCGCGGGCCGTCCCCTGCTTTGGAGTGCCGTCGCATTGCCTCCCCCGAGGCTCAGGATAGGCATCGTAGCGAGTCGAACTGGTCTAGTGGAAGTGGCTGGTTGTCAGGTCGCAGGCAACGCTGATTTTACGTTTTGCCGCAGCCGACCGTCGTCGAGGGAGCCAGAATCCCTTTATGAATCCATTAGTTAAGGGCTAACCGTACAAGATGCGAGCTATGATCTGGCCGCATCAAAACCGCGGCGTTCCCGGATCAAGGCCGAGCAGCACGCGCCCGGAGAGCTCGAAATTGGCCGATGACGTGCCCATGTGCTGCGTCGTTGCGTGCACGTCGCGGAAGCAACGCTCAAGCAAATTGTTTTCGTAGAGCGCCGTCCCGCCGGCGGCGTTGTAGAGCAGGTCGACGGCCTGCGCCGAAGCAGCGGCCGCTTGCGCCGCCGCCAGCCGCGCGGTGGCGCGCTGCGGCAGCGACGGCATGTCACCGGCTTCCACCGCATTCCAGATGTCGTGCGCGGATTCGACCAGAAAAGCGCGCGCCGAGCGCAGCAGGGCCTCAGCCTTGCCGACGTCGGCCTGCGCACCCGCTTTGTCGCGCAGACGGCTCGCCCCGCCCGTCGGCGTCTTGGCTTCCGCCAATGCGATGAACGCCTCGATCGCCGCGCGCGCGATGCCGAGCGGCACGCTGGCAATGGCCATGGCAAACACGGTGATGAATGGCGCCGCATAGAGCGTGCCCGGCCGCACCGGCTTTGCCGTGAAAGCGGCGATGGCGTGATCGTCGGGCACGAAAAGATCGGTCACGTGGAAATCGTGACTGCCGGTGCCGCGCAATCCGCCGACGCGCCAGGTGTCGATGATCTCGACCGCGCTGGTTGGAAACAGCATGAGCCGCATGTCGGGCGCGCCATCGGCTCCGCGACGCGGGCCCTCGTTGTCGTGAATGATGCTGCTGCCGACGGTCCAAGTGCTGTGCCCAATAAAGCTGCCGTAGCTCCACCGCCCGCTGACGCGGAAGCCGCCAGGCACGACGATCGCCTTGCCGGTGGGATTGATCGTACCGGCGACGATGGTCGAGCCATCGCCGAAGATTTCGCGCGCCACGCCGTCGTCGAGATAGCCGGAGAGGCGGCTATAGCCCGCGGAAACCATCGTGCACCAGCCGACCGCGCCATCGGCGCGCGACAATTCCTCGATGACGCGCAGATAATCGACGGTATTCAATTCCGGGCCGCCCAACGCGCGCGCCAGCCACAGCGAGAAGAACCCGGTGTCGGCCATCCGCTTGACCAGCGGCACGGGCAGGCTGCGGTCGCGCTCGATGTCGGCGCGTAACTCTCTGATGGTCGGCGCAAGCGCCCGGGCGGCGCGAACGAATGCCTCGGCATCCTTGGCAGGGGCACCGCTGGCCATCATCCGCAACTCCGTTGGAGCATGGTGTTGCGGTCTAGAATAAAGCACATCCCATCAATTCGACAGGGCCGAGAGCTGCCCTTCGACTGCGGCGAGCGCGCGTTCCGGCTCGACCCAGGCAAAATCCGGGAGCTGATTGCGGAACCAGGTCGCCTGCCGCTTGGTGTATTGGCGGGTGTCGCGCTTGCCGCCTTCGACGGCTTCGGCAAGGGCAATCTCGCCGTTGCGGTGGCGAATGAGCCACGGCACGCCGTGCGCCTTCATCGCCGGCAGATTGGGATCGAGATGGCGCTCCGCGAGCGCGCGCACCTCGTCCATGGCGCCCGCCGCCATCATGGCGTCGAAGCGGGCGTCGATGCGCCGCAACAGCGCGTCGCGATCGGGCATGAGAAAGACCTTTGCGGCAAGCGCCGCATCGACGCGCGCCGGCATGTTCGCTTCGTGCCACAATAACAGCGAGCGTCCGGTCGCCAGAATCACTTCAAGCGCGCGGGTGACGCGGGCGCGGTCGCCGGGCATCAGACGCGCCGCGGCGGCAGGATCGCGCCGCGTCAGTTCCGCATGCAATGCCTCGACGCCCTCGCTTGCGAGCCGCGTGCGCACCTCGTTGCGGATTTGCGCCGGGATCGGCGGCACCGCGGCGAGCCCTTGCGTCAGCGCACTGAAATAGAGCCCGGTGCCGCCGACGACGATGGCCACCCGCGCTTCGCGTTGCGCCGCTGCGAGCACGTCGGCGGCCTCGGCGCACCAGCGGCCGACCGAAAAATTCTCCGCCGCGTCGACGTGGCCATAGAGGCGATGCGGCGCCCGCACCTCCTCCTCCGGCGTCGGCCGCGCGGTGATGATGCGCAGGTCGCGGTAGACCTGCATGGAATCGGCATTGACGATCGTGCCGCCAAGCTTTTCGGCCAGCGCCAGCGCCAATGCCGACTTGCCGCTCGCAGTCGGCCCCGCGATGAGGATGATCTTCGGCTCGCTCACGGGGTTGACGTAGTGGGTTTTTGCGCGAATTAAAATCCCGCAAGCGAACGAGATTACCGAGAGGCCAAGTGACCCTCATCAAACCCTTCCGCGCGTTGCGGCCGGCGCCGGGGCGCGCCGCCGAAGTTTTGGCCCCGCCCTATGACGTGCTGTCGAGCGCGGAGGCGCGCGAGCGTGTCCGGGGCAAGGCGTGGAGTTTTCTGCACGTCTCCAAGGCGGAGATCGACCTCGATCCGGCGACCGATCCTTACGATGGCGCGGTCTATGCCAAGGCCGCCGCGAACCTTAAAGCCATGATCGCGGCCGGCGTGCTCGTCCGCGACGCCAAACCGGGCTACTACGTCTACCGGACGACCTGGCGCGGCCACATTTCGACCGGGCTTGCGGCGATCGCGTCGCTCGCCGACTACGCCAGCAATCGCATCCGCCGCCACGAGCACACCACACCGGCCAAGGAAGACGACCGGGTGCGCCAGATCGAAGCGGTCAACGCGCAGACCGGGCCGGTCATGCTTGGCTACCCGACGGCGCCGCAGATCGACGCCATGCTGGCGCGCGTCACGTCGGGCGAACCCGCGTTCGACGTCACTGCCGATGACGGCGTGCGGCACCAGCTCTGGGTCATCAGCGACGACGAAACCGTCGCGGCATTGACCCGCGCGATCGATGCCTTGCCGGCGCTCTATATCGCCGACGGCCATCACCGCTCGGCCGCAGCGGAGCGCGTGGCGAAATCCCGCGGCGACGGCGCGCAGGGTTATTTCCTCACCGTGATGTTTCCGCAGAACGAGATGACGATCCTCGACTATAACCGCGTCATCCGCGATTTGAACGGGCGCAGCCCGGACCAGCTTTTGGCGCAATTGCGCGAAGCCTACGCAGTTGCGGCGAGCGATCAGCCGGTGCGCCCGGCCGCGCCGGACGAAGTCGGAATGTATTTGGCCGGGCGCTGGTACCGGCTGACGCTGAAACCCGAGATCGCCGCCAAGGCGCAAAAATCCGCCGACCCGGTCGAGCGGCTGCCGATCACGCTGTTGACGCGCAATATCATCGAGCCGATTTTCGGCATCACCGATCCACGTACCGACAAGCGCATCGACTTTGTCGGCGGCGGCCGCGGGCTTGGCGAACTGGAGCGGCTGGTGTCGTCGGGCGCTTTTGCCGTCGCCTTTGCGCTCTATCCGACGCAGATGAGCGACCTGATGGCGGTCGCCGACGCCGGCGCGATCATGCCGCCGAAATCGACGTGGTTCGAGCCGAAGCTCGCGGATGGCGCGGTGAGTTACGTGCTGGATTAACGGACGACGGATGACGGACGACAGAGGACGGATGAAGAGTAGCAGCTACTAATCCGTCGTCTGTCGTCTGTCGTCTGTCGTCCGTCATCCGTCGTCTGTCGTCCGTCCTCAGCTCACTGCAAATTCAACGCCACGAACCGCGTCTCGCCGTTGCCGTTGGAAACGAGCAGCACTGCGACCTTCTTGCCCTGGGCTTTGAGCGCATCGACCCGCGCCTGCACCGCGGCCGGGTTGCCGACGGCTTCGTATTGCACTTCGACGATGACGTCGCCGGGCGTCAGCCGCTTGTCGGCTTGCGATACATCCACGCTGGAGTCGACGCCGGTGACGACGACGCCCTTGATGGTGTCCCTGATCTTGAATTTTTTGCGCAGATCGTCGGACATCGCGGACAATTCGAGCCCAAGCGTTTTCTGCACGGTGGACTTCTGCTCCGGCGCCGCACCCTGTTTGGGATCGTTCGACGCCACCTTTTCGGTGTCCTGCAGCCGGCCGATCTTGATCTGGTGGGTCTCTTCCTTGCCCTTGCGGATGACGACGACGTCGACCTGCTTGCCGACCGGCGTGTCGGCGACGACGCGCGGCAGGTCGCGCATTTCCTTGATGTCGTGGCCGTCGAACTTGACGACGACGTCGCCCGGCTCGATGCCGCCGGGCTTGGCCGGCCCCTTGTCGTCGACGCCGGCGACCAGCGCGCCGCGCGGCGGCTTGATGCTCAGGCTCTCGGCGATGTCGTCGGTAACCTGCTGGATGCGCACGCCGAGCCAGCCACGGCGCATTTCGCCGAAATCGCGCAGCTGATTGATCACCGGCATGGCGGTGTTGGACGGCACGGCAAAGCCGATGCCGATCGAGCCGCCGGACGGCGAGATGATCGCGGTGTTGACGCCGATGACCTCGCCGTTGAGGTTGAACAGCGGGCCGCCGGAATTGCCGCGATTGATGGCGGCGTCGGTCTGAATGTAATTGTCGTACGGGCCCGACTGGATGTCGCGGTTGCGCGCCGAGACGATGCCCGCGGTCACGGTGCCGCCGAGGCTGAACGGGTTACCGATGGCGATGACCCATTCGCCGAGCCGCAGCTTGTCGGAATCGCCGAACGCCACTGCCTTGAGCGGCTTGTCGGCCTTTACGCGCAACAGCGCCAAATCGGCCTTGGTGTCCTTGCCGACCAGTTGCGCCGGCAGCTTGGTGCCGTCGTTGAGGATGACGTTGATCTCGTCGGCGTCGGCGATGACGTGATTGTTGGTCACCACCAGGCCGGACGGATCGATGACAAAGCCGGAGCCGAGCGAGTTGACGCGGCGCGGTGCGCGCTCAGGGTTGTCGCCGCCGCCCTGCCCGCGCCGGTTCTTGAAGAATTCGTCGAAGAATTCCTCCATCGGCGAGCCGGGCGGCAGGTCGGGCATGCCGCTGACCCTCGCATCGACCTTTTGCGACGTCGAAATGTTGACCACGGCGTCGATCACCTGCTCGGCGACGTCGGCGATGTTCTCCGGTCCGCGCGCCGTCGCGGGCTGCACCGGTAGGATGATAACGGCCGCCATCAGCGCCGCTGCTGCCGCGCCGTGCCGCACCAATTGCGAGAGATGGCGAGAGGTTGAATGGCGAGACATGGATGTCGGCGCTCCTGCAAGGGGACTCGATTGAAAAGGTGCCCCCGACGTGCCCCCGGCGCAAGGCCATACGCAGCCGGCCCGGCCATTAGGGACCCGATTGGGGCGGAAAAGCGGCCCGCGAACGGGCCGTTCAACCGCGCACAAAGTAAACGATCAGCACGCCGACCAGCGCCGAAACGATGCCGGCGATACGCAACGGGCCATCGGCCATTTCCAGCACGGTCGCCATGGCGCGCTTGGCGCTGACCGGGAACGCGGCAAGAAAGATACCCTCGATCGCGAAGAACAAGCCGAGCGCGGCGAGGAAATCGGACATGAACCCGGCAACCCGCTACGCTCTATTTCGTCGTGCTGCTCGCGCTCGGTGGATTGGGCGCCACGGCAGTTCCAGGCGCCGGCGCTGCCGCTTTGGTATTGGTGCCTTCCGGCGGCGATTTGCCCGCCGGATCGCCGAAAAAGCGGAAGAAATCCGAATCCGGCCGCAGCACCAAGTGCGTGTCGCCGTGCTGCATGCTGCGTTCGTAGGCCTGCATCGAGCGGTAGAAGGCAAAGAATCCCGGATCCTGGCCGTAGGCCTCGGCGTAGATGCGGTTGCGCTCGGCGTCGCCTTGGCCGCGGACCTGCTCGGACTGAGAGGTAGCGTCCGCCAACAGCACCGTGACGTCGCGATCGGCCCGGGCTCTGATCTCCTGGGCCTTCTGGCTGCCCTGGGCGCGGAACTCGGCCGCCTCGCGCTGCCGCTCGGTCTGCATACGCTGATAGACCGCCTGGCTATTCTGCTCCGGCAGGTCGACGCGGCGGATGCGCACGTCGATGACATGAATGCCGAACGGCTGGGCATCGCGATCGAGTTGATCGCGCATCAGCCCCATCAACTCCTCACGCTTGTTGCGCACGGCGTCAGACAGCGTGGCGGCGCCCAACACGCGCCGCAGCGCCGAGTTGAGCAGGATCGCGAGCTGCGTACTGGCGCCATCCGGCCCGACCGTCTGGTAGAATTTGAGCGGATCGACGATGCGGTAGCGCGCGAAGGCGTCGACGACGAGGCGCTCGCCGGCCTGGGCGAGGCCGGCATTGGCCCGCGGGCCGCTCGAGGCAATCACCTCCTGCGCCGGCGTCTCGATGTTGAGAATGCGCTTGTCGATATAGATGACGCTCTCGATGAGCGGAATTTTGACGTTGAGACCCGGCTCGGTGATGACGCGCCTCGGTTCGCCCAATCGCACGACCAGAGCCTGCCGGGTCTGATAGACGGTGAAGAAGCTGCCATAGCCGATGAGAAGCGCGACGAGCAGCAGGACGGCGGCGGCGCCGCTGGCGAGACCCACTCTCATGGCGTGCCTCCCGGCTTCTGCGCCGGCGGCGGTTGCCGCGACAGGTCGCCGAGCGGCAGATACGGCACGACGCCGGGACCGCCCTGCGGGCCGGTATCGATGATCGTCTTGTCGGTGCCGCCGAGAACGTGCTCCATGGTCTCGAGATAGATGCGCTGGCGGGTGACGTCGGGCGCCTTTTTGTACTGATCGTAGACCTGCGAGAAGCGCGAGGCCTGACCCGTGGCTTCGGCGACGGTTTGCTCGCGATAGGCTTCGGCATCCTGGATGATCTTGGCGGCGCGGCCGCGCGCCTCCGGCACGGTACGATTGGCGTATGTCTGCGCTTCGTTCTGCGCGCGCTCGAGATCGGAGCGGGCGGCTTGCACGTCGCGGAAAGCGTCGATCACTTGGGTGGGCGGATCCACCTTCTGCAGCTGGACCTGCTGCACCACGATGCCGGCGCCGTAGTCGTCGAGAGTCTTCTGCATCCCTTCCTGCACCGCGGTCTCGATGGTCTGCCGCGCGCCGGTCAGAATCGCCTGAATGTTCGAGCGGCCGATGACTTCGCGCATGGCGCTCTCGCCGACCGCTTTCACGGTGCTTTCGGGGCCCTGCACATTGAACAAGTAATCGCCGACCGCGCTCGGCTTGACCTTCCACAGCACCGAGAAATCGACATCGACGATGTTCTCGTCGCCGGTGAGCATCAGGCTTTCTTCCGGCACATCGCGGACGGTGGTGCCGCGGCGCATGTCCTCGGCGACCCGCATGCCGATGTCGATCTTATTGACGCGCAGCGCCTGCGGCGTCAGCGCGGTCTCGATCGGATAGGGCAGATGATAATTCAGCCCCGGCTGGACCTCGCGCACGAATTGGCCGAAACGCAGCACCACGCCGAGCTCATCGGGCTCGACGCGGAAGAAGCCGGAAAATCCCCACAGCACGACGGCAATGAGCGCGATGAGCGCGATGCCGCGGCCGCCGAGATTGCCCGGCATCAGGGCGCGCAGCTTGTCCTGGCCGCGGCGCAGAAAGTCTTCGAGATCGGGCGGCCTCGGCCCCCCGGGCGTTTGCGGCCCCGAGCCCCACGGTCCCCGCGATCCGGAACCCCACGGGCCGCCGGATTGGTTGTTCCACGGCATCAATTGTCTCCTCGGACGCCGGCGCAGCGCCGGCACGCGTTGTGGGGGGTTATAGGGGAGCGCACTGCCCCTTACAACGCGCAGTTATGACGCGCTGACCGGCCGCATTTTGGCGTCAATTTCGCGTTCGTAAGTGACGAATGCGAACGCGGCTTCGTCCTCGGCCGCCGCCTCGTGCTCGCTGCGCGCGCTTTCGCGCCATTCATTGGCATCGATGGCCGGAAAATGCGCATCGCCGTCGACGCGCATGTGGACATGGGTGATGGCAAGCTGCGTCGCGAGCGGCATGGCTTGGGCATAGATTTCGGCGCCGCCGGCAACGACGATGGTGTCCGCGTTCCTCCGCAACGCGTCGCCGCGCGCCGTCGTCAGCGCGGCGTCAAGGCTCGGCGCCACCACGACGCCCGGCGCAGTAAAGTCGCGATCGCGGCTCACCACGATGGTGGTGCGGCCCTTAAGCGGCCGGCCGATCGACAGATAAGTCTTGCGCCCCATCACCACCGGCTTGCCCATGGTCAACGCGCGGAAATGCTGCATGTCCGATTTGAGCCGCCACGGCAGCGCATTGCCGCGGCCGATGACGCCGTTCTGCGCAATCGCGGCGACGAGAAGGATGTTCATCCTCACACCGCGATCGCAGCCTTGATGTGCGGGTGCGGATCGTAGCCTTCGAGCGCAAAATCCTCGTAGCGCAGCGCGAACAAATCCTTCGCCGCGGGATCAAGCCGCAGCGTCGGCAGCGGCCGCGGGTTTCGCGTAAGCTGCAACCGCGCCTGCTCGAGGTGGTTGAGATAAAGGTGCGCGTCGCCCAGGCTATGGATGAAGGTGCCGGGTTTGAGCCCGCTCACCTGCGCCACGGCAAGCGTCAATAGCGCGTAGGAGGCGATGTTGAACGGCACGCCGAGAAAGACATCGGCCGAGCGCTGATAGAGCTGACAGGACAATGCGCCGTCGGCGACGTTGAACTGAAACAGGCAATGGCACGGCGGTAGCGCCATGCTGTCGACTTCCGCCGGATTCCACGCGGTGACGATCAGCCGGCGCGAATTGGGATTGCGGCGAATTTCCGCGAGCACGTTGGCGAATTGATCGATGGTGGAGCCGTCCGGCGCCGGCCAAGAGCGCCATTGCCGGCCGTAGACCGGACCGAGATTGCCGTTCTCGTCCGCCCATTCATCCCAGATGGTGACGCCATGCTCGTTGAGATATTTGACGTTGGTGTCGCCGCGCAGGAACCAGAGCAGTTCGTAGATGATGGATTTGACGTGCACCTTCTTGGTGGTGATCAGGGGGAAGCCGGCGGCGAGATCGAAGCGCATCTGATGGCCGAACACCGAGCGCGTGCCGACGCCCGTGCGGTCGCGCTTTTCCACGCCCTCGGCGAGCACACGTTCCATAAGGTCGAAGTATTGGCGCATGAGCGGTGTGATCCGGCCGACTCGGGGGAGTCTAACGTCAAATGAGGGGCGAACGAAACGCGCGCAAGAGCGCTGTGGACCGCCTCAAACCACCCCGCTCAATCCGAGCAGCGCGGCCACGGCAAATATCCAAAGCGGGTTCACCCTGATCCAGCAGGTCATCAGCGCGGTGGCGACGGTAATTCCGACCGCCACCCACGTATCGTCCGCCGCTCTCGCCACGATGACGGCGCTCGCCGCGGTCAGCCCAAGCGTCACCGGCACCAGGCCGCCGGCCAGCGCCACCTGCCAGGATGCGCCGCGGAAGCGGTCGAAGGTGCGGCCGACATAGAAAGCCAACAGGCAGGTCGGCCCGCACATCGCCAGCGTCGCCACCAGCGCGCCGGCAAGCCCGGCGACGTGATAGCCGATCAAGGTGACGACCATGACGTTCGGCCCCGGCGTCAGTTGCGCCAGCCCGAAAATGTCGCTGAATTGCGGATCGGTCATCCAATGCTGAACGTCGACGGCAAAGCGGTGGATTTCCGGCACCGCCGAATTGGCGCCGCCGATGGCGAACAGCGACATCAGCGCGAAAAACCACGCCAGCGTCCCGAGCGTGCCGCCCAAATCCTTCATGGCCGCAACCAGCCCTTCATCGCCGCACCAAGGCGAGCGCGAGACTGATCGGCAGCACCACGGCGAGCACGATCGGCAGCGGCCACTGCGCGATGCCGATGGCGCCGAAGGTCGCGAGCGCGATGACCGGGCCGCCCACGGCGCGGTTACGGAACAGCGGCAGCGCCATCTTCGCCACCGTCGACATGATCAGGCCGGCCGCCGCCGCCGTGACACCGATCAGCGCGCGCCGCAGCGCCGGCAGATCGCCGTAATGGGCATACAGCGCGCCGATGATGACGATCAGCACCATCGGCGGGCCGAGCAGCCCGACCAGCGCGACCAAGCCGCCGAGCGGCCCGCGCACCCGGGAGCCGAAAATCACCGAGAAATTGACGATGTTGGGCCCGGGCAGGAACGAGCACAGCGCGTAAGCTTCGTTGAACTGTTCGGGCGTCAGCCAGCGCCGCTCCTCGACCATCATGCGGCGCGACCACGCCAGTACGCCGCCAAAGCCGTAGAGCGAGATCAACGCGTAGGCGATGAACAATTCGGACAGGCTCGGGCGCGGCGGCGCGGCAGCGGCGGCAACAGGTTCGGTCGCGCGCGGCGCCGGCGTTACGTCGTTCATGCAATTCGTTTAGCGCCGCTCGTCATGGGCAGCCAGACGTTTTCGCGCAAGCTGGCGATGCTGATTTGTTGGCCGCGCTAACCGCGAGCAGCCAAGTCCAATAACGCATGAATGAACGTCGTCGCGCTGGCATAGATGCCGGACGCTTCGCTTTCGCGCGGGCCGCCGATGGCGAGCACAAGATCGGCGCCAACCCGGCGCTGCTGCACGCGCAGCCAGAGCGCCGCGTGCTCGACGGGCTCAGGGTCTCCCAGATCGACGACCAAGAGCGGCTTGCGATGGCGATGGGCCAATTCCTCGGCCAGCGCCGTGCCCTTGGAGACCGCCAAGCCGCCGGCTGCGATCACGATCATGCAGGCATCGGCGTCGCGCACATTCCATTCGGTGCGCTGCGCCGGATCGGGCAGCGGCGTCTCCTTCAAGTTGGGATATTTCGCCAATAGCCCGGGCGGCGCGGAAAGGTCCTCGGCCCAGCCGTCCTTGGGACACCAGCCGCCATAATCGATGCTGCGCTCTATCGCCACATCGAGCACCGCCCGGTCGACGCCGGATTGTCCGCCGGAGAGGAGTTTCATGCGGGTTTCATGTCAGTTTTTGGGGGCCTGACCCCGCTCTTCTTTCGGCAACCATTTACGCCTATATTCCCCGGTGCCGGCGCAAGCCGGATATGGCGATAAACGGCCGTCGTAATAAACCTTTCGGACCCGGGGGCGGTACCCGGCGACTCCACCAATTTTCGGAGGACGGATGACAGACTACGGACGACAGATGAATAAGCGGGCCGAAATGTCCTCTTGATCTGTCCTCCGTCGTCCGACTTCCGTCCTCCGCTTACGGGGTCGAAATAGGATCGACGAGGGCGTAAAAGGCGCGCTTTTGCCCGGGATGGTTCCGTCGTTATCGGACCAAATCCATAGTTGCCAATGACAACTATGCTCCGGTTGCTCTGGCTGCGTAACGCAGTCTGAAAGACCGATCTTAAAGCCCTGACGGGTTAAGCTCCGTCAGGCGGGGTTCGGAGGCACCTGGCAACAGAAGCCTCCACTTTCTTTCAGAGGACAGAGGACGGACGACAGAGGACAGAATCGATCTGGACCTCTATGATTCGTCTACTATCTGTCATCCGTCGTCTGTCGTCTGTCATCCGCTATGGCCACTGACTACATCCGCTACGACATTCTCGCCCAAGCGGCCTTGCGCGGGGTCGTGCGCACGGTATTGGCAGACGTCGCCAAGAAGGGCCTGCCGGGCGAGCATCATTTCAAGATCACGTTTGCCACCGTGGCGCCCGGCGTGCGGCTGTCGGAGCGGATGCGCGGGCAATATCCCGACGCGATGACGATCGTGTTGCAGCATCAGTTCTGGGATCTGACGGTCGACGACGACGGTTTTGAGGTCGGCTTGTCGTTCGGCGGCATTCCGGAGCGGCTCGCGGTGCCGTTCGACGCGGTAACGGCGTTCTTCGATCCGGCGGTGCAATTCGGCTTCCAGTTCGAGTCCCTCGACAAGCAGGCGGCCGAGGAGCCGGGCACCGCGACCAAAGCACCCACTCCCACGCCGCCCCCGGCGGCGATCGAAAAGAGCGATGCTGCCCTATCCGCTCCCGCCCGTGCTGCGTCGGCAGAGCCAGCGCCCAATGAAAAGAGCGGTGGCGGTGAAGTCGTGCGGCTCGACCGTTTCCGCAAAAAATAAGAGCGCCGGACCTAGGCGGTCGCCGCCGGGACCCGGCAATCACGAATTTGTGTGCGGGATGCGACAGTATCGGCTTACCCGCGAGGACAATGAATTACGTCAATATCCGAGGCATAACGTGGAACTATTGGTAAAATACTCTTAAGTACATCATCTGATACCTTACGTCGTTTTCATGTCTACCTTGAGAATTACCACATAATATCTCGCCCTTGCGAATATTCATACAGTATCGCCCGGGCTTTGTGGTCTGCGAATATTGCACTGAAATGATATTTCGCTTCCGGACAAAAGCAATAGGCTTTGGTCACGACCGGAACGCCCGCGTTAAGACTCCGTAGACTCTCGGTTGTCGTGATCCAGTGCCACGGTACCGGCGTATAACTTTACAGCCGAAGCGGGCCAGGATGGCCCCAGCCACGTTATCCGGTTACCGCCGAGGTACCTGATGGGCGACGTTGTCAATCTCCGAACCGCGCGAAAGCGGGCCAAACGGCGTGAAGCCGAGCAGACGGCCGCGGCGAACCGGCTGGTCCATGGTCAGACCAAGGCGGATCGAACCACGACACGGTCACGCAACGACAAAGCCCAGCGAAGCCTCGACCTACACCGGGTCGAAACGGGAGAAGGGCAATGAAATCGCCAGTCATCAAGCGCTCGATCGTTATCGCCGGTCATAAGACCAGCGTCAGCCTTGAAGACGCCTTTTGGAGAGGGCTCAAGGACATCGCCATCGGCCGCGACAAGACGCTGTCGGACCTCGTCGCCGAGATCGATACCGGACGCCCGCACGGCAATCTGTCGTCGGCCATCCGGCTGTTCGTGCTCGATCACTACCGAGCGCAAACCAACGGTCATGCCGTCGAGAGCAGCGGCCAAACGCCGCTGATGGTCATGCCCTCGGCAGCGCCATCAGTTCTGCGGGTGGAATAACAAATCGAGCGGCGGCCCCGCTGTTTGTGGGGCTGCTGGCGGGGGCGGCTGCGGTGCGAGCCGCGGTTTGTTTGCCGTTGTCGATCCAGTGGCGCCGGCAGCCGGTGCTTCGGTCTGCAACAGATCCAATCCTCGCGTTCCAGGCGGCGGCGACGCGCTCGCCAGTATCGCGGATTCGACGAGGCCGCCCGCAGGGACTGTCCGGACTACCGGAAAGTCCGGACGAACCGCGCGGCCGATGACGTCCTGCCGTCCATTGGCTTCGATCGATTCCAGACGCCGGCTTTGCAGTTCGGCGGCGCGCAGCGCCAGCCAACCGGTCAACGCCGAAACGTCGAGGCTGCGCGCCGGCGCCGCGAGCGGGCCTTTGAGCATGACGGCGAGCTCGGGCTGGATGCGGATCAGGGCGTGGGCCGGCGGCGGTGCCGTGAGCGTCATGCGCGCATCGACGGTGCCGGTGTTGAGATCGAGCGCGCCGGACAACGACAACGCGGCGCCGTCTTGCGCCGGCAACGTCACGTTGGCGACGCCGACCTTGCCGTCGGTGATCGTCATGGCGGCGTCGCCTTGCGGCGCGGCCAGATGGCCACTGGCGAGCGCCACGTTCACAGCAGCCTGAATTTTCGCGAGCTCGATCGCCGCGCCCTGATCGGCCGCGCGCATGGCGGCGACGAACGCAGCCGGGTCGAGCCCCCCGATACGGGCATCGGCCAGCGCGATCGCGCCGCTGCCGTGCGCCGTGCGCACGAGCACGGCGGGACTTGAGCCGAAGCTGTCGAAGTCGGCCTTGAGCGTCAGCCGCGCATCGATGATTTTCTTGTCGGTTTGCAGGACTGTCGCCGCGTCGGCATCGGCCAGCGCGACATGGCCGTGGCTGACTAAGCCGTCGGCGTTGCGGCGGAACGCCAATTCGCCGCTGACGTGGCCACCGGCGAGACTGCCGTCGATATTCTGCAGCGTGATTTCGCCCGGGCGAAACTGCGCCACGCCTTTGAGATTGCGGGCGACCAGCGCCGGCGTGAACGCCGCATGATCGAGCGTGAAAGTCACGGCGCCGTTCATCGCGGCGAACGCGCCGCCGCCGAGCGGCTGGCTCGACCACGGCGTATTTTGCGCTTGGCGCGGCAGCCCCAACAGCACGCTCGTGAGCCAGGCGCCATCGACATTGTCGGCGCCGACGTCACCGTCGATTGCGATCGGACTTGCCAGATTGACGGCAAGATGCCCGTGCGCCGACGCCTTGCCGGCAGCGATGGCGATTTGCGTGAACGACAGCGCGCTGCCGGCAACGGAAACGGCGGCGCGCGCGGAGAACGGCACCGCATTGCCCGGCTGGCCGGTCATCGCTTGCTGCAGCGGCTGCAGGTCGGCGGCTGTCGCCAATATTTGGAACGTGCCTTGGAAGGTGCCTTGGGGCGCTTCCTTGCCGTTCAATCGCACCGCACCACGCACCGCGGCAGTGAAGCCGCTGGCCGACGCCTCGCCATCGACGCGAAGCTCGCCGTTCAGCGGCCCGACGGCAGATAGCGTCACGCGGCCGGGCAGTTGATCGACGGCGACGACGCGACTGAGGCCGAACAGCGCCGCCAGTGCGGTGCCGTCATCGGCATCGAGCCGGCTGTCGATGTGCACATTCGCTTCACCGAGCTTAGATGGCTCACCAGCCACCACGCCGTTGAGCGCGACGCGCAGCAAGCCCAACTGCCCATTGAGATCGAGCTTGACGGTGCTGCCGGCAGTCGCCGCCCGCTCGACGGTCAACGTGCCGTGCAGTTTTGCCGGCGCCAGGCGATCGGCGGCACGGCGCAGGACATCGGCTGTCTGCGGCGCAAACTGCCCGAGGACCCGCGACAGATCGGCCAGCGTGCCGGCATTGAGATCGACCGTGACGCGGCCGCGCGGCTGCGACGACAACTCGTCGATGCGTCCCGAGATGTCGAGCGCGGCACCGCCCAGTTCGCCGACCGACAGATGCTCGATCTGCAATGCGCCGGAATCGAACTTGATTTGTGCTTTGACCGTACGCGCGTCGACGCCGGCCAACGTCGCCTTGCCGATATCGAGCGCCAGCGAGCCTTGGCGCGGCGGCGCAAAACCGTTCTCGTCCACGGCCGACTTGGCGAACGCCGTCAACGCATCGAGATCGAGTTTTGTGGCGTGAAGATCGGCCTCGACAATGGCCGGGCGGTCGGATGCCGGCCAAGTCGTAGGCCAGGTATAGGCGAAGCGCCCCTGGACATTGTCCTGATCCAGCGTGGCGTCGAGCCCATCGACCGCCAAACGATCGCCGGCGATGGTGACGTTGCCGCGCGCGCGCAATGTCCGCACGCCGGCCGAAGCTGTGCCGCCACGTCCGCTGAGCCAGGCGAGCAACGTATCGGCGTCGGCGGAGTCCAAGGCACCGGGCCCGGTGAAAGCGAGGCCGTGCCCGGACTGCTTGAGCTGGCCGCTCAAGCTCACTTGGGTCAGCCCCGGCGCGCGTAGTTCGACGCCGTCCAGGCTCCAGCCCGTGGCGTCGAAGCGCGCAACGCCGTGCAGCGATTGGACATTGGTGCCGCCGACCGTCAGGCCGGCGATGCCGACGCCTATCTTGCCCGGCAGCGGCAGCTTGACCGATGCCACGAACGCATCGACGAAACTCTTAACCACAAGGAGCGGCGGCCGGTGCGTCAGGTCGGGCGCGGCGAGCGCGCGATCGACATTGACCTCGAGCGCGGCGATCTCGCCGTCGAAATGCGGCTGCGCGCCGAATGTCAAATCGGCTTTGCCGGTGAAAACCACCGCGCGTTCGTCCGGCCCGTATTGAAAAGTGACGTCGTGCAGCGACGCCGCAGCCGGCGTCGCTCGGATCGTGCCACGGGCATGCCATGGATCGTTCATCACCCGCTGGCCGCTCGACAGTGCGGCGCCGACCGGCCGCGCCAGCGCAATGGTGCCGTCGAATTGCGGCACGCCGCGATCGACGGTGAGCGTGCCGTCGATGTCCGTGGTCAGCGGGTGATTGGACGGATTGACGCCGAGCCTGATCTTGAACCCGTTGTCGGCATCGCCGCGACCGCCGGAAATTCGGTAGCCGTAAATTTCGTCGCCGGCGACGAACGTTCCTTCCCCCCTGAACGGTCCAAGCAGCGAGCGGATGTCGCCGTCGAACGAAAGTTTTTGCAACGTCAGGCGCGAGCCCGACGCGGCATCGGCGAGAACGATGCTGCCGTCTTCGACGCGCAGCCGGGAGACGGACAGATCCTCCGCACGCCAGGTGCGCGTGGGAACCGGCCAGTCGATAGCGCCGGAACGGTCGAGCGCGAGATTGATTTGAGGCGTTACCAGACGCGCCTCGCTGGCTTGGACCTCGCCACGGATGAGCGGACCAAGCCGCACCTCGAGATCAATCGCGCCGGCGCGCAGCAGCGGCTCCCGGCCGGCTTCGCCGATCTCGACGTTGCGCAGCTTGATACGCGGGGTCGGCAGGATGCGGGCGTCGATCGTACCGGTCACACGCACGCTCAATCCGGTGAGGCGGCTCGCCTCGGTCTCGAACGTTGTGCGGAAATGATTCCAATCGACGACGAGCGGCGCCACCAGCGCGGCAACCAGCGCCAGGATGATCGCGATCGCCAATCCGAGCAGCGTCGTCTGCACGGCGCCTCCGACCTTTCGCTAAAATCCGCTTCGGGCGAATCTCGTGCGCCTTTGCCCAAACCTAAATGAGGCCGGCACCGATTGCACGCTTGCCGGCCGGCGTTTGGGCTACATTCGGGGCGATAGTATGTCGCCCCCTCGCGATCAAAGATTAACGATCTTGCCTGGATTCAAGATGTCGAGCGGGTCGAGCGTGCGCTTGATCGCACGCATCGCCGCGAGCGCCGGCTCGCCGTGCTCGGCCAACAGATATTTCATCTTGCCCTGGCCGACGCCGTGCTCGCCGGTGCAGGTGCCGTCCATGGCCAGCGCGCGCTCGACCAAGCGCTGCGACAACGCTTGCGCGCGAGCGACCTCGTCGGCGTCGTCCATGTCCACCAGCAGCGTCAGATGGAAGTTGCCGTCGCCGACATGGCCGACGATCGGCGCCAACAGCCGGCTTTCGGCAATGTCGCGCTGGGTCTCGACGACGCATTCGGCGAGCCGCGATATCGGCACGCAGACATCGGTCGCGACAATCTGCGCGCCCGGCCTGAGCGCCTTGCACGACAGCGCTGCGTTATGGCGGGCCTCCCACAGACGGGTACGATCCTCCTGGCGCGTCGCCCAGTCGAACGGCCCGCCGCCGAACTCGCGGGCGATGTCGGCGAAACGTTCCGACTGCTCGGCTACTCCAGCCGCCGTGCCGTGGAATTCCAAAAACAACATCGGCGTCTCGGGCAGCTCAAGCTTGGAATGAAGATTGACCGCGCGCACCTGCAGCGCATCAAGCAATTCGATGCGCGCCACCGGAATGCCGGACTGGATGGTCAGGATGGTGGCCCGGCAGCACGCCTCGACCGAGGGGAACGGACACACGCCTCCCGATATCGCCTCCGGGATGCCGGCGAGTTTCAGCGTCAGCTCGGTGATGATGCCAAGCGTACCCTCCGATCCGACGATCAGCCGCGTGAGATCGTAACCGGAGCTGGATTTTTTTGCCCGGCTCGCCGTCGTCATCACCTCGCCGTCGGCGAGCACGGCTTTCAACGAAAGTACATTGTCCTTCATGGTGCCGTAGCGCACCGCGTTGGTGCCCGAGGCGCGCGTCGCCGCCATGCCGCCGAGCGACGCATCGGCGCCGGGATCGATCGGAAAGAACACACCCTGATCGCGGAGTTGCTCGTTGAGCGTCTTGCGCGTGATCCCGGGCTCGATGACGCAATCGAGATCCTCGGCGTGAACCGCAAGCACGCGGTTCATATCGCGGAAATCGAGCGAGATGCCACCGCGCGGCGCATTCACTTGGCCTTCGAGCGAGGTACCGACGCCGAACGGGATCACCGGCACGCGCGCCGCCGCGCACAGCCGCACCACCTGCCGCACGTCTTCGGTGGTCTGCGGGAACACCACCGCGTCCGGCGGCTCGTTCGGAATCCAGGTCACCGTATTGCCGTGCTGCTCGCGCACCGCCTGCGAGGTGACGAGGCGGTTGCCGAACAGAGCGGCGAGCGCGGCGATGACGCCGTCCACCGCCTTGCGGTCGCGTTTTTGCTCGGTCTTTGCCTCGGCCACTGCCATCGCGTTGTCTCGCGTCACTCCTCGGGTCTGAAGCCCGATGCTTTAACAGCCGGCGCCCATTTTTCCGAGTCGTCCTTCTGGATGTCGGCGAAGGCGGCCGCAGACGTGCCGGTCGGCTGCAATCCGAACGCCAGGAACCGCTGTTCCACGTCGGGCGACCGCACGGCGTCGACGATCGCCTTGTTGAGCCGCGCGATCACCTCCGGCGGCGTCTTGGCCGGCGCGAACATGCCGTACCAGCCGGACGCGACCAGATCATAGCCCGCTTCGCGCAGCGTCGGCACGTTCGGCAGGAACGGCGAGCGCTGCCGGTTCGAGGTCGCCAGGACGCGGATGCGGCCAGCCTCGGCCATTTGGACCAGGTCGGATGTCGTCGTGATCTCGATCGGGATATGCCCGGCCACAAGATCGGTAAGACCCGCGGCGGAGCCATGATACGGCACCGGACGCAGATCGATCTTGGCGGCACGGCCGAACATCAAGCCCAAAAAATGCGGCAGCGTGCCCGCGCCGGGAATGGCATAGTTCGCATCCGCGGGATTGGCCTTGGCCCAATCGACCAAATCCTTGAGCGTCTTGGCGTCGGTTTGCGGCCCGACCGCAATGCCGAAATCGTACGTGCCCAGCTGGCTCAGCGGCGCGAAATCGGCGATCGGGTCGTAGTCCAGCTTCGTGTAGAAGTGCTGATAGATCGCCAACGGCGCGATCGGCGTCAGCAGCAAAGTGCTGCCGTCGGGCGCTGCATCTTTCACCATTTTGACGCCGATGCGGCCATCAGCACCGGTGCGGTTCTCGACGATCACCGGCCGGCCCAGCGCGCCACTCATTTTATTGGCGATCAAACGCGCCACGGTGTCGCCGGAGCCGCCGGGCGCGAACGGAAAGATGATGCGGATGGGCTGCTCGCCGATCTGCGCGTGCAGCGGGGCGGCAAAAAACGATCCAGCCAGAACCACAAGCGCGAGACGCAACAATCCCGGCATCCTGCTTCTCCCGGTCATCGCTTGTCCCGAAGATAGCCGCTCCACAGCTCCGCAGGTATGTCGGCCTCGTCCCAAACGCCGATCAAAATGCCGCGGCGCGCCGCCTTGCCGCGCGCATTGTCGATCTGTTGTTCCGAGCGGGTGG
>DATHHM010000323.1:0-17241 GCA_035317145.1 Xanthobacteraceae bacterium | reverse complement strand
CTCACCGTGACGCTCGATGGCGTCACCATCAAACCCGCGCTCGCGCTCGGCGGCTGGGTCGCGTTCAAGGCCATGGGTGGCGAAGCGATGGCGATGGGCGATCTCGTGCTGTTGGATACCGAGATAAAACCCGTGATGACGAAGCTGATCGAGAACGGCCTCGACATCACCGCGGTCCACAATCACCTGCTGCGCGGCAGCCCGGCGACCTTCTACATGCATGTCGGCGGCCACGGCGATCCGGTCAAAATGGCGACCGCCATCCGCGCCGCACTTGCGGAAAGCAAGACGCCGCTGACCGCGCCTGCACCGGCCTCTGCCCCGCCGGCAATCGATCTCGACACTGCGCAACTCGATCAGATCATCGGCGCCAAAGGCCAGCCCAATGGTGGCGTCTATCAATTTGGCGTGCCGCGTCGCGATCCGGTCACCGAGGGCGGCATGGCGCTGGTGCCGGTCGGCCCGTTGGGCGTAGCGACCGCGATCGGTTTCCAACCGACCGGCGGCGGCAATGCCGCGATCACCGGCGATTTCGTGATGATCGCAAGCGAGGTCAATTCGGTCATCAAGGCCTTGCGTACCGGCGGCATCGAAGTGACCGCGCTGCACAGCCACATGCTGGACGAACAGCCGCGGCTGTTCTTCATGCACTTCTGGGCCAACGACGACGCCGTCAAGCTCGCCAAGGCGCTGCGCACCGCCTTGGATGAAATGGCAAACGTCAAAAACGCACTTTGAAAGTAGCGCACCGGCGTTGGGCCGCCGCATGTGCGGCCCAACCCCAGCCCGGAGAACTTTCGTGACAGATACAACCGCAGCAAAACGCGGTCGGCTGACGGAATTGCTGTTCTACTTCCTCCGCCTCGGCGTGTTGGGCTTCGGCGGTCCCGTTGCGCTCGTCGGTCAGATGGAGCGCGAAGTCGTCGCTGAGCGCGGTTGGCTGACCAAAGAGCAGATGCGCGAAGCCATCGCCATCTGCCAGTCGCTGCCCGGACCGCTGGCGATTCAGGTCGGGATCTATGTCGGCTATCTGCGCGGCGGTTTTTGGGGCGCCTGGATCGGCGGCTGGGCGTTCATCCTGCCGAATTTTTTGATCGTCGCCGCACTGGGCGCGCTTTATGTCCGCCTCGGCGATCTCAAGCCGGTCACCGCGATTTTCTACGGCGTCAGTCCGGCGGTGATCGCGCTGATCCTGCACTCCTGTTATCGGCTCGCCAAGCTCGGCATGGAGGACAAGCTGCAATGGGCGATCGCGGCCGCATGCCTCGTCGTCACCGTGATCTTGCAGGCCGAAGTCGCGCTGCTGTTTCTCGGCGCTGGCCTCGTCGGCATCCTCTATTACGGCAATCTGTTGCGCCGCCCGCCGCCTGCGAGCCTGTCGCTCGCGCTGCCGGCAGCGCTGCCGCTGGTGGCGCCCGCCGCATCCGGCTCGACCTTGGGCAAGCTCTTGCTGTTCTTCCTCAAGGCGGGCTCGCTCACGTTCGGCAGTGGCCTCGTCATCGTGCCGTTTCTCGAGCAAGGCGTCGTTGCGCAATATGGCTGGCTCGATCAGCGCCAATTCCTGATCGCGGTCGCCGTCGGCATGATCAGTCCAGGCCCGGTCGTGATCACCGCGACCTTCGTCGGCTACCTGGTGGCCGGCTTCTGGGGCTCGGTCGTCGCCACCGTCGGAATTTTCTTCCCCTCGTTCATCCTCGTCCTCGCCGTCGCCCCGCTGCTCGCGCGCTACGGCTCGAACCCGAATGTCCAGGGTTTTGTCCGCGGCGCCTATGCGGCTGCGATCGGGACCATCTTCGGCGCCTGCATCCTGCTCGGCCGCATTGCCATCGGCGACTGGCTGACCGCCCTGATCGGGGTTGCTTCGCTCGCGGTCCTGTTCCGCTGGAAGGTCCACAACGCGCTTGTGATCGCCGCCACGGCGGTGATCGGATTGGTCGCCTATCCGCTGTTGCAGCCGGCCTGGGTGATGGTCAAATGACGGCTGTCAAAGCGACCGGTTCGACTCGCCAAGTTATTGATATCATGAATGATATGGCGGGAGCGACGGGACTCGAACCCGCGACCTTCGGCGTGACAGGCCGACGCTCTAACCAACTGAGCTACGCCCCCGCGGGCGCGGTCGGCAGTTAAGGCCCGCCCTCGCCCAAGTCAAGGATTTAGGCCGTAAATCGGCCTTTTCCGCGAGTCTAATTGAGGTCTTATTGCCGTCACAGAGCGCCCGCAGATAGCCTCGGATGCGCGAAAACATCGGTGAAACCTGCAAAACAAGCGTGGTCAGCCGCAGCCGAATCGTCTAACTGCTTCGCAGTGAGCGGCGCTTTTCGCGCGCTACCGTTCATCGAGGAGGACCAAATGGCAGCCAAGACAACATCCACGACCGTGACATTGAAGCACCTGGCGGCAAGCCTTGCGGAGGATAACGAACTGTCGAAAAAGCAGGCTGAAGCCATTCTCGGCGGCCTGGTCGGCAATATCGTCAAGCACCTCAAGAAGGGCGAGCGCATCCGTATCGGCGGGCTCGGCATCTTGCAGGTCCGCAAGCGCGCCGCGCGCATGGGCCGCAATCCGGCCACCGGCGAAGCCATCCAGATCAAGGCCAGCAAGAAGGTCGCCTTCCGCGCCTCCAAGGAACTCAAGGAAGCGATCTGACAATCGGGTTCGATCGGTAGCGGACCCGGCAACGGGTCCCGCAGCATTCGCCGCCCGTCTGCTCGCTGCCATGCCAACAGCGCGCAGGCGGGCGGTGTCATGTTCGAAGCTTGAGCTCGCCGGCCTTCGCCGCGCTGCATCGCCGCAGCGGTGGACTTGCGCATTGCCGCACCGAGGCGATAAATCGCGCCATCGTGGGTCAGCAATGGGCGGTTAGCTCAGTTGGTAGAGCGTCTGCTTTACACGCAGAATGTCGGCGGTTCGAGTCCGTCACCGCCCACCAGCCTTCGCAAGCGAAGCGCGCGAGGGCTGCCGCGCCGAAGCCCATATTTGGGCGAAGGCGGGCACCCGCCGCTTGCTACGGCTCGGCAAGCCATCTTCGTTTTCCGCGTAGCCGCGAAGGGCCGCGTATGCCCATTCCACACGCCTCACCCGCATGTAGCAAATCGGCCTCAGGGGCCCAAAAAAGATTTCCCGCCACTACCCGCGCACTGACGCCGGCCGGAAAATTGTGAGATAGTTTTGCGACAACAAGCAAGGGCCGGATGCCCTCAGGGGGTAGTATGCTACGCATAACGGTTGTGACGATCGCTGTTCTGCTTGTCGCCGGGCCGGCAGCACTTGCGCAATTGCCGCCGCAGCCGCCACCGGTGAAGAATTCAATCACGCAAGGCAGCGATCAGGAACGCGCCGCCTGCCATCCGGACGTGATCCGCTATTGCAAGCAATTCCTCAGGGAGGACGGCCAGGACGACGTGTTCGCCATTCTCGGCTGCCTGCAAACCAATCGCGGCAAGATCAGCAGTTCCTGTCAGCAAGTGCTGGCCAGCCACGGCCAGTGAGCTAAGCGACGATCTCTTCTGGCTCGTCCGCTTCGCTCGTCTCAAGCGTCATCGCGCGCGATTCCATGTGCGCGACATGCTCGGCCAATCGCACCCAGGACTGCGCCAAGGTCAGCCACAGCGCCTTGTCGCTTTCGGCGTCGGCCAATCGCGCAAACGCCACGCATTCTTCCGCACACCTGCGGTGATCTTGAGTTGTTGTCCCCATGATACCCGACCTCACTGACGCAACACTGCGCGGATTATGACGAAGCGACTACGGCAGGGACGGGATCGTCGGATGGCTAAAACTTGACCCAATTCCTTCCATTCCCAGACTGAAAAGACGCCCGGCAGCATTGCACGCTCCACATAGCAAGAACCACGCTGCCACAGGGAAAACTCGCGAAAACTCCATTACGCGCCAGCCATTTGTTGAGAAATTATTGCCGTACACATGCAAAATTCTCTTAGCTGCACTGCACCAATTCCATTTTGCGGCGCAACAATGGCTACCTATATCTAACTGCGATTCAACGACAAATGAGGAAAGGACCCCAAAATGCTTTTGTCGGCAATCCACTTCCTCCACGCCTGGAAGCGCTACGGCGCTGCGGTGAGGGAACTTTCGAGCCTCAACGACCGCGAACTGGCCGATATCGGTATCACCCGTTCGGACATCCCGCGGCTGGCCTGGGAGCACGCGAAAGCCTGACTTTCGGACCTGCTTCCGGACCTGGAAAAATACCCCAAACTCAGCGCCCGCCTCGTGCGGGCGCTGGCTTTTTATGGGCTCCTCACGACGCCGGCTCCATGCCCTTGGCCTTGATGAACGGCACCGCGCCCGGCCCGGCCAGGAATTTGACCAGCGCACTCGCCGTAGCCCCGTCCTTGGCCGCGGTGGCGACGCCGGCCGAATAGATCGTGAAATTCTGGATCTCCGCCGGCAATGGACCGACCAGCACGACGCCCTTGACCGGCAATATCTCACTGATCTGATGCACGCCGATCTCGGCTTCGCCCGCAGCGATGTGCTCGGCGACCGCGCCGCCATGGATCAATTTCGCCTTGGCGTTGATTTGGGCGGCGATGCCGAGCCGCTCCAACAGTTTTCCGACATAGATGCCGCTCGAGCCGCCGGCTGCCGGATCGATATAGGCCACCGATTTTGCCGCAAGCAGCGTGCGCTTGAATGCGTCGACCGAGCCGATGTCCGGCAACGGCGTGCCAGCCCCGACCACGACACCGACGCCGGTCTTGGCCAGATCGGCGCGGCTGCCGGCAACCACCTTGCCGTCCTTGATCAGGCCGTCGATCGCGTCGGGCGTCAGCACGGCGACGTCGAATGACTCCTCCCCGCTTTCGATCAGCTTCAAATGCTGGCCGACGGTCCGATAGGTCAGGTCGAGCTTGTTGCCGCTTGCATTGCCGTATTGCTCGGCGAGTGCGTTGAGCACCTGCTTGAAGGCGCCGCCGCTGATGATTTTGATGCCGGTAGCCTTAGTGGATTGCGACATGGCAACACACATAGTCAGCCGCGACGCCTCAAAAAAGGTGACGTTGGCGGCTGTGGCCCAAGCGTGCTAACCCGCGGCCATGCCGGTTCTTGCACTCATGGAGGCCGCCACGCTGTTGCCGGCGCGCGGCGCGCTGATCGGTCTCGATCTCGGCACAAAGACCATCGGCGTTGCGTCGAGCGACCCGGACCGGCGTCTGGCGACACCGGTCGAGACTGTCGCCAGACAACGCTTCAGCCTCGATGCGCAGCGCCTGCTCTATCTCGCCGCCGAGCGGCGCGCCATCGGCTTCGTGCTCGGCCTGCCGATCAACATGGACGGCACCGAGGGTGCGCGCGCCCAATCGACCCGCGCGTTTGCGCGCAATCTTGCAAAGCTCACCGCGCTGCCGATCGCGCTGTGGGACGAACGGCTGTCGACCGCGGCGGTGGAACGGGCGCTGATCGCCGCCGATGCCAGCCGCGCCAAGCGCAAGGCGGTGATCGACCAGCACGCCGCCACTTACATCCTTCAGGGCGCGCTCGACCGCCTGGCGCACGCCGCGCAGGCTCATGGCTAAAGTCCGGCCACCCGCGGATCGATTGTGGTGCACACCGGCGCCGCGGGTCGAATCGAGGCTTGCCGGACCGCTCGGATTGGGCCTATAGCAGCGTTTTAATGACCAAGACCCAGCCGCTCACGCGCCATATCATTTCGATCAATGACCTCTCCAATAAGGAGATCGAGACGATCTTCGAGGTCGCGCAAGGGTTTTTGAAGGAACTCGCCGACGCCAATATCTCGTATCGGATCGGGCGCAGCACGAATTTGGCGGCGAAATCCATCCTGGCGAGCCTGTTTTACGAGCCATCGACCCGCACGCGGCTGTCGTTCGAGAGCGCCATGCTGCGGCTCGGCGGCGCCAATATCACCAGCGCCGATCCGGCGGTGAGCTCGGCTGCCAAGGGCGAAAGCCTCGCCGATACCATCCGCGTCATTTCCAACTATGCCGACGTCGTCGTCATCCGCCACCCGCGTGACGGCGCCGCGCGCTTGGCGGCCGAATATTCGCAAATTCCTGTGATCAACGGCGGCGACGGCAGCCACGAACACCCGACGCAGACCTTGTGCGATCTGTTCACGCTGCGCTCCAAGAAGAAGAATTTGCGTAACATGAAGGTCGCGATTTCCGGCGATCTCAAGGGCAGCCGCACCATCCATTCCTTCGTCTATGCGCTGGCGCGCTTCGGCGCGACCATCGATCCGCTGCCCGCGCCCGGCATGGAGCTGCCGGCCCACGTCGCCCGCCGGCTGCGCGAGGAATTTCATTGCCGCATGGTTTCAAAAGATCCCGGACAAGCCCATGGCGGTTCGATCGACGCGCTCTATGTCACCGCCGATCAGCCGCACCAGCTGTCGCTCATTCCCGATCCGGAAATCGATTATGGGCTTTTGGTGCAGAAGAAAACCGACGCCGTCTATGTCACGCGCTTCCAGAAGGAGCGCTGGAGCGAGAAGGAGCGGGACTATCCAAAGGTCGACGCAAAGTTCTTGAACGAGGCGAAATATTCCGACGCCAGCGTCATGCATCCGCTGCCGCGGGTCAACGAGCTCGACGCTTCGCTCGATAGCGACCGCCGCGCCATCTATTTCCAACAGGCGGCCTACGGCGTTCCCATCCGCATGGCGCTGATCTCGCTGCTGCTGCGCGTGCACAAGAACAAATCGCTGCACCTGTTCAACGGCGGTTTCGCCAAACCGGACTATTCGATTTACGCCCAGCCGATCGGCACCGGCCTGGAATGCGACAATCACAATTGCATCACTGGCGATCCGGCCGAACGGCAATACGCCGCCAACAAGTTCTACGTCATCGAAGACGACACCCCGCAGCGCTGCAGACTGCGCTGCGTCTATTGCGAGAAGGACGTCGAGGAGGATACGGCTGCGCACGTGGTGGTCGCCGACACGACACGAAAAACTTTTGCGCCCGATCTGGCGGCGCTGACCCGCGCCGCGGGCGACAAGCCCAAGCACCTCGTCATTTATCGCAACGCTACTGATGCGCTTACCGCTGGCTTTGCGCCGCGCGAGGGCGGTAAAAAGGCGCGTGCGAGCTAGATGCGCCTTTCCGTCACCCTGAGGTGCGAGCGCAGCGAGCCTCGAAGGGCGACGGCCCGGGCGCCTCGGCCGACATCCTTCGAGGGCCGCTTCGCGGCCACCTCAGGATGACGGATAACAAATAAGCCGCCATGCCGATCGACTGGTCGATCATGTCCGAATACGCCGCGGCCTTCGTCTTCGGCTATTTGTGCGGCTCGATTCCATTCGGCATTCTGCTGACGCGGCTCGCCGGCGCGCCCGATCTGCGCTCGGTCGGCTCCGGCAATATCGGCGCCACCAATGTTTTGCGCACCGGCCGCAAGGGCCTCGCCGCCGCGACCTTGCTGGGCGACATGCTCAAGGGCACCGCGGCGGTTCTGATCGTCGCGCATATCTTTGGCCGCGACGCCGCCATCGTCGCCGCGCTCGGCGCGTTTTTGGGCCACCTGTTTCCGGTCTGGCTCAAGTTCAAAGGCGGTAAAGGCGTTGCGACCTTTATCGGTCTATTGCTCGGCTTCATGGTTTGGCCTGCGCTCTTGGGCTTCTGCGCCATCTGGCTCGCGGTCGCCGCACTCACGCGCTACTCGTCGCTTGCCGCGCTCCTGGCAAGTGCCGCGACGCCCGTAATCCTGTGGTGGACCGGCGATGTTCGGCTCGCGGCGCTATTCCTGCTCCTTACAGTGCTGCTCTGGATCACGCACCGCGCCAACATCGCGCGGCTGATTGGCGGCACGGAAAGCAAGATCGGCCGCGACTCCGCGGCTTGAACGAAAATTTTAACCGACCGTGACCTGCGCGCGCACTGGCGCGCCGTGGGTGTGCGGAATCTTGTCGGCGAACATTTCAACAAAATGATCGGTCTCGCCGCCGGCCGTATGCGGCCGCAATGCCTCGTCGAAATGGGTGCGCGAGGTCGGATCGGCTTTGACGCGCGCCATGATGCGGCGATAGCGCCAGACCAGCCGCAGCCATTGCGCCGAGATTTTGAGAAAATCCACAATGCGCCACGGATAGAATACCAGCGGATTGAGCACTGGCATGCCGTAGCGGCGCTGGGTGCGCACCTTGCGGCGCAAAAAGCCGAATTGCAGCGGATGCACGCCCTCGATGCGCGACGCGCCGGAGAAGATGGTCAGTGAATCCAGAATTTTTGTGCGGTTGATGCCGGACACCACGGCGCGGCGCATGATGGTCTCGACATGGGCGTCGGTGTAGTAGCGCGTCCACGCATCGGCATAGACCTTGGTCCAAATCTCCTTCGACATCAGCGGATGCGCGGTGCAGGCGTGCTCGAGATCGTATTTGTTCATGTCGGGATCCATCGGCACCCCGCGCATGAACAGATTCTTGTGATCTTCCGAGCCTGGCAGCGGCGTCAGATAAAAGAACTCGAGGATGTCGACCGGCAATTCCTTCTTGATGATCTCGATGTCGCGGGCGATCGATTCCGGAGTGTCGGTCGGAAAGCCGAGAATATAGCCGGCGTAGGTCATGACCTTTTGCGCCCGCCACGCCAAAAGCATCTCGCGATATTCCCAAATCTTGTTCTGGCGCTTCTTCGCCCCCATGAGCGATTCGGGATTGATGTTCTCAAGCCCGAGGAAGATCGCCGTGCAGCCGGCGCGCGCCGATTTCTCGATAAAACCCGGGATGCGGTGACACAGCGTGTCGACTTGCAGCAGGAGGCGGATGTTGAACTTGTCGCGCTCGCGCAATTCGATCAGGCGGTCGAGGATCGGCTCCCAGTTGCGGTTGCGGGCGAAATTATCGTCGGTGATGAAGAACCGCGTAATGCCCTGCGCTTCGTTCGCCCGCACGATGGCCTCGACGTCGTCGGGCGTGCGGTAGCGCGATTTGCGGCCCTGCACGTTGATGATGGTGCAAAAGCTGCACTGGAACGGACAGCCGCGGCCGGCGTCGAAACTTGAATAATGTCCGGCGACGCGCGTGACCACCTCGCGCGGAAGAATCGGATAAACGGCGGCCGCCATTTCCGGCATGTCGGCCAGATAATTGTAGATCGGCTTGGCTTTGCCTTCGGCGACATCGCGCAAAACGTCGCCCATGCGGCCTTCGGCCTCGCCGGCGAACAGATGGATGCCGAGATCGAGCGCCTGCTGCAGGTCAGCCGGCAAAGTCGGCAGCATGGAGATGCAGCCGGAAACATGAAAGCCGCCCATGACCACGGGCAACCCAAGCGCGCGGAACTGCCGCCCGAGATCGAGCGCGCGCGGATATTGATTCGATTGCACGCCGATCAAGCCCACCATGCCGCCGCCGGCGGCGCGGATGCGCTTGGCCACCGCGGCCACATCGACGATGGTGTTGCACTCGTCGCAGGCTTCGACCTCGATATCGACGTCGGGGCCGAGCACGCGGTTGTCGGCGCACTCCCGCATCAGCCCATAGACGCTGGCGAGCGAGTTCGACGGCAAGGTCGAACGCAGCCATTGGATGACATAGCCGTCCCGGTCGTAATGCGACGGCTTGATCAGCTCGACCCTAAACGCGCGCTTGGCCAAATTACCGTGCAAACCATCCTCCGGACGGAACCCGATTGTTCCTGCGGCAATTGCGGCCGACTCTGCGGCTTCGACCGCCGCTTTGCAACAATTACCTTACCCGCTCGCGCGGCGCTCTCTTCACCTTCCCCTGGAGGGGGAAGGTCGCGGCGCGAAGCGCGGCGGGATGGGGTGAAAGCGCGCGCAGCTCGCTGCGACTCCCTGCATCGCCGCGCACCCCACCCCGCGTCCCTTCGGGCCGCGACCCTCCCCCTGCAGGGGAGGGTGAAGCGAACGCGTCACGCGACGAAATTCAACAAGTAGCCCGCATGAGCATAGCGATATGCGGGGTTATAGTCGGGAGGGCAGAATCCCGGATATCGCTTCGCTCATCCGGGCTACACTTGCTACGCTTGCTTGGGGACCGACGTGAATAAGCCAGCGCACGACATCCACCTCACCGACGAGCAACGCCTCGACTGGCTGCGCCTCATCCGCAGCCAGAATGTCGGGCCGCGAACTTTTCGCGCCCTCGTCAATCATTTCGGCGGGGCGCGCGCGGCGCTTGAGGCGCTGCCCTCGCTGGCAAGGCGTGGCGGTGCATCTGCTCCGCAGATTTGTTCACGCGACGCGGCCGAGCGTGAGATCGACGCCGCGCGAGAACTCGACGTTGCGCTCATCGCCATCGGCGAAGCCGGTTATCCGGAACGCTTGCAGATGATCGATGACGCACCGCCGCTGCTTGCGGTGCGCGGCCACCTGCCCGCGCTCGCCATGCCTGCGGTTGCCGTGGTCGGCTCGCGCAATGCGTCTGCGGCCGGCATGAAGCTGACGCAGATTTTTGCGCGGGGCTTAAGCGAAGCCGGCTTCGCGGTCGTCTCCGGCCTGGCGCGCGGCATCGATGCGGCGGCGCATCGCGCCAGCTTGGCGAATGGCACGATCGCGGTGCTCGCCGGCGGCCAGGATAGAATCTATCCGCCGGAACATGGCGATCTGCTCGACGAGATTTTGCCGGCTGGCGTTGCGCTGACCGAAATGCCGCTCGGCTGGGAGCCGCGTGCGCGGGATTTTCCGCGGCGCAATCGCTTGATTTCCGGGCTTGCGCTTGGCGTCGTCATCGTCGAGGCGGCAAAGCGTTCGGGCTCGCTGATCACAGCGCGAATGGCGCTCGAACAGGGCCGCGAAGTTTTTGCCGTGCCGGGCTCGCCGCTCGATCCGCGCGCGGAAGGCACCAACAGCCTGATCAAGCAGGGCGCGACGCCGGTGACCGAGACCGCCGATATCGTCGCCGTGCTGGAGCCCATCATGGGGGTGGCGCTGACCGCGCGGGAGCCGGAACCGACGGACGGCGACCGTTTGCAAGACGCCGATCCCGCCGCCGACGAGCGCGCGCGGATCGTAGCGCTGTTGAGCCCTGCCCCGGTCCTGGTCGACGATCTGGTGCGGCTTGCCAAATCGTCGCCGCGCGTGGTGCGCCTGGTGCTCTTGGAACTCGAGCTTGCCGGGCGGTTGGAACGCCACGGCGGCGGACTCGTCTCGCTGGTGTAGACTACGTCGCGATGCGATTCATCCTTGCGACGGCCACAAACCTGCTGCGGCGCGTGTTGCCGATCGTGGCGCTCGTGCTCGCGATCGGTCAGGCGAGCGGCCAATCCGGCGAAACGTTCGATGCGTTCCTCGCCGGCCTATGGAAGGACGCGGCGGCGCAGGGTATTTCGCGCGCGACCTTCGATCTGGCCTTTGCCGGCGTGACGCCGGATGCGCGCGTGCTCGGCGCCATGCAGCACGCGCCGGAATACGGCAAGCCGTTTGGCGCCTATGTTGAGAGCATCGTGTCGCCATCGCGCGTCGCCATCGGCACGCGCAAATCCGCGCAATGGGCCGATACGTTGCGCAGGATCGAGACCAAGTACGGCGTGCCGGCGAGCATTTTGGTCAGCATCTGGGGCATCGAGTCCTCGTTCGGCGACGGCCCGGACCGCTGGGACGTGTTCCGCTGCATCGCGACGCTGGCGCAAGCAAAAATTCAGCAGCCCTACTTTCGTGACGAATTGATCAGCGCGTTGAAAATATTGCAGTCGCACGAGATTGCGCGGCCGCAATTGCTCGGCTCCTATGCGGGCGCCATGGGCCAGGCCCAGTTCATGCCGTCGAGCTATCTCAAATACGCCGTCGATTTCGACGGCGACGGCCGTGCCGATATCTGGACGAGCGTGCCCGATGTGCTGGCTTCGATCGCCAATTATTTGCGGCAATTCGGCTGGCAACCGGGCTTGCCGTGGGGTTTTGAGGTTTTGGCGCCGCTCAAGTTCGATTATGGCGTGAGCCGCGGCACGTTTCGCGAATGGCACGCTCGCGGCTTTGAACGCCTCGACGGCGGCCGCTGGCCCGAGACCGGCGACGCCATTCTGTTCTTTCCGAGCGGCGCGCCGGGGCCGGCGTTTCTGGTGACGCAAAATTTCGTCGTGCTCAAAACCTACAACAATTCGGACGCCTACGCGCTCGCGGTGGCGCATCTCGCCGACCGGCTGCACGGCGCAGGTCCGTTCCGCAGCGCCTGGCCGATCAACGATGTCCAGCCGTCGCGCGCCGAGCGCATCGCGCTGCAGAAAAAGCTCGCAAGCTTGGGTTACAAAGTCACCGATTTCGACGGCCACTTGGATTTCGATTTGCGCGACGACATCCGCAAGCTGCAGCAGAGTTTTGGCATGACGCCCGACGGCCATCCGAGCCGCGCGTTTCTTGGCCGGCTTGGGCTGCATACGCCGTAGTTGAGCCGACAGCGTCTAATCCGTCATCCTGAGGTGCGAGCGGAGCGAGCCTCGAAGGATACGGCCGAGGCGCCCGGGCCGTCGCCCTTCGAGGGCCACTGCGCGGCCACCTCAGGGTGACGGAAAAGCGTTTTCAACCATAAAGGGCGTCGCCCAGCGGGGCCTGGGCGCCCCGCTCCGGCCCTATTCCACCGTCATCGGAACGCGGCCTTGCCCCGGTAACGATTTGACAGGTGGGGTTGCATTACCCATGTTCCCGGCGACTCGAGGGTCGCCTGACGGGCGTAAATGCCTGAAAATGTCTTTGAATCAAAGGCTTCCATGAAGTTAGTACTGGTAGAATCGCCCGCCAAGGCGAAGACCATCAATAAGTATCTGGGCAAGGACTACGAAGTCCTGGCCTCGTTCGGCCATGTCCGCGACCTGCCGCCGAAGTCCGGCTCGGTCGATCCGGACCACAATTTCAAGATGCTCTGGGAGGTCGATCCCAAGGCGCAAAAGCGGCTCAACGACATCGCCAAGGCGGTCAAGGGCGCCGACAAGCTCATTCTCGCCACCGACCCCGATCGCGAGGGCGAGGCGATCTCCTGGCATGTGCTGGAATTCCTCAAAGAGAAGAAGGCGCTCGGCAAGCAGACCATCGAGCGCGTGGTGTTCAACGCCATCACCAAGCAGGCGGTGACGGAGGCGATGCAACATCCGCGCATCATCGACCAAGCGCTGGTCGATGCCTATCTGGCGCGCCGCGCGCTCGATTATCTGTTCGGCTTCACGCTGTCGCCGGTGCTGTGGCGCAAACTGCCGGGGGCGCGCTCGGCCGGCCGGGTGCAGTCGGTGGCGCTGCGGCTGGTTTGCGACCGCGAGCTCGAGATCGAAAAATTCGTCCGCCGCGAATATTGGTCGCTGGTGGCGAGCCTGGCGACGCCGCGCCAGGAGACATTTGAAGCGCGCCTCGTCGGCGCCGACGGCAAAAAGCTGCAGCGCCTCGACATCGGCTCCGGCGCGGAGGCGCAAGCCTTCAAGCAGGCGCTCGAAACCGCGACCTTCACCGTCGCTTCCGTCGATGCCAAGCCGGTAAAGCGGCATCCGCAGCCGCCGTTCACCACCTCGACGCTGCAGCAGGAGGCCAGCCGCAAGCTCGGCTTTGCGCCGGCCCACACCATGCGGGTGGCGCAGCGGCTTTATGAGGGCATGGACATCGACGGCGAGACCGTCGGCCTCATTACTTATATGCGCACCGACGGCGTGCAGATCGCCCCCGAAGCAATCAGTTCCGTGCGGCAAGTCATCGGCGCCGATTACGGCGCGAAATACGTGCCGCCCGCCCCTCGCCGCTACGAAGCCAAGGCGAAGAACGCCCAGGAAGCCCATGAAGCGATCCGCCCGACCGAGCTTACGCGCCGGCCGAGCCAGACCAAGAGCGTTTTGGACGCCGATCAGGCCAAACTCTACGAACTGATCTGGCTGCGCACGGTCGCGAGCCAGATGGAATCCGCCGAGCTCGAGCGCACCACGGTCGAGATCACCGCCAATGTCGCGAGCCGCGTGCTCGATCTGCGCGCCACCGGCACCGTGGTGAATTTCGACGGTTTTCTCGCGCTCTATCAGGAAGGCCAGGACGAGGACCCAGAAGACGAGGAGTCGCGCCGGCTGCCGCAAATGAGCGCCGGCGAGCGGCTCGCCAAGCGCGAGATCAAGGCCGACCAGCATTTTACCGAGCCGCCGCCGCGCTATTCCGAAGCCTCGCTGGTCAAGCGCATGGAAGAGCTCGGCATCGGCCGGCCCTCGACCTACGCCTCGATCCTGCAAGTGCTCAAGGACCGCAAATATGTGCGGCTCGACAAGCGCCGGCTTTACCCGGAGGACCGCGGCCGCATCGTAGTCGCGTTCCTGGAAAGCTATTTCGCCAAATACGTCGAATACGATTTCACCGCGGGCCTCGAAGAGCAGCTCGATCTCATCTCCAACAGCGAAGTGGCGTGGCGCGAAGTGCTGCGCGATTTCTGGCGCGACTTTATCGGCACGGTCGACGGCACCAAGGATTTGAAGATTTCGGGCGTGATCGACACGCTCGACGACATGCTGGCGCCGCATCTGTTCCCGGCGCGCGAGGACGGCACCAATCCGCGCCTCTGCCCGACCTGCGGCGACGGCCGGCTGGGCTTGAAACTGTCGAAATTCGGTGCCTTCATCGGCTGCTCGAACTATCCCGAATGCCGCTATACGCGGCCGCTTACGGCCGACGGCAACGGCGAAGTCAGCAACAAGAAACTCGGCGAAGATCCCACCACCGGGCTCGACGTCACCGTGCGCTCAGGCCGCTTCGGCCCCTATCTGCAACTCGGCGAAGGCGTCGACGGCGAAAAGCCGAAGCGCGCCAGCCTGCCGAAAGGCGTGGCGCCCGACGAGATCGATCTCGATCGCGCGGTGGCGCTGTTGTCGTTGCCCCGAAAGGTCGGCCTGCATCCCGAGGACGGCGAGCCGATCCTCGCCGGCATCGGTCGCTACGGGCCCTACGTGCAGCACGGCAAAACCTACGCCAATATCGAAGACGCCGACGAGGTCTTCACCATCGGACTCAACCGCGCCGTGACATTGATCGCGGAGAAAATCCTGCGGCCGTCGAAGGGCCGCCGCTTCGGTGCCGATCCCGGCCGCGCGCTTGGCGATCACCCGGCCAAGGGCGGACCGATCACGGCGAAGAAGGGCCGCTACGGCCCCTATGTCAGCCACAACGGCGTCAACGCCACCTTGCCGGCCGACAAGACGCCCGAGACCGTGACGCTCGATGAAGCCGTGGCCTTGATCGATGCCAGGGCCGAGCGCACCGGCGGCGCCGCGCCGCACGCGCGCCCGCGCAAGGCCAAGCGGCCGTCGCCGGGAACGGCGCGCGTTGTCAAAGCGTCGTCGAAAAAGCCCGGTGCCGGCAAACGGCCGGCCACACGCAAGCCGCCCACGGAAGCGGCCGAATAATTTTTGCTTGTTGCCGAAATGGGCTGCCGGACCAGACTAATGAGCGGCCCGAAGAATTGCTGATGAAACACTCCCGCCTGCCCTCCCGCGAGGAGCTTGTCGCCTTTATCCGTGAGCGCAGCGGCAAGGTTGGCACGCGCGAGATCGCGCGCGCGTTTGGCGCCAAGAATGCCGACCGCGCCGCCCTCAATCGCATGCTGCGCGAGCTTGCCGACTCTGGTCAGATCGATCGTCTGCGCAAACGCCTGCACAATCCAGGCACCTTGCCGCCGGTGGTGCTGGCCGACGTCACCGGCCGCGATGCCGACGGCGAATTTTTGGCGCGGCCGACCGAATGGGACGAGGCCGCCCACGGCGCGCCGCCCGTCATCCGTATCGTCATGCCGCGCCGGCCGCGACCGGGCGAAGTTGCCGGCGTCGGCGACCGCGTGTTGTTGCGCATCGAACGCAGCAGTGAGGAAGAGACCACCGCGCGCGTCATAAAACTTTTGGACCGCGCCAAGCATCGCGTGCTCGGTGTTTTTCGCGGGCTTCCCGGCGGCGGCGGAAGGCTGGTGCCGGTCGACAAGAAACAGCTCGGCCGCGAGATGGCGATCCCGGCCGATCGCTCAGGCGGCGCCGTCGATGGCGATCTTGTTGCAGTTGAAGTGGCGCGCAATGGCCGACTCGGTCTGCCAATGGGCTCGGTCATTGAACGACTAGGCTCGATCAAAAGCGAGCGCGCCATCAGCCTGATCGCGATTCATTCCCACGACATCCCGCATGTTTTTCCGCGCGCGCTACTCGATGAAGCCGACGCGGCGCAGCCCGCTACGCTGGCCGGTCGTGAAGACTGGCGTCAGGTGCCGTTCGTCACCATCGACCCGCCTGACGCCAAGGATCACGACGACGCGGTGCACGCGGTGCCCGATCCCGATCCGCATAATCCCGGCGGCTACCTGGTCTCGGTCGCCATTGCCGACGTGGCGCATTACGTGCGGCCGGGCTCGGCGCTGGATCGCGAGGCCGTCCGCCGCGGCAACTCGGTCTATTTTCCCGACAGAGTCGTGCCGATGCTGCCGGAGCGCATTTCCAACGAATTATGCTCGCTGCGGCCGCACGAGGACCGCCCTGCCCTCGCCGTGCGCATGGTGATCGGCGCCGACGGCCGCAAGCGCTCGCATACGTTTCATCGCGTGATGATGCGCTCGGCGGCAAAACTCAGTTACGAAGAGGCGCAGTTTGCGGTCTTGGGCCGCGCCGACGAGAACACCGAGCCGCTCGTCAGACCCGTTCTCGCGCCGCTGTACGCCGCTTACGAGACGGTGCGCCGCGCCCGCGACGAGCGCAGCCCGCTCGATCTCGACGTGCCCGAACGCAAAATCCTGCTCAAGGCCGACGGTGCCGTCGATCGCGTGATCGTGCCGCCGCGGCTGGAATCGCACCGGCTGATCGAAGAGTTCATGATTTTGGCCAATGTCGCCGCCGCCGAAACTTGCGAACGCGCGCGCGTCCCGCTGATCTATCGCGTGCACGACGAGCCGTCCCAGGAAAAGCTCAACGCGCTGCGCGAGTTTTTGGCGACCATCGATATCGCGCTGCCCAAGGGCGGCGTGCTGAAACCCGACGGCTTCAATCGCATCCTCGCCCAGGTCAAAGGCCGCGAGGTGGAGCGGCTGGTCAACCAGGTCGTGCTGCGCAGCCAGGCGCAGGCCGAATATTCGCCGGAGAACTTTGGCCATTTCGGCCTCAACCTGCGCCGCTACGCCCATTTCACCTCGCCCATCCGCCGTTATGCCGATCTCATCGTGCACCGCGGCTTGATCCGCGCGTTGGGGCTCGGCGACGGCGCGCTGCCCGAGCAGCAGGACACCGCCGCCCTTGCCGAGATCGGCGCGCAGATCTCGGCCGCCGAGCGCCGCGCCATGAAGGCGGAACGGGAGACGTT
>DATHHM010000322.1:0-4332 GCA_035317145.1 Xanthobacteraceae bacterium | reverse complement strand
TTTTATCAGCCGCTTCGGCGCCTATCTGGTCGCGCTGCGTGAGAACGAGGACGCCGCCAAGGCGCTTGGCGTGAATACGACGCTGATAAAACTCGGCGCCATGACCGTCTCGGCGGCGATCGCCGCCGCGGGCGGCTGTTTCTATGCTCAATATTTTCTGTTCATCGATGCCGGCATCGCCTACGGCCCCTGGATTTCGATCGCGGCGCTGCTGGCGCCCATCGTCGGCGGCGCCGGCACGGTGTTCGGCCCGCTGCTCGGCGCGCTCGTGGTCAAGACGCTGGGCGAAGTGACAAAACTTGTCGCCGGCGACGCGCCGGGGCTCGATCTCGTCATCTACGGCTGCGTCCTCATTCTTATAGTTGCTTTTGCGCCGAGCGGCATTGCCGGGCTGCTTCGCAAGGCGTGGCAACGTTTCGCCGCCGTGAAATCCTTACGGCCGGAAGCGCCCCATGGCTGAGCCGCTGCTCCACGTCGATGGTGTCAGCAAACGCTTTGGCGGATTGCTTGCCGTCGATAACGTGTCGCTCAGTGTCCAGTCCGGGCGCATTACCGCGCTGATCGGACCGAACGGCGCCGGCAAGACGACCTTGTTCGGGATGATCAGCGGATTTCTGACGCCGAGTGGCGGCCGTATCTTTCACCGCGGCGAGGACATCACCGGCGTTCCGCCATACCGGTTGGCGCGGCGCGGCATCGCCCGCACGTTTCAGATCGTGCGGCCGTTTGCCGGACTGACCGTGCACGAAAACATCGCGATCGGCGCGCACTTGTCGCGGCGCTCCCGCGCGGCTGCACGCGATGCGGCCGCTCAGGTCGCGCAGCTGGTCGGTCTTGCCGAATTGCTGGACAAGCCCGCCGCGAGCCTCACGGTCGCGGGGCGAAAACGGTTGGAACTCGCCCGCGCGCTGGCAACAGAGCCTGGCCTCCTGTTGCTCGACGAAGTTTTAGCCGGGCTCAATCCAACCGAACTCATCGCCATGGTGCCGACCATCTGCGCCATCGCCGACCGCGGCATCACCATAGTGATGATCGAGCACGTCATGCAGGCGGTGATGAGTCTGGCGCAACACGTCTACGTGCTGGCGGAAGGCCGCATTCTCACCGAAGGCTCGCCGCAAGCCGTGGTCGGCGATGCGCGGGTGATCGAGGCCTATCTCGGCAAAGGCGCGGCGGCGCGCCTAAAGGCTGTGGGAGCTGCCCATGTCTGAGCCGCTTCTCGCCATCAGCGGGCTTGCCGCCGGCTACGGCGCAACCGAGGTACTGCGCGATATCGATCTTGCCGTTATCCCCGGCGAGATCGTCGCGATCCTGGGCGCCAACGGTGCGGGAAAATCGACGCTCAATCGCACCATCTCCGGCGTTCTTCGCGCAACGCGCGGCACGATCCATTTCGCGGGCAGCGCCATCGAGCGCGAGACGCCGGCTGCGATCGTCGGGCGCGGGCTTATTCACGTGCCGGAAGGGCGCTGCATATTTCCGGACCTCACGGTTGCGGAAAATCTCGATCTCGGCGGCTATCGTCGTGCCCGCGCCCGGCGCAAGCAGAATCGCGAGCGTGTGTTCACGATCTTTCCACGGCTTGCCGAGCGGCACGCGCAACGCGCCGGCACCTTGTCCGGCGGCGAGCAGCAGATGCTGGCGATCGGCAGGGGCTTGATGGCCGAGCCGCGGCTGCTCATTCTTGATGAGCCTTCGCTTGGGCTGTCGCCGCTCTTGGTCGAGGAGCTGTTCGCTTTGATCCGGAGCCTCAATGCCGACGGCATCACGCTCTTGCTCGTCGAACAGAACGTCATGCAGAGCCTCGAGGTCGCGAGCCGCGCCTACATTCTCGAAAACGGCGCCTTCGTGCTACAGGGAAGCTCGGCCGATATTCGCGAAAATCCAAAACTCAAACGCGCCTATCTGGGGCTGCAATGATGACGCAACCGGACAGCCTGCGAGCCCGCCTGACGCGAAAGCCCATCGTGGTCGCGCCCGGCGTCTATGACGCCTTCACCGCGCTGGTCGCCGAACAGGCCGCTTTCAGAACGCTTTACGTTTCCGGCGCGGCGATTGCCTATACCCGCCTCGGGCGGTCCGACATTGGCCTGGTGAGCATGAGCGAAGTCGCCGACGTCATCGGAAACATCCGCGACCGGGTTGCCGCCGATCTGATCGTCGATGCCGATACCGGCTATGGCAATGCGCTCAATGTGGCGCGCACCGTGCGCCTGTTCGAACGTGCCGGCGCCAACGCGATCCAGATCGAGGACCAGTCATTTCCCAAGCGCTGTGGCCACCTCGACGAGAAGCGCCTGGTGCCGGCGGCCGAAATGGTCGGCAAGATCAAGGCTGCGCTCGATGCCCGGCAATCGCGCGACACGCTGGTGATCGCACGCACCGACGCAGTCGGGGTCGAAGGTTTTGACAAGGCCATCGAGCGTGCGCTCGCCTATCGCGATGCCGGCGCCGATATGCTGTTCGTCGAAGCGCCGAAGACGCAAGCGGAGCTCAAGCGCATTCCCCCGGCGCTCGGCGGTGTGCCGCTGATGGCAAATATGGTCGAAGGCGGCAAAACGCCGCTGCTGACCGCCGCCGAGCTCGAAGCGCTGGGCTTTGCGCTGGTGATCTTTCCCGGCGGCATCGTGCGCGCGCTCGGGCAGATGGCGAGCGAATATTACGCCTCGCTGGCCGCGCACGGCACTTCCGAGCCGTTCCGCTCCCGGATGCTCGACTTCACGGGCCTCAATGATTTGATCGGGACGCCAGAATTGCTCGCTGTCGGGAAGCGTTATGACGCGTAGTTTGTGAGGAAAGCGGAATGTCGAAACTATTCGATCTCGTCATCAAGAATGCCCGTGTCGTCCGCCCCAACAAGACCTCCGTCGATTGCCTCGACATCGGCATCAAGGGCGGCAAGATCAGCCGCCTCGCGCCCGAGCTCGCGGCCGGGGAGGCGGAGCAGGTCTTCGACGGCAAGAACCATCTGGCCTTTCCCGGTTGCGTCGATGCGCACATGCATGTCGGGATCTATTCGCCGCTGGCCGAAGACGCGATTTCCGAAAGCAAGGCCGCGGCGATGGGCGGCGTCACGTCAAGCCTGAATTACATCCGCACCGGCCATTACTATTTGAATCGCGGCGGTCCGTACCGCGAATTCATGCCCGAAGTGTTCAAGCAGTCAAATGGACGGTTCTGGGTCGACTACGGTTATCACATCGCGCCGATCGAGGCTGCGCATATCGACGAGATGGAGCATCTGGTTCTCGATCACGGCGTCACGTCCTTCAAGATTTTCATGTTCTACGGCGGCTACGGCCTGCACGGACCGTCGTCGCAGCAGAACGAATTTCTGATGACAGGGCCGGACGATCGCTACGACATCGCCCATTTCGAATTCATCATGCGATCGGCGCAGCGCCTGATGGCCAAATTTCCCGATAAGGCGCCTTACATCAGCGTCAGCCTGCATTGCGAGCTGGCCGACATCCTCAACGCCTATACGAAAATCGTCGAGCGCGAGGGCAAGCTGACGGGGCTCGCCGCCTACAGCGCCGCGCGTCCGCCGCATTCGGAAGGCCTGGCGATCTGGATCGCATCTTATCTCGCCAATGAAACGAATTGCCTGAACATCAACCTGCTGCACTTGAGCTCGCGCAAGGCGATCGAGGCCGCCTGGACGATGCAACAGGTGTTCCCGCATGTCGCATTCCGCCGCGAAGTGACTGTCGGTCATCTTCTCTTGGATACCAGCTGCGAATGCGCCGTTCACGCCAAGGTCAATCCGCCGATCCGGCCGCGCGAGGACGTCGAAGCGCTATGGCAGGCCGTGCTCGATCGCAAGATCGACTGGATCGTCAGCGATCACGCCTGCTGTTCGGCCGAGCAGAAATGGTCCAAGGACGATCCGGACAATATCTGGCTGGCGAAATCGGGTTTTGGCGGCACGGAGTATCTGCTCTCCGGCGTGCTCAGCGAAGGCAGCCGGCGCGGCATGTCGTACAACCATATGGCCGAGCTTTTGAGCTGGAACCCGGCGCAGCGCTTCGGCCTGCTCAGCAAAGGCGACATCGCCCCCGGCTACGACGCCGACATCGTTCTCGTCGATCCACATGCCAAATTTGTGGTTCGCGCAGCGGAATCCGAATCCCATCAGGGTTATTCGCCATTCGAAGGCGTCGAGCTCACCGGCCGGGTGAAATCCACATTTCTCAGAGGGGCATTGATCTATTCCGATGGAAGGATCGTCGGCCCGCCGCGTGGTGAATATTTGGGCCGACCGCGGGCCTGACCTCAGGCCTTCCGCTCCTCTAATTGCCCGGCGATAGCAAGACACTCCTGAGCAACCCC